>CAZGWJ010000033.1:0-26704 GCA_964529445.1 uncultured bacterium
TATACCCTCAACCTCGCCCTCTTCGCCGCCTTCCTCTGGCTGGGGACACGATCGGAGCCGTCGCGACCCCGGGCGTTGGCCCTGGGGCTGGTCGCCGGGCTGGGGTTCGGCACGCATGTCGCTTTCCTCACGGCCCCGGTCTTCATCGCGGCGCTGAACTGGCGCCGGAGACGGGAATGGGCCCGCCTCGCACCCTGGGGCATGGCCGGACTGATCCTTTCCCTGAGCCTCCACTTGTGGATACCCCTTCGCGCCGCCCTGGACCCGGCCGTCAACTGGACCGATCCCTCCCGGTGGGGAAGCGCTCTCGACTACTTCACCCAGCGCCACTACCGGCTCAAGATGTTCGCGAGGGGGTTCGACGGCACCCTCCTCTTCCTGCGCGAGGTCGGAGGGGCCTTCCTGCGGGGATGGCCCGTCGCCTATTGGATCCTCGCCGCCGCCGGGGGTTTCCTCGCTTGGAAGGGGCACCGGCCTCTCTTCCGTGCCTGCCTCGCGGCGGTTCTCCTCAACCTCTTCATCCTAGGCGCCTATGGTGTGGAAAAGGACCTTCTGATCGCCTACCGGTATTTCCTGCCGACCTACGCCGTCGCTTCCCTTTGGGGCGCCTTGGCCGTGCGAGAACTCCTGTCAGGGATCGGCAACCGGCGCTGGACCGGAACCCTGGCGGCGGTCCTCCTGGCCCTGGGGGTCGTGGCCGCGCATCACCCCTGGAGGAACCTCTCCCGGTGCCTGGACTCCCACGATTACGCGCTGGACACGATGAAGTCCTGCCGGAGGGGGGCGTTGGTGCAGTTGGTCGGGGACAACCAGGTCTTTCCCTTCGCGTATGCGCGGCATGTCCACGAGCTCCGAACGGACCTGATCCCCGTCGAATGGGAGGGAACGCTTTTCCCCCGGGCCGTCCTGCGGATGAAGGAACACCCCGGCATGGGCCGGGTGGAGGTGGAGGAGGAACTGTTCCGTGAGAACGGGGAACTGATGTACGTCCCGGAGGAGCGCACCCTCGTCCCGGAGCTTGCCTGCCGTCCCGAGGGCCTGATGTATCGTGTGACCTCGGCGGCCAAGGAACGGACCCTTTCCGAACCGCCGGTGCTGGAGGGGTTTTTCCGGCTACGATCGGGCCGACCACGGCCTCCCGATCGGGAGGCGGAGGAGACCGTCAGCCACATCCCCCTGGTGCTGGCGCGGGACGCGTATCGTCGGGGGGACCGGGAATCGGCGCTGGAGCACCTGGAAGAGACCGTCCGGGAAGGTTCCCACGTCCCCTATTCACTCGTGAACGCCTCGGCCCTCTATTCGCTCCTGGGGGATGACAAGCAGGCGGAGATATGCCTGCGCCGTCTGCTGGGGATCCAGCCGAACCACGTCGAGGCTCATTTGAACCTGGGGATCCTTTCCGGCAAAATGGGAAGGTACCCGGAGGCCTTGAAGGAACTTGACCGGGCGCTCGAGCTCTCGCCGGGACATCCGGTCGCTTTGCAGTACCGCTCGCGCGTGCTGGGACTCATGCAAGGACCCCGATGAACGACCCATACACAGCCCATGATTCCCCCTCTCCCCAAAGGGTGAGGGGTCCGAAGGGCCGCTCGAATCCATTGCGGGAGAGGGATGGGGTGAGGGGTGCTTGGGTCGTGGGGTTCATCTTTTCTTCTTTTCCCTCGCCCGCAAGCGGGAGAGGGCAATTATTCCGAGAGACGGTTTATGGCTCCGGAATAATGGGTGAGGGGATCAGTCGATCCATGCTGTTGTCGGGAGTTTCTTGATGAACCGTATCCAAACCCTCCCCGAAAAGGTTATCAACCAGATCGCCTTAATACTTTTCCCCTCTCCCCTTGCGGGAGAGGGTAGGGTGAGGGGTGTTGTGGTCGTGGGAGTGTTTTCTTGAACCGCATCCAAACCCTCTCCGAAAAGGTCATCAACCAGATCGCCGCCGGCGAAGTGGTCGAACGTCCCGCCTCCGTGGTGAAGGAACTGGTCGAGAACGCACTCGACGCAGGGGCCCGACGCGTGGACGTGGAGTTCACCGAAGGCGGAACGGGACGCATCAAGGTCGCGGACGACGGGGCGGGAATGGGGCGTGAGGACGCGCTCCTGTCGGTCGCGAGACACGCCACCAGCAAGATCCGGGACGTATCCGACCTCTCTTCGCTTTCCTCCTTCGGCTTTCGGGGCGAGGCCCTGGCCAGCATCGCGTCCGTCTCCCGATTCGAGATCCTCACCTCGACCGGGGGTTCGGCGCCCGCCACCCAGGTGATCCTCAAGGGCGGGGGAAAACCCGAGGTGCGCGAGGCCGCCCGACCGAAGGGCACGACGGTCACCGTCACGGGGCTTTTCTACAACACGCCCGCCCGGCTCAAGTTCATGAAGAAACCCGCGACCGAAGCGGACCGGGCGCTCCAGGTGGTCATGACCTACGCCCTGGCCTATCCGCAGGTGGCCTTCTCCATGACCGTGGACGGAAGAGAATCGTTCCGGGCCGCGCCCGGTGATCTCAAGTCCCGGCTTCCCGCCGTCCTGGGCAAGGACGCGGGAGAGCGGATGGTGCTCGTGGAGCGCCATGAGGGGGTCCTGACCCTCAAGGGGGCCCTGTCGCTCCCGGGGTACGACCGGCCCACGCGCGAGGGCATGTTCTTCTTCGTGAACAACCGTTGGATCATGAACCCCTCACTGGGCCATGCCCTGATGACCGGTTACCACACACTCCTACCCACCAAACGTTATCCCGCGGCGGTCCTGTTCCTGGAAGTCCCTCCCGATCTCGTGGATGTGAACGTGCATCCCACCAAGAGGGAAGTGAAATTCCGCAACGACCGGGACGTCTACAACGCGGTGGTCAACACGGTGCGCCAGGCGATGATTCAGCAGGCGGGCGCGGTGGTCGAGGCGGGCGCGGCGGCCCCGGTGTTCGATTCGGCCCCGATGACGTCGCCCCGCGCCAACACGACCCCGGCATGGGCGCCGCGGGTAATGGAGGCCCTCCGCCCTCAAGGCCCCTACGAAGCCGTCCGGTCCATCGCGGGTGCGGGTCACTCTTCCGGATTCGGCTCCGCTTCATCGGTCCCGTCCGCCCAGGCCCGGACGCTCGATCCCGGGATGGAATTGCGCAACTTCGTACAGATGTTCAACACCTTCATCGTTTTCCAATCGGATTCGGAGTTGTTCATCGCCGACCAGCACACGGTCCACGAACGCCTCAACTACGAGAAGCTCATGAAGGGTCTGAAGGAGCGTCAGTTGGAGGTCCAACCCCTCCTCGTGCCCGCCACGGTGGAACTGGAACCGAGAGCGGCCCAGGCCGTCATCGATCGCCTGGACGTCATGAAGGAATTGGGGATGGAGGTGGACCCCTTCGGGGGTAATACCTTCGTGGTGCGTTCCGTTCCCGCGGACCTGTCGGGCAAGGACATGACGAAGATGTTCCGCGACCTGGCGGACGATCTGGCCGCCGAAGAGATCCCCGGGACGGGGGAGGAACGGCTGAACAAGGTGAGGGAGCGTATCGCGACCTTCCTGGCCTGCCGTTCGTCGGTCATGGCGGGAGACCGGTTGAACGAGGACCAGATGAAGGGCCTCGTGGACCGGATGAGAAAGGCGAATCTGCCCTTCACCTGCCCCCATGGCCGCCCGACGCTGATCTCGATGCCCCTGTCCGACCTCTATCGCAAGTTCGAGCGCCACTAAAATTGAGGCACGAATGAACCGCGAAGACGCGAAGGACGCGAAGTCTTTTTTTGCTCTTTCCGTCATTGCGAGGCGCCGCCCCAACCCTTCGGCCTCGCTCAGGGCGGGTCGGGGCGTATGGCGACGTGCCAATCTCAGGTTGTTTTCGCCGGTCGCCTCTGCTCCGCCCGGTGGTGAAGGGGTTGTATGAAACGCGAATCTGCGAAGTTCATTTGTTTTCCCTCGCCCCAAATGGTGAGCATGGTCGAATCCATTGCGGGAGAGGGACGAGCCACCCGCGGCCACAAGCCGTGGGTGAAGGTTGCTCGCGCAGATTCATGGAATCTGCGCTGGGTGAGGGGTGCTTATGCCTTTTAGCATCATCCCCGTCATCACCGGTCCCGTTTTCTTTCCCTCTCCCGTTTACGGGAGAGGGTCAGGGAGAGGGGGGCTTTAAGATGTATGACTTGATCCCCGTTATCGTCGGCCCCACCGGCGTTGGCAAGACGAAAGCCGCCTTCGAGTTGGCCGTTCGCTTGAACGCCGAGATCATCTCCGCCGATGCCTTCCAGGTCTATCGCGGGCTTCCTGTCGGCACGGCCCAGCCACCGAAGGAATACCTGGAGCAAGTCCCTCACCATCTGGTGGGGGTTCGGGCCCCGTCGGAGCCCTGGAACGCACCCCTTTTCGCGCAGGAAGCCCGGGCTGTCATCGATCGCTTGGACCATGAGGGAAAGCGCGTCGTGGTGGTGGGAGGCGCGGGGTTCTATATCCAGGCCCTGCTCGAGGGTTTGCCCGAGGGGGGAGCGCCAACCGCGGAGGAGAGGGAACGGGTGTCGGCGGAGGTAATGCAAAAGGGCCCCGAAGGGTCGCACCAGTGGCTGTCGTCCCTCGACCCGGCCGCGGCGGCCCGTATCCACGTGAACGACACGAAGCGGGTCTGCCGGGCGTTGGAGAAGGTGCTGTATCCCAAGCCCGCATCGTCCAGATTCGCCCCGTTGGGGCGCGAGCGCGTGCGGGTGATCGGGTTGGAATGTCCGCGGGAGGAATTGGATAAGAGGTTGATGGCCAGGACAAGAGCCATGTGGGAGGGTGGGCTCTTGGAGGAGGCCGCCGGACTCATGGCCTGGGGCATCCCCGAGGCGGCCAACGTGTGGGGGGCGATCGGGTACCGCGAAGCGGCGTCATATATGAGAAAGGAAATCACCCGGGAAGAGGGCATCGAACTGATGTTCCGCCGCACCCGCCAATACGCCAAGAGGCAATGGACCTGGTTCCGGCACCACCATGACACGGAGTGGCATGATTCGAGTATTCCGGTGGGAGACCTGGGGTTGTATGAAGTGGATCTCTGATCATTCACTCGAACTATCTCCCTTCATGGGAGAAGTGAAACGGGATCTATAGAGATCCTTGACAGTACTTGGCCTAGAAGATCCCAAGTCCGGTTTAACGTTGAAACCGTTGGGACGCATAAAACGCGACAAGAGAATGGCAATTCATAATTTCGAGGTAATCGTGTACTATATATATGCAATTTCCCTGAATACACAATCGTTGCCGATCTGTCTCCTCCGCCTATGGGGATTTGCCAATCAAGTGACCCTTGGGGTTTCGTTTTCCTGATCGGATGGTTACGTGCGTTTATATGAATCGTTTCGATATCCGGCGCTCTTCATGATAACGGCTGTAAAGATCGCGGCTCGGCGCTTATCGTCATTCGCTTATGTTCTATTCCTGTTACTCCTGTTTCCGGTTCGGATCGGCGATCCGGGAGGGCTTGCCTGGGCCGCGGAACCGGTTTTCCTAGACCTCCAGGTCAGTTGCGCCGATTGGAAGTCCCCTTACGCCAGTTATTGGATCAAGATCGTCAACAATGGCACCCAGCCCATTCGATGGCGGGATCACGACATCCGCTTGAGACTGCATTTCTACGAGAACTTGCATAATCGCGTGGAAATTGCCGAGGGTGCCGCCGATGTGAAGGACTCGACCGGTCGGACCCTGGGTACGATGAGCTTGGATGCCGTTTCGGCCCAGGCGGTCTCGCGGCCTTATGTGATGCCCGAACCGGGAAGATCGAGCAACCAGAGGGCTTCCGTGCCGATCCGCTGGAAGGGCGGAATCGTCGAGATCCCTCCGGGGGGATGCATCCAGGGGATTCGCGTCGGGACGAGGCCTGCCGAACCCTGCGAGTATCCCTCCAGCTATTGCTTGAATTCCCACGATGATTACACGAGCCCGGCCGGCTTTACCGGAGGATGCTCAAGTAGCAAGGACGGCCCGTACTTCGACGATCACCATTTCCTGGTTTGTCAGGGCGAGGTCATCCTTACAGAATACAAATCCACTTACACCTCGGATCCCGGGACCGGCCGGTGTCCCGAGGGGTTGCCACCCCCGGCAACGCAGACACCTACACCGACCTCTTGGCCGACATCGACGCCGACCGCTCTTCAGGCTGCGGGACAGGGAGGGGTCCCCTGCGGAGCGCTGACAACCCCCGGTTTGGACCTGATGGTCAACTGCCAGATGACCGGAGTGCAGGACCGGCGCTATTACTTGAAGATCAGGAATACGGGAAGTGTACCCCTGACGATGCAGGCGTTGAACCTTTCATTCCGGGTGTGGGTGAACGAGCCGAAACTTCGATGCATCGTCCTGACGGGGCAGAACGGGGATGTCTACGACGGCGCGGGAAACCGGATCAACACGATGCAAGTCGTCGGGAACCAGTATTACACATTTGCTTCTTCGCCCTACTACGTCGAAAACGCATCCCACAAGTCGAACCAGGTGGGGACGGTTCCCATCGTGTTCCAGTCGGGTGTTTCGGTCATTCCTGCGGGCGGTTGGGTGGTCGGTTACTCGGTCCTGCTTACCTCGGCTGGCAGTTGTCCAACGGGCGCGGAGAATTGGCAGAACTTCGCCGACGACTACTCCGGCATCCCGCAGGGACAGACGACCTGCGACGGGAACATCGCGGGACCCTATTACGACGACCACCACTTCGCGCTCCTGAAGGGCGGGGTTCTGGTCGGCGAGACGAAGCCGGGAGGCGGGATCGACCCGGAGACCGGTTGGCCGCCCGGTGCTGAAATGTGCACCCCAACGCCGACGGCGACCCGCACGAAGACCCGTACTCCGACGAAAACGCGGACTTCAACGGCGACGTTCTCGAAAACATCGACCCCTACAGCGACGAATACCCCGACTCTGCCGGCTACGGATACTTACACCCCTACCAGGACGCGAACGTTGACGGATACGCCGACCTTGACGCCCACGCCGTCAGCCACGCCAACGGGCACCGACACTTCCACGGCCTCGCCGACCTTGTCGCCTACGGCGACGGGCACCGAGACTCCGACAAGCACCGCGACGGATTCTCCGACTCGAACACCTACGGAAACACCGACGGACACACCTACATCCACGGTGACGGCGACCCCGACTGCGACGGGTACACCGACCGACACGCCTACGGATACGCCGACGAACACGCCGACCGATACACACACGAACACCCAAACGGATACTCCGTCTGATACACCGACTTATACATGGACTCTGACAGACACGCCGACCGAAACCTCCACGGAGACCGGGACGGATACCCCTACGGACACACCTACCGATACACATACGGAGACCGCAACCAACACGCCTACGGAAACACCGTCGGATACTCCGACGGCGACCCCCACGAATACTGCCACTGATTCACCTACTGATACGCCGACGGATACCCCGACTTGGACCGATACTGCAACCGATACCCCTACTGACACACCAACTGACACCTATACGTTCACGGCCACGTCGACTGAGACGCCTACGGATACACCTACGACGACCCCCACAGACACAACGACCGATACACCCACTTACACCTTGACCCATACCAACACGGCAACCGACACTCCCGCGGACACCTCGACCGATACTCCGTCCAGCACCCCAACTGATACTCCTGCGGAGACCCCCACCAATACGCCTTCGAACA
The DNA here is from genome assembly GCA_964529445.1 of uncultured bacterium. Lineage (GTDB taxonomy): Bacteria > Oederibacteriota > Muellerivitia > Muellerivitales > Muellerivitaceae > CAZGWJ01. The sequence continues at coordinate 7,670 of CAZGWJ010000033.1, forward strand.
CGCTGACCAACACACCTACGATCACTCTGACTTGCATAGCGACAGCAACTCTAACTGCCACGACTCCCGAAGAACCTTGTTTAGAATATCACTTGATGTGGGGTGATGACTATTCGATGGGCAATCCGATCTGTGTTTCAACGGATGGAAATCTTGTTTATGTGACGGAGCATACCGCAGGGCGCATTCAAGTATTTGACCCTACAGGTGTCTATTTGCGTTCGTGGGCAGGTTTGAACACGCCTTATTCGACGTGGCTGGATGGCGAATCCGATGAAATATATGTAACGGAGCGAGACGCGGGGCGGGTGCGAGTGTTTGATCTTTTGGGTCGGTATTTGAGATCGATCGGCAGTTCTGGGACCGCACCGGGACAGTTGGGTATGCCGATACAAGTGGTTGTCGGTAGTGATGGTTTGGTTTACATATCGGAATATGCAAACGATCGGATATCTGTTTTCGACAAGTATGGTGAAATCCAACGAGTATGGGGGGTATCCGGTGCGGAGGAGGGTCAAATCAAAGGGCCTAGTGGCTTAGCGATTGACACCGACGGGAATGTATATGTCGGCGAGAGGATCAATAACCGGGTTTCCGTTTTTGACCGGAACGGTGTTTTTATCCGCTCGTGGGGAACTCCGGGAGTTGGTGAGCAGCAATTGAACGGTCTTGAACACATGCAATTTGACAGTGATGGAAGATTGTGGTTGAACAACGATCAGGGCAATCGGCTCCAGGCATTTGACATTTATGGCAACTATATCTACTCGATGGGTGGATTTGGCACAGATGCCGGACAGTTCAAGAGAACTCTCGGGTTTAATGTGGGTGTGGACGGTGTTATTTACGTAGCGGAATATAACGGCGATCGTATTCAGCGATTTGTCCACTGTGGTGAACTCCCGACGGCGACCTCGACGCCCGCGATACTGCCGGATCTGACCATCGATCAAGTCGACGCCTGCAGCGTTCAAGTCAATATGCAGACTCTTTATGTTACGGGGACCGTTTCGGCGGTCGTCGGAAATCAAGGCCCGGGATTGGCTGGCGGGTATTATGATCTCGTTTTCTTCGAGGATAATGTTGGTGACGGTGATTTTCATCCGGGACAATCCAACGTCCTCGGTAACGTTGTTGTCCCGCCATTGGGACCTAATGCGTTGGTCACAGTTGGAACCACCGTTTCCGGAGAAGTGCTTTTCGCAGGTAATGCGATCTATGCATTCGTGGATTCTCAAAACGGAATCACTGAGTGGAACGAGGGTAATAACATCAATAGTTCAGGGAAAGAATGCGGTTTCAGACCGACTCATCGGTCGGTGCAGACAAGACTGAAATGGCAATGGACTTCTTCCTCGGCCCGTCCCGGATGGACCAATGTGATCATGTCACCCCTTGTTGCGGACCTTAATGGGGACGGGATGCCAAGCATCATATTCATCAGTTACTCATCTCTTGGAGCGGGATTGGCGCCGGGATGTCTGAGGATATTGAATGGATTGACCGGCGAAGAGATATTTACCGGAACCGATGACGATCTTAATCTCAAGCCTGATTCTGAGATGGCCGTAGGCGATATTGATGGTACTGGAAGAATGGCTATTATTGCCCTCAACTATGCGGGGAACCAATTACTGGCGTTCAATGCGGATGGTTCACAGAGGTGGCGCACGATCGATGCCGTGGAGACCGTAGATCGGGGTGGCCTTTGTCTGGCCGATCTTGATGGAGATGGAATTGCAGAGGTCATCATTGGGCGGCAGGTGTTCAGTGGATTAACCGGGCGTCTTCGCTGGACCGGCGGAGCCGGCAATGGAAATTTTCTGTCCTTCGCGGCTGATATAAATTTGGACGGCAAATTGGAACTGGTCGCAGGGCGTACGATATATACGAATAATGGGGCTATTCTTTGGAGTCGTACGGACATTGTTGATGGATTCGGCGCGACAGCAAGATTCAATCCTGACGATCCATACCCGCAATTGGTTGATGTTGGTAATGGATTGGTTCATTTACTGGACCATTCGGGAAGACTTCTGTGGACAAGAACGATACCGGGTGGGGGTCTGGGCGGCCCGCCGACGGTCGCGGATGTTGATGGTGACAAAATCCCCGAGATCGGTGTTGCAGGCAGCAAAATGTATTCGGTGTTAAAGGCTGATGGATCGATCCTGTGGTCCAATCCGATCCAGGATGCAAGCTCAAATACGACCGGGTCTGCATTGTTCGATTTTGACGGCACCGGCGAGATGTGCATCTTGTACCGTGATGAATTGAACATGTGGATATTCCGGGGATACGACGGACAGGTTATTGCGCGTTTCCCATCCAGCAGTGGTACGGTTCACGAATATCCGGTAGTCGCCGATGTGGATGGTGACCAAAGGGCCGAAATCGTTCTATCGGCAAACACGACCAATTCAATGGGCCCCGACCATGGCATTTATGTGATGAAGGAAGCGGCGGGTATTTGGCCGAATACCAGGAAGATATGGAATCAACATGCTTACTCCATCACCAATGTGAATGAGGATGGGAGCATTCCGAGATATCCAAGAAATAACTGGGACACATATAACAATTTCCGAATGAACGTCTTGACGAATGGGTGTTTTTACTATGCACCGGATCTAACAGCTTCAAAAGTTCGGATTCAGAATGACGTGGCTAGTATCTTTATCACCGCAAGGATCGGGAATGGCGGGTCGGATCTGGTAGGGCCGGGTGTCGTGAACGCCTTCTACGATGGTGATCCGAGGGATGGCGGACTGCTCCTGGGGACCGTGGCGACAGACCAGATCCTCAGAGTCGGGCGATTCCAGGATGTCACCTTGACCCTCCCGGCTTCGGCTGCGGCGACCATCGCGGGCCCAATCTGGGTGTCGGCGGACGATTCGGGGGGGCTGGTCGGGATTGTCGAGGAACTTCACGAGGACAACAACTTCTGCAACTCGAACATCTTCATCGGTGGGACCCCGGTCATCACACCCAGTCCCGTGGTTCGTGAGACGCGGACGCCCACCTCCACCCCGACGGGGACTTGGTACACCCCGACTCGGACCATGACTCCGACACCCACCCATTCGCCGACCGGGACGATCGATACACCGACCTTCACATATACGAATACGGATACTGTGGTCCCGACAGACACCTTCACGCCTACTTATACGGCGACGACCGTGCCTGGAGCGTATGAACTTCGCATCAACGTGGCGGGGGGACGGTATCTGGATTCGATGGGGAGGGCCTGGGTGGAGGACAGGCCCTACACGCCCTGGAATCCGGCGGCCACAATGCCGGGCGGATTCGGCTGGCTCGTGGAAGGGGACGAATACTACACCAGCTCCACCGTGGACGGGACAGCCGACAGCGAGATCTACCAGACAACGCGGGATGGACCCAGCCTGAAGTACCGCTTCGAGGTTCCGGCCGGGGATTACCGGATCATCCTGAAGATGACCGAAACGTATTTCGTCGGTCTCGGCGAAAGGGTTTTCAGCATTACGGCGGCGGGTCAGACGGTGGCGGTCGACCTGGATCTGATCGATGAGGCGGGATTCTTCAACGCCTATGACGCGTCGGTCACGATTTCCGTGACGGAAGGCCCCTTGGACATCGAATGGCAAGCTTCCGTGGACTATGCCACCCTGTCGGCGATCGAGGTGGTAGGCCTCCAGGCCGCCCCCACGGCGACCCCCACGCGGACCCGGGTGCCTGGGGCGATCGACCTTCGCGTCAACGTGGCCGGAGATCCCTATACGGACACGGCTGGGAACCTTTGGCTGGCGGACAAGGGATACGGTCCGGTGGTCTCGGTTCCGGGCGTTTCGGCGTACGGATACTTGAACTACTTCAGTTCGGCTTACGAGGGACCGGGACCTGTCTTCGAGACTTCGGACCCGGATCTCTATCGTGATTGGCGCGAGGATTCCGTCCTTGATTACAGGTTCGACGTCCCGCCGGGATTCTATACGGTGACCCTGAAGTGGGCTGAATTGAGCTACTACCAGCACGGGCAGAGGCGCTTCGACGTGCTGTCGCTCCCGGCGGAGGGGCTGTACGAGGACCCGGTTACCCTGATCGCCGGTCTCGACGTGGCGGCCTGTGCTTCGGACGATACCGCCTATGACATCACGTTCAACGATGTGCTGGTCTCGGAGGACCCCGTCAGCGGCGGGAGCCGTCTCCTGCTCCGGTTCAAGACCGACCTCCCCTGGAGCGGAGCCTTCCTCGCGGCCGTCCGCATCCAGGGTCAGCAACTACTTCTCAATCTCACCCCGAAACCCACGCGTACCCCGACTCCGACCGTGACCGACACCCCGACCCCGACGCCCACGCCGACGGGGACGTTCCTGACCGACACCCCGACCGAGACCTTGAGCCCCACGCCGACCTTCACGCAAACCATCACCTTTACATGGACTCCGACCTGGACGGGGACCCAGCCGCCCACCTCGACGCCGACCATCACGCCCACTCCCACCCGGACGCCCGTCGAAGGTGCACTGCACATCCGGATGAACTCCGCGGGATCCGAGTACCAGGACCATGCCGGGAACGTTTGGGCAGGGGACCAGGCCTATCAGGTGGGCGTCCCGGGGGTCGCGCCCGGCGGGGCAGGCTACATCCACACGGCGGGCCAGCCGGTGACGGCGTTCTATATCGGGGAGTATCCCTTCGATGGAACGGAGGACCCGGCCCTCTACCAGGATTTCGTGTCGGGCCCGGTCGTCGAGTACAAATTCGATCTTTTCCCGAGCCAATACGGCGTTCTCCTTCACTTCGGCGAAGTGATCTATGCGGGTGCCGGACAAAGGGTGTTCGACGTCTACGTGCAGGGCCAGAAGGTTCGTGAGGGCGTGGATCTCGGGGTCCTGTGCCAGTTGGGTTCCGCCTATGCTTTGGAGATCCTCGATGTCACGGTACCTGTGGCCGGGACCGCCCCGCTTTCGACGATGGGCCTAGGAACCCTTGATGTCCGGCTTGTCGCGCAGGACGGCTCTCTCGGGAAGCCTTTCCTTTCGGCGGTGGAGGTCGTGGGGCTCCAACCGATGCCGACAGCGACTCCGACGGATACCGCCACACCGACTCCCACAGATACGGGGACGCCGACGAGCACACCGACGGGGACCTGGTTCACGGAGACCCACACCCCGACCCTGACACCGACCATCACTCCGACCTCCACCCACACCCCGCTCCCGGCGGCCGCTGAGATCCTCCGTTTCGAGAAGATCAGCGATGGTCAGGTGGTGGCGATCGACGGCGGGGTCGTGACGGAGCGCCTGAACGTGATCGGAACGGCGTCCGGCGGGCTCCTCGAGCGGTGGGTCCTCGAATACCGGAGCGTCTCGGACAGCCAGTGGATGACCGCCGTCCAGGGTACGGACGAGGTGTCGAACGGTGTGTTGGGGATTTTCGATCCGACGCTCTGCCTCAATGGGCAGTTCGTGATGAGACTCACGGCCTACATGACCGATGGGACTTACATGTCGTCGCCCGAGACCGGGGCCTTCACCATCGAGGGGAATATGAAGGTCGGGAATTTCACCCTGTCCTTTACGGACATGGAGGTACCCGTCGCGGGCATCCCCATGCAGGTCATCCGGACCTACGATTCCAGGGACAAGAGGGCCGGGGATTTTGGTGCGGGTTGGACCTTGGATGTGAAGAACGTTCGGATCGAGAGATCCACCTATCTGAGCCGCGGTTGGTACGCCACTCGGCAGGGATTCGAGTATTGCGTATCACCCACGCAGTCGCACATCGTAACCGTCACTTTCCCCGATGGAAAGGTGTGCCGTTTCGAGGCGCGGATCAGGATATCCAATAGTGCGGACAATTGTGTCGCGACTTTGGCCGGGGCGGATGTATTCATCGATCTGGTCCCGCTTGCCGGGACCAATGGGTCGCTTGTCCCGGTCGGTTTTGGAAACAAGGTTTTCACGGAAGTCAACCAGGGGAATGTTGTCTGGTACGACTCAGGGCGGGAGATCGCGTGGGAACCCAACGAGTATTATCTGACGACCCGGGATGGGACCCGATATCACCTGAAGGCGGGCGTGGGCCTGCTGAGCATGAAGGACCTCAACGGGAACATCCTGACTGTCGACAACAACGGCATCCACCACTCGACGGGCAAGAGCATCACCTTCCTGAGGGACATGTCCGGTCGGATCAAGAGGATCACCGATCCTATGGGCAGAACCCTCAACTACACTTATGAGGGGAATAATCTGAAGACCTTCACGGACCGGGAGGGGAACGCTTCGACGTACAAGTACAGGGCGGGAACGAGCTATTTGACAGAGATCAAGGATCCGCGGGGGATCACCCCAATCCGGAACGAATACGACGACGCCGGGCGCCTCACGAAGCACATCGACGCATTCGGTAACGAGATCACCTACAACCACGATCTGACCAACCGGGCGGAGGTCGTGACGAACCGATTGGGAAAGGCGACGAGCTACGTTTACGACCAGCGGGGCAACGTCACCCAGAAGCACGAGTGGGTCGGAGGGCAGGAGCTGGTGACGATCTATACCTATGACGCCTATGACAACATGACTTCCGAGCTGTCGCCCGGCAATTCCGCGCCGACCTTGTACGACTATGGGGCGAACCCGGAGAAGCATCTTCTGAGGGCCGTCACGAACCCGATGGGGGAGGGGACGACCTATACCTACAACGCCCTGGGGCAGGTGTTGACGACGACGGATGCCCGCGGATTCATCACGACTAACACGTATTCCACGGACGGCAGGAGCAACCTCATCTCCACGACGTATCCGACGGGCGGGGGTACGGTCTCGTACACCTACGATCTCGTCGGCAATATGAGGTCCCAGACGGATGCCTTGGGGATCGTGACCCTCTATAACTACGACTCCAACGGTCTTCTTGTCTCCGAGATCCGTGCGGCCAACCAGGCGGGCCTGGCTTCGGGCGTGACCTATACCTACGACCCGAACGGCAACCGGTTGACGGAATCGCGCGTTTCGGATGCGGGAACCCTGTTGACCACCTACGACTACGACGGAGAGGGAAGGGTCGTGACGACGAAGTACCCGGACAACACGATGAGTGGGACGACCTACGATTCGCTGGGCAAGGCGGTGGGGCAGGAGGATCAGAAGGGAAGGGACACGGGGACCGATTATGACGCTCTGGGGAGGGCGGTGACAGTTCGGTATCCGGATTCGACCTATTCCTGGAACGTCTATGACGCCGAAGGCCGTAGGATCCAGACCCGTGACCGGGGGGGCCGTATCACCTCCTACGCATACGATGACCTGGGGAGACCGGTGACGACTTTCCACCCCGGGAGCGAATGGACGGCGAACGCCTACGATAACCGGGGCGCCGTGACGTTGACCGAAGATGCCGAAGGACGTTGGACCCGATATGCCTATGATGCCGCCGGCAGGAGGACTTCCACGGTCGAGGGAGGCCCGGGTGGGGCCACGCGTACGACCTCCTATGGTTACGACCGGAACGGGAACCAGACGTCGGTCACGGACGCCAACGGGACGACGACCACCCAGTACGACGCCATGAACCGCCCGACAACCATCACCTTCCCGAACGGGCGCAGGCGGATCACGGAATATGACCTCTTGGGACGCAGGACCGCTTCGGTGGACGAGGATGGCAAGAGGACCGAATTCGCCTATGACGCCCTTGGGCGGCTCGTGAAGGTGACCCAGTATAACGGGGGCGTGGCGCATGTGACGGAGTACGGCTACGACCTGGCCGGGAACATGACCAGCCAGAAGGACGCCGAGGGACGGATCACGACCTATCAATACGATGCGCTTAATCGCCGCCTATCAAGAACGCTTCCGGATAGTCGTAGGGAAACATACGATTCGTATGACGCTACGGGGTGCTTGCTCCACAAGACCGCCTTCAACGGCTCGGGGATTACATACGGCTACGATCCCGTCACGGACAATCTGACGAGCGTCACGGCCCCCGGCGTGTATCAATCGTTCCAATACGACAACCTGTGGCGCAGGGCGGTGGCGGTCTCCAACGGCGTACCGGTGACCTTCAACTACGACTCACGGGACCGGCTGGTGAGGAGGATCACGCCTTGGGGCACCCTGGAGACGCCCCGGGACCCGGCCGGGGGCGTGGATCACGTGATGAGTTCCAACGCGGACGGGGTGGGCTGGGACTACGGGTCAGACGGCCTGAACAGGCCGGCCACCCTGATCGCGCACGGGTACGGCCACTATTTCCACTACGACACATCGGGCAATTTCAACGGGATATCGCTTCCCAACGGGGTCTCTGTGACGTACCTGTACGACAGCACGAACCACCTGACGGACGCGCAGGTGAGGACTTTTGCTGTCACCCTTGCCGACTACCACTACACGGTGGCCCCGGCGGGGAACAAGACGGCGGTGGAGGAGAGGCACAGCGGGAGGAACGTGACCTGGGACCCCGACGGCCTGTACCGCCTCACTAGCGAGACCATCACGGGAGCCCCGGTGTCGGGCACCCTTTCCTACGGCTGGAACGAGGTGAATAACCGCCTGAGCCGCACGGGCACGGGGCCGGTGACGCAGGGCATACCCGACCAGGCTTTCGCGGGCTACTTCGATCAGACCGACCGCCTGACGGCCACGGGCTACACCTGGGACGGCAACGGCAACCAGCTCACCGAACCTTCGGGCTTCACCTACACCTGGAACGGGCTGGACCAGTTGACGAGGGTGCAAGGCACGGGCGTGGACGTGTCCTATACCTACGACGCGGACGGTTTGAGGGTTTCAAGGACCAACAACTTGACGGGTGTGACGACCCAGTACTTGTGGGACCAAGCCAGCATCACGGGCTACCCGCAGGTCGCGGAGGAGATCGAGGGAGGAGCCGTGGTGAGGCGCTACGGCTACGCCCCCAATGGTCTTCTCTTCGTGGACTACAAGGACGGGGCTTCCTGGGTGACCCGCTACGCAGGTGTGGACGGGCAGGGCAACGTGCGCCTTCTCATGGATCAGGCTGGGACAGTCACGGACACGTTTACCTGGGATGCATGGGGCAACCCGCTTGAGCGCACGGGCACGAGCCCCTGCTTCACGGGGTGGAAGTCGGAGACGACCGACCCCGACACGAAGCTGGTCTACCTGAGGGCCAGGTGGTATGACCCGAACACGGGAAGGTTCCTGTCGTCCGACACGTTCGAGGGAAGCCCGGAGAACCCGCTTTCGCTTCACAAATATTTATTCGCCGAAGGGGATGGCGTCAACAAGAGCGACGCAAGTGGTCTTTCTTCTACGAGCATAGATAATATGTCCGAAGGACCTTTTAAAATTGTAATGATGCATGTTGCCGAAAATCTTTATACGAATTATCTATATCGAGCACCTTCGGAATTATCTCAGCGGCAAATCATCGGTTTAATGTTTTCCGAATCCGCGTTTTATAGAGGTAGTAGAGAAATAACGGCAGAAAAAATCGCAATCGGTGCGGTGGTACTAAATCGCATTCATTACACGAGCACTTGGAATCAATTTTCAAGCAAACCTAATCGGAACCAAATGGATTTTGGAAATCCTGATGCTTGGTCCGTGATAATTCACCCCAGGCAGTTCGCTGCGTATTTGTCGAAAGTGCCCATGTGGAATCTTGTGATGAACGGAAACGACTTGTTTAGCTCTGATCTTATAGATCAACGTTTAAATAATTCAAAATACAGGGAGAAATGGAACGACAGCGTTACGGCAATGTTGCTATTGTCTCAAATGGGCTCTCCGCCATTTTCGATACCGGAGCTGGGTAATGATATACCCGTAGGATTTGTATCGGACAAATCCATCGTGATTGGAAGTAGACTTGAATATACCGGTAGTCTTAACAAGAATCATTTCACGAGATTTAAGCCCGGGAAGGAATACGAATGGTGATAACTCAACGGTCGTGTGCGATGGTCATGATGGCGATTACACTGGCGCTGGCTGGGTGCACGGGTGGCCGTGAGCATGTAAAGCGCATGGACAAAGCGGTGGTTAAGTGTATATCGGAGGCTGTGTTGTGGAATCAGTATTGGAACGGGTATTGGGACGACAAAACGTTTAGAGACGCCTGCGTGCGGGATGTGCCGATCGTGGTGTGCGAGGATGTGAACGATGACAAACAAACGAACGCGTTCATTGATGATTTGAAGTCTATGGTTGTTTTAAGTGAATACCGCGGTGTTGTCATTCCGTTATATTTGAATGACCACTCGAATGATGAAATCGCATATGCAACCCAAAAGGAGAGTATATGCAAGACCCACAGAAAAAATATTAAGGCGAACTTCGGCGCGTATCAAGACGTCTTATCATTCAGGGGTTCAAAGACGGACAAGGTGTCGTTTTCGATGAAGGCGTTAGATCAGATTGTTAAGGAAGTGATCGGCGAACAGATGAAGGGTAAAAAGCGGAAGGTTACTATAAATGTGGCCAATTATGATTATTGGTATTCTGTATTTTACTTTAGTGTTCCGGAATTAGAACGAGTTGGATTCGTGTATTTCATGCCGGGTGGCGGTGAAGTGGAGGGGGGGGATATTATGAACGTTATGAAGAAGGACAATATATATAAGAATATTGTGGGAATGAAAAGCGGGTTGTTGTGTAGATATACATACGACGGCATAAGCCTTAACCGCGAGGAGAAGTAAACGATTATAAAATTGTAAATAGACCTGCCGTCATTACATCTCCTCCAGGAATGCGTCCATCAGATCGACGATCTTGCGGCGCTTCGCGGGGGGGAGTTTTTCTAGCTTGCTGATGCGTCTCCTGAGGCGGGTGTCCTTCCTGGGACCGTCATTCTCCGGGGTATCCAGGCCCAGCAGGGTATCGGCTGAGGTGGACAGGGCCTTGGCAATTGCGGTGAGAAGATGGGAGGGGGGGTATTTGGCTTTGGTTTCGTAGTAGGTAATAACCCTTTGGGTGACCCCGAGAACCTTGGCGAGTTCCGTTTGGGTATAACCGGCGGCTTTGCGGAGACGAGCCATGCGGGTCCCGAAGGACTCAGTTCCCGGCTTAGGACTCTTTTCCCGTTTTCCCACCGAAAGACCCCTCTATTGGTTTCCGTTAGTGGCTACCAGTCGATAATGCAGGTATGAGTTTATATGAAAGAGAGCGAATGGTTATGCATCATTCATAACTTTGTGACCACGAGCGATTCTACTAAAAACCACTGAATACCACGTACAAACGCGTATGTCGTGGAGTGACGAAATATCCATATGCCTTTATCCCCGTTTTGTCGGAATGCGTATGACGGATACGACTCGTGAACAGTATAGGGGCGGAAAATGCGTATATTCATTTGTTGCGCAACAATATACCAATAGTGTATATTTCTGTGCACACACTAATTTCATGTGAAACCCATTGACAGGTTTTCGAGGGAGGGCGGATTTGAGGAAGCGGGACGGGAAATCGCTGGAGGCGGCCATGAGGCCGACGGGGGCGGTGGCCGGGGGCCAGGAAGCCGTGTTGAGGCGGCGGCTCCTGAACCGGCTGGCGGCCCTGTACGCGGAACGCTTCCAGGCCCTCACGACCGGGAAGAAGGCCCTGAACGTATGGGGCCTTACGGACGAGTCCCTCTGGAAGGACTTCCGGGTGGGGTATACGGACGGTGCCTTGGCTCCGGTGTTGCCCGAGGGCGGGGAAGTGAGGGAGGCCTTGACCCGGCTGGGGTTCCTGGACGCCGCAGGGGTTGAGACCTTCACGGACTGCGTGGTGTTCCCTTGGTTCGACGAGAACGACGATTGCGTGGGGATGGCCGGGGTGAGGGTTCAGAGCGGGGAGTGGGTGCACTTGCCGGGACCGAGAGTGGGAGTGTGGAACCTTTCGGCCCTGAGAAGAAGCAGGTCCCTGATCCTTGCGGCAAACATCCTGGACGCGTTGATCCTGTACCAGGCGGGCTTCAGGGACGTGACGGCCCTGTGGGGGTCGGGAGGATGGACCGACGACCACGGAAGGATGTTCCAGAGGCATGGGACGAAGGAGGTGTACTTGACCTTCGAGCCGGGGGAGGGGGTGGAGAAGGGGCTGGCGGACGAGGAGGTGGCAGTCTACCGGATCGGGCTCCCCAAGAGCGTATCCGACTTCTTCGGCGGGACTGAGAGGGCGGTGCAGGTCTTCGAGGGGATGCTGGCGGAGGCCAACCCGCAGGCGGGGATATCCTCATCACAAGCCCAGGACATGCGGGAGGAAGGGTTCGAGCGCACGGCCACGGGGTTCGTCGTGCAATGGGGAAAGAGGCGGTACGAGGTGAAGGCGGTGCAGAAGGAGGGGGTGCGGTTGAGGGTGACGCTGAAGGCGCAGGAGCCGGGGGAGAAACGGTTCATGCTGGACGTGTTCGACCTGTATTCGGAGAGGGGGAGACAGCTTCTCTCCAAGGCGAGCCAGGGGCATTTCAAGGAGAAGGCGGGTGTGATCGGGGAGGACGTGGAGAAACTGCTGGAGTTGGCGGAAGGGTATGAGCCAACGTCGGTCGAGACTCGGAACAAGGCCCCGGAGATGGGGAAGGAGGAGAGGGAGGAGGCGTTGGCCCTCCTGCACGATCCCGCCCTTATGGACCGCATCCTTTCGGATTTCGAGGCGTGCGGGTTGGCGGGGGAGGAGGGGAACAAGCTGACGGGGTACCTGTGCGCGGTGAGCCGCAAACTTGAGGAGCCGTTGGCGGTCTTGATCCAGAGCCGGAGCGCGGCGGGAAAGAGCACGTTGCAGGAGGCCATCCTGCGGTTCATCCCACCCGAGGACGTGGAGAAGTACACGAGGCTGACGGGTCAGGCCCTCTTTTACAAGGACGAATCCGGGTTGTCGCACAAGCTTTTGGCCATCGAGGAGGAGGCAGGGGCGAGGGAGGCGGGGTATTCGATCCGGAACCTGCAATCCTCGAAGTATCTTTCAATCGCCACGACGGAGAAGGACCCGGTAACGGGGAAGATGAGGGCGGTGGAGTACAGGGTGAAGGGGCCGGTGGCGCTGATGCTGACCACGACCGCTGTGGACATGGATTTCGAGACTCAGAACCGCTTTTTGACGCTGACGATCGACGAATCGAAGGCCATGACGGAGCGCATCCTGGAGGCGCAGAGGGAGGGGGAGACGCTGGCGGGGTTGGGGCGGAGGAAGGAAAGGGAGCGGGTGGAGAGGGTGCACCAGAACGCCCAGCGGTTGCTTCGCCCCCTGGCGGTGGTGAACCCCTATGCCCCGAAACTGGCCTTCCCGGCGACCACCCTGAGGGCCAGGAGGGACCACAAGAAGTACCTGGGACTGATCCGGGTGATCGCCTTCCTGCACCAGTACCAGAGGGAGGTGAAGGTCCACGAGGGGGTGGAGTACATCGAGGTGGAACCGGGTGACATCGAGCGGGCGAACCGGCTGGCGGGGGAGGTTTTGGGGAGGACGCTGGACGAGGTGTCGGCACCTGGGAGGGCTCTGCTTTCGGAGATCCGGCGGATGGTGGGGGAGAGGGGGAAGGGGGACTGTCGGGAGGGGGAATACCGATTCACGAGGCGGGACATACGGGCCTTCACGGGATGGAGTGATTTCCAGGTGAAGACGCACCTGGGGGAGTTGGTGGGGCTGGAGTACCTGGGGGTGGTGGCCGGGAGGAAGGGGCAGGAGTACGTGTACGAGTTGAACGGGGAGCGGGATAGGGAGGGGGAGGAGAAGGGGTTGGTGCTGGGGGGGCTGGCTTGCCCCGGGAGGGTGCTTGAGGGGGCGGGATTGTCCTGAAGAACAATTTTAACGAATCGTTAAAAAGAAAAAGGGCGTATATCGAGGCGGGACAAGGGTTTTGGGGTTTGGGTGATGGCAAACCCACCTATCAAAGCATCAAGGCGGAGGTATTAGGGAGTGAGAAGCGGGGTGCAAGTCCTATTAGCACGAAAAGGGGGCGAAAGGCGTTGGCATTGTGGTGGTTTGGGTTTTGTTCGACGCCAGCTCCCACCCCATCCGTATCAGTATGAATGGCGCGGGCGCGGGGAAAGGTGTGTCAACCGGTGGTTGACTGAGGTTGGCGGACTTGGCGGTACTTGGCGTGACTTGGAGAAACGGCTTTGAGGCATACAGGCGAACGAAAAGAGCCCTACTTGGCGGTTGGCGGGAAAAGGTCTAAGGCCCCCTACGGTTACCGGCGGAGGGTAAAGTGGCTTTACACGAAGTTTTAATCCGACTAAAGCAAAAACACAGTATTTCACATTGGAATTGTTGAAGAAGTCTTTCTGACCGACGCCAGCCCCCACTCCCCCTGTATCAGTTTTCAATTGGTTTTGTCCATCAAGGGGAGGGGTGTGTCCTGACACGGGCGCGGGCGAGAGGCGGGAGGGGGTGAGGAGGAAGGGGCAGAGGCAACGGCATGGCGAGGATCCGGCAGGGCGAGGGCATGACCGGCCAGGGCGGGTGTCCTAGGCGGGGGTGTGGAACAGAATTCGGCTTACGACCTGCTTCCAAGGGGGTCTGGGCCGATATCACAAGCAAGGAGGACGGCATGGAGAGCTTGGAAGCGGTTGGGGAGGCGATGGTGAGGCACTTGCAGGGGAAGGGGTACACCCCGGCCACGGTGACGGGGTACGGGAGGTATGTGAAGCCGTTCCTGGCGTACCTGGCCGAAAAAGGGGTGGTGGACTTGAGGCGGGTGACGGTGGACGAGCTTCTGGAATACCGCCAGCGGGTGCTGGAGGCGAAGACTTTCCAGGGGAAGCCGTACCGGTGGGGGACGGTGTGTCTGATGATCCGGTCGGCGAAGACCCTTTTCGACTACCTGGAGGAGACGGGTCAGATCCTCCTGAACCCGGCGGTGAACATGAAGGAGCCGCCCCGGCCCCACCGGCTTCCCCACGTGGTCCTGAACCGGGAGGAGGTGGAGGAGATCCTGCGGGTGCCGGACACCTCGACCTCCACGGGGATGAGGGACCAGGCGATCCTGGAGGTGTTCTATTCGACCGGGTTGAGGCTGGGGGAGCTGATCCGGCTGAGGGTGGAGGACGTGGACCAGGAAGGTGGGTTCCTGAGGGTCGAAAGCGGGAAGGGTGGGAAGAGCCGCGTGGTGCCGCTGGGGCAGGAGGCCATGAGGTTCGTGAAGGGATATCTGCTCAAGGGGAGGCCCCATTTGGCACCGAAGGGGCGGGATGAGAAGGCGCTTTTCGTCAACAAGGAGGGGAACCCGGTGAGCAAGCAGGCGGTGGAGATCATGGTGAGGATGGCGGGGAGGAGGGCCGGGATCGGGAAGCCGGTGAGCCCCCATACCTTGAGGCATACCTTCGCGACGCTGATGGTGAAGAACGGGGCACCGGTGGAGGCGGTGTCGAAGATGTTGGGGCACGTTTTCCTGTCCACGACCCAGGTGTATACCCACGTGGCGGGGGTGGACGTGAAGAAGGCGCACGGGGAGGCCCACCCGAGGGAGCGGGGGAAGGCGGCCCAGGAGGCCAAGGCCGGGGCGGAGCCGACCGTGACGGCCTTCAAGGGGTGGAGCCGTGCGTGACCTGGAGGCGTACGGGGAGAGGTTCGAGGGGTTGCTGAGGGTGAACGGGTATTCGCCGAAGACGGTGTACCACTACCGGTACGAGGCGAGAAGGTTCTTCGGGCACCTGAGGGAGTGCGGGGTGGAGGACTTGGTGCAGGTAAGCCCATCCCACGTGCGGGACTACATGGCCGAGTTGTACGGGAAGGCGATGGAGGAGGGAAAGCCGTCGGCGGCACACGGGCAGAACCGGGCTCTCCAGGCGGTGAAGGCCATGTTCCGGCTCCTGGAGGGCGAGGGATACCTTGCGTCCGACCCGACCCGGCACGTGGCATACGCGAGGAGGCCCAAGCGGTTGCCGCCGGGCGGGTTGACGCGGGCGGAGGCGGAGAGGTTGCTGGAGACCCCCGACACGAGCACCGTGATCGGATACCGGGACCGGGCGATATTGGAGGTGTTGTACTCGACGGGTTTGAGGCGCAGTGAGGTGGAATCGCTGAAGGTGGGGGATGTGGACTTGAAGGAGGGGTTCGTGAGGGTGAACCTGGGGAAGGGAGGGAAGGACCGCGTGGTGCCGCTGGGGGAGGTGGCTTGTCGGTACGTGGAGGGGTACCTGAAGGCGATCCGGCCCCAGTTGGTGAAGGACGAGGCCCAGGACATACTGTTCCTGAGCCAGTACGGGAACCGGCTGGCCAACGGGGTCTTGTGGAGGATGGTGAGCCTCTACGGGGCGAAGGCGGGGCTGAAGAGGAAGGTGTATCCGCACCTGTTGAGGCACACGTGCGCGACGCTGATGATGAAGAACAAGGCGAACCTGAGGCACATCCAGGAGATGCTGGGGCACGAGAGCCTGGGGACGACGCAGGTGTACCTGTCGGTGACGGCGGCGGATTTGAAGGCGGCGCATCGGAAATACCATCCCCGGGAGCGCATGAAATCGGACTGACGATGTGGGCGCATCGTGTATCATTTACACATGGTCAAGAAAAAGCGCATTCTAGAAGCTATTCCCGTATCGGTGGTGAAACGCCTTGCCGAATTGGACATGATTACCAAACGCCAGACCGAATTGGGCTTGCGAATCATGAAGGCGTATGGCGGGGCCATGTACCCGTTGGATATGTATATCTTTGGGGCTTTGAAAAGGTCGATCCATCTGATTGACGGGTTTTCGGAGATGGTTCGCAGGGGGAATTATATGTGCGCCTTGCCAATCCTCCGTCTCCAGATGGACAGCGTGATGCGAGTGAGTGCTTTTTGGCGCGTTGCAAAGCCGTATGAAGTTGTGATGCAGGTATGGCAAGGGGAAGGGCTTAATAACATTGAGGATATGGAAGGGAACAAGTTAAAGGATGCCTTCCTGCGGGAAAAGCTGACGAAGGAGTATCCGTTCTTCTCCCGGATGTACAAAGAAACATCCGGGTATGTTCACTTGTCAAAACGACATATCGCGTCGCAATTTGAAAGCGTCGATGAGACGGAGCGGAAGGTGTCCATTTCGATAGGGCGGCCGAAACTATCGGATTGGCGTGAACCGGATATGCTTGAGGCAATTGATGCATTCATCGGGGTCACGAATATCTTGATCTACTATTGTGAAGGATGGTGTCGGACGAAAGACAACCCTCTGGGAAGGAATCGACCGGCGGGGGAAGTGTCAGAATAGTCGGGCGTTCCCTGGGTAATAAATGATCGTTTTAACGGCGGTATGTTCCCCGTCCAAAAGGCCAAATACGGCTAAGGGACTTGAAGTTGCGCCGGAAATCAATAATATATGCTCACTATGAACGCCATGAATGCCGCCGTGACACTCGAACAATTCGAGCGCTTTGCGCAACAGGACGCCGCCTTTTTGGGATTGGTCCAATCCGTGAAAGGTTTTGCGATCTGGTGGTTGCGCTTGATCTTGCTTGTGTCTCTCGGCTGGCTCGTTTTCCTGTTGGCTCAATTCATCGTGCCGAAAGTGTTCAAGAAGCATTTGAACCAGATTTATCCGGCCCTGCCTTACATCAAGGACAAGAAGTCCTTGGGCTGGTTGCGTGACACGTTCGAGCTTTATTTCTTTACCCTCAAGGGTTATCGCTCGATCTGCTGGTCGAAGAGGGAATACGACATGATGATGGATGAACTGGACGAGCATATTGATTCTCTCGATTATGTCCTGCGCAATGAAGCGGCCTTGAATGACGCTGTGGCGCAAATCCCCGCATCCCGTTGAACTTCGTTCCATACGAATCCTTTGAACGTAGTGCGGAACGGCTCCGAAAGAAATTCCACCATTTTGACGATGACCTGGAGGGGTGTAAAAAGGAGTTGTCGCAAAACATTGCGGCATTTGCGACGCCCATTCCGGGTTACGAGAAAAAGGTGTGGAAAACACGGCTTAAGAACACCGATCAGCAAAAAGGCAAGAGCGGCGGATATAGGTTGATCTTTTACTATGACGAGCAGAACCCGGGAAGTTTGTATGCGTTGGACGTATATCCGAAGAATGAACGGGAAGACATACCGGCTTCGCAGTTGATGGAACTCTACAAGAAATTCCTTCAATTTATAAGCGAGAAACGCCAGCAGAAACAGAACCCCGCTACGGAGTCCGAGTAGACAAGGACGTGCCGCCGACTCCCCCGCCTTGGTTTCCCCCTTTGGAATCCCTCTTCCGAGGCGCCCCCACCACGAGGTATCCCCAAAGGGGGAAACCCATCCCCCCAAGCCGAATGGTTCTGTGGATCGTCTTGGGGACCCCTTGGGGGAGACGGCGTGCCCCACGGTCCCCGGGGCACCCTTCGGGTCACGTCCTTTCCGATTTACCGATGAAAAAAGCGCAAGCCCGGCACGACCCCGAGGCGTACAATATGGGCACATCAAACGGGAACGTGCATTTTCAAAAAGGCTCTTTGGGGATTTTTCAAAAAAAGATCGTCATACATGTACGGAACGCATATGACTTCACGAAAAGCACCGATGATTTTGAACAGGGCCGGGAGGCGGAGGCTTTTGAAAAAGCCGAAGCTGTCGGCCTTTTCTTTTTGCCGTGAAGGATGCTCTCCTGCGATTAATGATGCGCTTAATCGCCGCCTATCAAGAACGCTTCCGGATAGTCGTAGGGAAACATACGATTCGTATGACGCTACGGGGTGCTTGCTCCACAAGACCGCCTTCAACGGCTCGGGGATTACATACGGCTACGATCCCGTCACGGACAATCTGACGAGCGTCACGGCCCCCGGCGTGTATCAATCGTTCCAATACGACAACCTGTGGCGCAGGGCGGTGGCGGTCTCCAACGGCGTACCGGTGACCTTCAACTACGACTCCCGGGACCGGCTGGTGAGGCGGATCACCCCTTGGGGCACCCTGGACACCCCCAGGGACTTCTCGGGGAACGTGGAGAGCCTGACGAGTTCCAACGCGGGCGGGGTGGGCTGGGGGTACGGAAACGACGGCCTGAACCGCCCCTCGAACCTTATCGCGCACGGCCAAACCCATACCTTTTATTATGACAACACGAGCAACTTCAACGGGGTCAGCCTCCCCAACGGGGTC
>CAZGWJ010000034.1:0-25933 GCA_964529445.1 uncultured bacterium
GTTCATGACCGTATAGGTGCACAGGGGCGTCGGGGTAGGGGTCGCGGGATTCTCGGTGATGACCACCTCATCCACCCAGAGTTGGCCTGTACCATTGCCGTCCTGGCCGGTCATGTTGAAGCCGATGCCAGTGACCTGTGTGGGATCAGCGGTTCCCCAATTGCCCGCGCCTCCGATGGTGATGAAGCAGTTGGTCCATGCGTCACCCAGCACGCTGTTCCAAACGCCGGAATAGGTCGTGGTGCCCGAGATGAAGATCGGCTGGACGCCCAGGCCCCAGGCCGTGCCTTTGAGGGCGGCATCATAACGGATTCGCACCCTCAAAACCGCTCCGGTCAGGTTCCTCGCGGACGGGAAATAGACCCGGAAGGTCTCCTCCAGGTTGTTCCCCAGCGTCAGATTGGCGTGCAGGGCGCCTCCCGTAGCGCCGCTGGGCGGCGCGGCCGCCCAATCCACCGTGGTCGTTCCCAGTCGGTTCTCGGTCTCCCAGCATTGGATGCTCGAGTCGAACGTGAAGGTGGGCTGGTACGCGGACAGGCAGGTCGCCGTTGTGGCCGTCGGCGATGGGGTGAAGGTAGCCGTCACCGTGGGAGTGGACGTGCAGGTGTTCCCCGGGAACCCGCAGGGAGTGTCCGATGAGGTCGGGGTCGGGGTGGCCGTCATGGTGAACGTGGGCGTCGGCGACAGCGTATTCGTCGGAGACAAGGTGGGGGTCGCCGTGGATGTTATGGTAGGAGAGGAGGTGAAGGTGAAGGAAAAGATCGGGGTGTTCGTCGACGTCGGCGACAGCGTATTCGTGAAGGTGCGCGTGAAAGTCGCCGTGATCGTGGAAGTCCGGGTGAAGGTGCGGGTGGCCGTGAAGGTGTACGTGGGCGGCAACGTATGGGTAGGCGAATAGGCCAGCGTGGGGGTCGAGGTCGGGAGAACGGGAACGGCCGGGTTGGCGATCTCCCTCTTGCGGCAGGCCGGAAGCACCAGAACCGACGCTAGGGCGGTGAAAACGGCAAGGACGGCGATGATGCGATTGCTCTTCATGGGGACCTCCGGGCGGTGTTACAACGCGTCAAAGTATAGCGCGGAAGAACGCAGATTGAACCGGGATCCGCCCGATCCTCGAAATCGGTTTCAGGGCCGGTAAA
Source organism: uncultured bacterium (assembly GCA_964529445.1). Classification (GTDB taxonomy): domain Bacteria; phylum Oederibacteriota; class Muellerivitia; order Muellerivitales; family Muellerivitaceae; genus CAZGWJ01. Next base: position 1,140 of record CAZGWJ010000034.1, read on the forward strand.
GTCCCCATAAAAAAAGCCCGGCCGGATCATCCCGGCCGGGCTTTATTCCTTTGATGATCAGTACAGGACGACGTCGTCGATCCTCATGTCCCCGATGGGGCTCGACCCGCCGCCGCCCGTGTTGAAGCGAACGGTCAGGGAATTCACCGTCGTGAGATCGGTGATCCCGGTCAGGGGCCAAGCGAAGAAGATCCACCCCGAGGCCGGGTCCTGGTTGGTCCAGCAGGTTCCCACGCAGGCGCCGTTGGCGTCGCTGTCCGAATCGCTGTTGATGTAGGCCGTGGTGCCACCGGCATAGTACTGCTGGCCGTTGGCCACCCGAACCGCCACACGCAGGGTCGCGGCCCCGGACCAGTCCTGCGGCGTCCCGAACACCTTGCGGACCCCCACGAACTCGTCGGCCCCGAGAGCCGGGAAGGAGATCTGGAAGCAACCCGCCGAGGTGAACCCGTCGGTGTTGGTCCATCCCTCCGAGGTCGGGGTGACGTACCCGGTCAGCGTGCATCCCACCCAGCCTTCCGCCGTGCTGTCGAAATTCGAAATGACGGACACGGGGGTGGCCGTCGGGGTCGGCGTCCCGGCCGGAAGGGTGATGTGCACCTCGTCCACGTAGATGACGCCCGGTCCGGCGCCGGGACCGACGATGAACTTGGCGCCCACCCTGCGGATCGCGGCCTGGTTCCCGCCTTCCTGGGTCAAGTCCACATGGTAGGTGGCAAAGGACCCCAGGCTCGCGGCACTGGCCCAGATGTAGTTGTCGTTGAAGGACCATGCATCGTCCTGCACGAAGGCCTGAACCGCTCCGTAGGTCGCCGTTCCGAGAACTTCCGGCGAGTAGCGGACCCGGAACGAGATGTAGGCGCCCGTCAGGTTGACGTACGGCGAAGCGAAATCGATCTGGACGGTGGCGTCCTGCTCCCCGGAGGCCAACGGGTTGAACCCGACGCTGACGGCCATGCCGCCCGGACCCACATCATAGGTTGTTCCCGACCAGCCCATGACGGCCGGAAGGGTGGAATCCACCGCCCAGCATTCGGAACTCGTATTGAAGGCATAGGTGGCCTGGAACACGGGTGTGCAGGAGGTCGCCGTCGGCGTGAAGGTGGCCGTTTCCGTCGGCGTGATCCCCGGAGGCAGGGTGTGGGTCGGCGTGGGGGTGGGTGGAGGGATCAACTCGACCTGGTCGATATAGACCCATCCGGGGCCGCCATTGGCCCCGATATAGACCTGGATGCCGACCTTGTCGGCGTCCTGGGTGTTGGCGTTCGTCGGGATCACCCAGCTCGAGGTCGTCCAAGCGGCCAGTTGGGTGGAGTTCAGGCTGATCCAGGAAGCGTCCCAGGAGGTCCCGTTCTGCACGAAGGGCTGAACCGCCCCGTAACCGGCGCTACCCCGGGCAGCCGCGGAATAGAGGGTCCTGAACCGGAAGGTGTAACCCGCGATGTTGTGGTGCGTCGGCCAGAGGATCTCGACCTGGAATTTCTGCTGGAGGGCTCCGCTGAAGGTCGCCGAGACGGCCATGCCGCCGGGGCCAGTTTGGAACGTCACACCGCTCCAGGCGATCTGGCATCCGGGAGCCGTGTCGGCGTCGCTGTTCTCGTTCACGTACCAGCACTCGGTGTCGGCATCGAAGGCATAGGTCTCCTTGAGCGCGGCAACACAGGGGGTGGCCGTGGGCGTCACGGTCGCGGTCGGCGTCGGCGATAACGTGTCGGTCGGAGTGAACGTCAAGGTCGGCGACAGGGTGTCGGTGGGAGTGAAGGTGAGTGTCGGCGACAGGGTGTGGGTGAAAGTCGGCGTGATGGTCGGCGTGTGGGTGAACGTGAAGGAGAAGATGGGTGTGTTCGTGACGGTGGGCGTCGCCGTGAACGTGAAGGTGAAGGTATGGGTGGGGGTATTCGTGTCCACCGGGAGCGGCGTGTTCGTAGGGACCGCGGGGGCCACGGGGGACGCGGTTTCCTTCTTCTTGCAACCCGTCCCCGCGATGCCGAACGCCAGCACCAGGGTGAGAACGGGGATCAGAAGCATCCAGATCTTTTTCATCGTTCAGTCTCCTCGGTTCGGTCTTGGAACAGGAACAAAGTATAACCCGTTGACACGAAGCGGATGCAAACATAATGAGGAAGTCCTGAAGATGACGGTAACCGTTTCCCCTGCCTGTCCGCCAACCGTTCGGTTGGAAACGTTCAAACCCCTTGGGAAAGCGGTCCCAAAAACAGTATTCGCGGGACCTGTCAATTCCATCGATCCTCATGTATAGCTATTCAAAACATGATGGGAGTCACGTTTGCCGCTCGTCCACTGCATCCAACACGTTCCCTGCGAAGGACCCGGACTCCTGGGGGATGTCCTGAAGGAACGCGGCATCTCCTGCGAAACGATCCCCCTGTTCTCGGGGGCCCCCGTTCCCGGGGAACCGGCAGACGGGCTCATCGTCCTAGGTGGCCCGATGGGTGCCTACGATCCGCTTTCCGCATTTCCTACTGTCGAGAGCGAACTCTCTTTGATCCGCGAATACATGAGGAAAGGTCTTCCCGTCCTGGGAATCTGCCTGGGTTCGCAACTGCTGGCCCGGGCCTGCGAAGCCCGGGTCCATAAAGGGGAAAAGGGACCTGAGATCGGATGGTACCCCGTCCGAACGACGCCCGAGGCGGCGCGAGACCCCCTCCTGGCGGGACTCCCGGGGGAAGCGACGGTCTTCCACTGGCACGGGGACACCTTTGACCTTCCCCGGGGCGCCGTCCTGTTGGCGTCCAGCCCTCTCTATCCCCACCAGGTCTTCCGGAAGGGGAACGCCTACGGTTTCCAATGTCACCTGGAGGTCACGGAGGCGATGATCCGGGAATGGTTGGTCGCCTACCGGAAGGAACTCGTTCCCAACGGCGGGACCATCCCCGTGGAGCCCATCCTGAACGGTCTTGAGGGGCACGCCCGCGCCCTGGAACCAAACGCCCGGGCGGTATTCACCCGCTGGGCCGGTCACTTCCTTCGTAAATAAAAAGCCCCAACCCCCTTTCGGGAACCGGGGCCGCCTTTCGGATCAACGCAATATCAAGATCTTATTGATGAAACGTCTGTGATTCCCGGCCTGCTCCATGTCAATCACGGCGTAGTAAAGCCCATTCGAAAGAAGCGACCCCTGGTCGTCCCTCAGGTTCCAGACGAGTTCCTCGACAGGCCCTGCCTGCCTCACCGTCTGCCGGTAGAGGCGTCGGTTGGAGACCGAATACACCGTCAGGGACACCGCTCCGTAGATCCCTCCGTCCATGGCAAAATACATGGAGCCCTTGCCGTTATGGGGATTCGGGTAGGCGACCGGGTTTTTGGAGTGGCAGCCACAATGGTTGTTGGGGGTCTTGGTGGGAGTGGGCGTGGAGGTGGGGACGGGGGTTTGGGTCGGCGTGACCGTGGGCGAATCCGTGGGCGTCGACGAAGGCGTCGCACTCGGGGTATCGGTCGGCGTGAAGGTCGGTGTGGACGTCAGCGTGTCGGTGGGCGTCGCGGTGGCCGTGTCCGTGGGCGTCGAAGTCGGGGTGGATGTGACGGTGTCCGTCGGCGTGGTCGTCGATGTGGTCGTCGTCGTGAAGGACGGCGTCCTTGTCGGCGTGGGCGAGGTGGTGAACGTCGGCGTCCGAGTGAAGGTGGGAGTAAGGATCGGCGCTCCGGCATCACAGGTGTAATTAACGCACATCTCGTAGGTCAGGCCATGATAGGTGTACTGGTTCACAACCCGGAACGCCAGGACGTTCACCCCGTCATGGAAGAGCGCGGGGTCCACGGTCACGGTCGCACAGCGGGAATAGAGGTGACTGTCCCCCATCCAGGGCCCCGTGAGGTAATCCACGATCGTTCCGTTCAACCAGACCTCGACCTCGTTGTCCCCGCTCACCGTGAAATTAACCGAGGAGATGGTCGTCCCCGTGGGCAGTGCGAATTCGTTGCGCACAAAGAAGGGCGCCAGGTTCGGCGGAAGGCCGCTCGAGAAGGGTGCGATCCATCCGGGGTTCGATCCCGACGTACCGCAGGGCGCGACCCAGGGACCCGGAGGCATGGATACGATCTCGGCGTTCTTCCAGACGGTTCCGGGGATATAGCCTGCTTCGTACCAAGCCTTCCCACCACCATCCGCCGGAGGTGAACCCCAGACGTTCATGTCATAGAAGACGGGGTTCTCGGCCGGGACCCCCGTGAGGCATAACGTTCCACCGCACCAGGGGACAGTGGAGGGCGTTGGAGTGACGGTAGGGGTCCGGGTCGGAGTGGGCGTGAGAGTGAGGTTCGGGTCCAGGTCGCAAACGCAAACGGAGGGATCGCCCGGAACGACCGGGATCCAGCAGAAAATCGTCCCGTCGGAGTTGCTGACGTAGAGATTCCCGTCCGCCTCGGCCCAATCCACGAACGATAGCTCCGCGCCGTGATGGAACATCCATTCGATGACGCCCGTCTGCCCGTCCAGGCCCACGAAATCCCCATGGCATGCTGAAACGAAGACCTTCCCGCAGACGGCGATGGGGGAGGAACGCCAAAAGTTTCCCGGGAGCTTCGTGCACCAGCAAACGTGCCCGTCGTAGACGCTCAAGCCCCAGAGCCGCCAGGAGTCCCCCGGCACGATCAGGATGCCTCCGCAAAGGGCCAAGTTGCCGTTGGTGTATCCCGTCAGGGTCTGCTGCCAGGACAGCGACCCGTCACTCCTGAAGCGGCACTCGACACCGCCGAGGTCCCCGAGGGAGAAGACGCGATCGTCCGTCAAAAGGACGGTGTTGATGCGACTCCCGATGTCCTGGGTGACATGCCATAGCACCTCCCCGTCGGAGGCACGGACGCAGAACAGTTCCCCGTCCGTGGTGGGCACGTAAAGCAGGCCGTTATCGTAGGCCGGCGTGCAGGACATGTGCTGCTCGATCGGATCGCCGAGATAATCGGCCCAATCCAGGCGCCACAGGACCGCCCGCGTGTCGGGATCAAGACATTCCAGGCCGGCGCTACCAGCCCCGCAGAAGAGCCGGTTCCCGGCGTACAAGACGGATCCAAAGCGGTTAGGATAGTTCCCCAACGACGGGGAACAGTAATACCAGGCCACGTGGCCGTCGGATGCCCGCAGGGCCAGCACTTCGCTGTTGGTGAAACCGACGTAGAGGAGATCCCGATCCGGATCGTAGGTCGGGGTGTTGAAGATATCGCGTTGAAAACCGCTGTTCCATGACCAGATGCTTTTTCCATTCGCGCGGTCGAGACAACGCAGACCCTTCTGATAACACTGGACGAGACGGTCGGCCATCACCACCGGCCCTCCCACGGGCTTGCCCAACTCGCCACAACGCTTCTTCGACCAAAGAAGGGTAAGCGGATTACTGATGCCGCTGGGTGCGACCGCATGTTGTTCGCGTCTCAAGGTGCCCCCTTCCATGGGATAAAGGGAGGCAGACCGGGCCGGGACCGGCATCAGGAGCAGGGCCGCGAGGGCCGGAAGAAGGCGCTTCATGGGCACACCTCCTTGTACGGCACGGAAAGTAGGACTTGGGCCGTTGGTACCGGACGTTGGACCTTCGTGTACGGCACCGCATTCTCGAGATGCGCGGTCCCTCCCCGCAGGATCTGGCTGGGTTGGATGGGTTCCCGTCTTAGTTTTCGCAAACGGGGCTTCAGGTCGTCCACAATGTCCTTCCAGGCAATGCCGTAATGCGCGCACACGTCGTCCCATCCAAGGTTTCGCCTCAAGACCATGAGGTCTGACACGGAACAACCGCACAGCACGGTCAAGCGCATAATGAGAAATGAGAGCGTGGGCGGCAGACCCAGGGCTCTCACCTCGGCCACCACAGCCGACGAACAACCGATCTCGGCCGCCACGGTCGCGTCGTCATAGGGGGAATCCGGGTCCTCCGAGGTCGGGGTTGATGTGGGGACGATCGGTGCACAAGAATGGATGAAAAGCACCTCATCCAGCAACAGGTCGATGTTCCCGACGTCGCTCACGACGACTGCCGAGACAGCCGTGCAGTCGCCCAGGACGGCGGAAAGGGAGGCCGGTGCGCCCCAACCCTGCTGGTGAAGATTCGTCACGGGAAGGGTGTAGAGGAACCGTCCCGGGTCCAGCGCCGCCAGGACCCCGTAATGGTCCCCATCAGCCGTTTCGGGGGACTCGAGCTGGAACCAAACCGTCACGGACTGACTGGCATAAACGGCGAACTGAATCCCCTGCATACACCCGTAGGTCCTGTAACCCGGCCCTATATCCGCCCGAAAGGTCAGGGTGCTTCCCAGGATCGGATAAACCCCTTGGGCTGAGACCCGGAGGACCTTCTTGCCCCAGGTCGGGTTGTCCGCGAGGACCGTCATGGGCTGGGCGATGCAGGATCCCGTCCCCGTGGCGGACCAGACGCCGCCACGGAAATGGGACAGATCCCCGTCCTCGAAGTCGTCCAGCAGGTCCACCCAGGCCCCGGTCGGTGTATCGGTCGGCGTTAAGGTGGGAGTCGCGGTCGCCCCATAGGGCTGGGTGCATGTGAACGTGGGGGTCGGAGTGAAGGTCGCCGTCGATGGCAGGATCGTGGTTGTCCACGTGTATGTTTCAGTCCACGTGAACGTCTCCGTCGGCGTGATGGTCCACGTCCGTGTTGAAGTGTTCGAAGGGGTGCTCGTCTCGGTCCTCGTATCCGTCTGCGTGGCGGTAAAGGTCCGTGTGAAGGTTTGCGTCCGGGTGAAGGTCTGCGAAAAGGTGCGCGTGTTCGTGCGCGTCATGGTCGCGGTCGGCGTGAAGGTGGCCGTCTGGGCGAAAACCCCGCTTGCGAGGGATGTCAGGAATAGGACGGTCCAGAAATAGGCCTTCTTTGGGTCTCGAACGGTCTCGCGTCGCATTCGGGCCTCCAGGGGAGCTGGGTTTCTAGGACGACGGGTTGATGTATCGCACGAAGCGTGCCAGCTTTTCCGGGGTGACTTCGTGGATGGACTTTGCCTTTGCTATAGGGAAGGAAGAACGGAGTTTATTCCGTCGGATCGAACGGGACAGCACGGGCGGAATAAGAGCCGCACCGGCGCTTCAGGGGTGTCCGCGCTGGCCGCGCTTTAACGCTCCATATGTGCCGCGGTCGAGTGCAGGATGTCAGCAAACCATGCAAACGATGGAAAAATTCCGACAGAACGGAAAAGGGTTTCAAGGTACGGGTGGGACTTTCTTGGAATAAACAGGATGGATGATTCCCTAAATCAGTTCCGCATGGCCCCAAAAACGAAAGCCCCGACCCCCACGCGGGGACCGGGGCTGAGGTACTTCCCGGCTATCGGTTCAGGAGCATCCGCTCGTGGCGCCGCAGTTGAGGCACTTGTAGCAGGCCCCGTTGCGCACCATGATCGTCCCGCATTCCGGGCAGGGCGGCGCATCGGCCTGCGCCATGAACACCTGCTGTTCCTGGGATTTCTGTTCCACCGCCGCTTCCGCGGCCTTCGACGGAGCGGACGCGGAAACCGGTGCCGCGGCCGCCTGGGCCTTGACCTCGCTCTTGGACAGGTTGTCCTCGGCGGCAGTCTCCCCGTTCAGGAACTTCAGGGACAGCCAGCGGAAGATGTAATCCGTGATGGACTTGGCGATCCGGATCTGCGGATTGCCGGTGAAACCCGACGGCTCGTAACGGCTGTGGCTGAACTTATCCACCAGAACCTTCAAGGGCACCCCGTACTGGAGGGCCAACGAGACGGCCGTGGCGAAGGAATCCATCAGCCCGGAGACCGTCGACCCCTCCTTCGACATGACGATGAAGAGCTCGCCCGCCGTCCCATCCTCGAACTTGCCCACCGTGATATAGCCCTCATGGCCGGCGATCGAGAACTTGTGGGTGATGGCCTCCCGCTCGTCGGGCAGGCGGCGGCGCGTGGGCTTGGGGACCGCCTTCTTGCCGCCCTTCCCGTCCACCGAGGTGTTGACCGGCTGGGACCTCTTGCAACCGTCGCGGTAGATGGCCAGGGCCTTGAGTCCCAGCTTCCAGGATTGCAGGTAGGCCTGGCGGATCTCCTCGACCGTGGTCTCGTTGGGCATGTTCACGGTCTTGGAGATGGCGCCCGACAGGAAGGGCTGGACGGCGCCCATCATTCGGATGTGCCCCATGTAGTGGATATAGCGGGTTCCGTTCATGGGCTTGAAGGCGCAATCGAAGACCGGAAGGTGGTCCGGATTCAGGTGGGGAGCCCCCTCGATGGTATCGTGGGCGTCGATATAGGCCACGATGTCCTTCACTTGGCTCTCGGTGTAAGCCAAGCTGTGAAGGGCTTCCGGAACCGTCTGATTGACGATCTTGAGCGTGCCCCCGCCCACCAGTTTCTTGTACTTCACCAGTGCGATGTCGGGCTCGATGCCCGTGGTGTCGCAGTCCATCATGAACCCGATCGTGCCGGTCGGCGCCAGCACCGTGACCTGGGCGTTGCGGAACCCGTGCTCCTGTCCCGATTCCAAAACCTCGTTCCAGACGGTCTGACAGGCCAGGAAAAGGTCTTCGGGAACCTGGTTGCGGTCGATCTTTCCCGCCTCGGCCTGGTGCATCCGCATGACGTTGAGCATGGGTTCGCGATTGCGCAGGAACCCCCGGAAAGGCCCCACCTCCCGCGAGATGCGGGATGATTGCAGGTTGGCCTCGCCGTGCATCAGGCAGGTGACCGCCGCGGCGTAGGCCCTTCCCTCGTCGCTGTCATAGGGCAGGCCCCGGGCCATCAGGAGGGCACCCAGGTTGGCGTACCCCAGGCCCAGGGGGCGATAGTCCCATGAGTTGCGCTCGATGGACTTGGTGGGATAACTGGCGTTGTCAATGATGATCTCCTGCGCCAGGATGGTGATGTCCACGGCCTTGCGGAAGGACTCCACGTCGAAATCGCCCTCGGGCGTGCGGAACCTCATGAGGTTGAGGGAAGCCAGGTTGCAGGCCGAATCATCCAGGAACATGTACTCGGAGCAGGGATTCGATGCGTTGATCCGGGCCGTGTTCGGGCAGGTGTGCCAGCGGTTCACCGTGGTGTCGAACTGGACGCCGGGATCCCCGCAGATCCAGGCGCATTCGGCGATGAGGTCCAGGAGCTTTCCGGCGGGATGGTTCCCCATGGGGGCCCCGTCCTTGCGGGCGCGCGTGATCCACTCCTCGCCCTTCTCGGCGGCCTGCATGAAGGCGTCGGTCACGCGCACCGAGTGGTTGGCGTTCTGGAACTGGACCGATTCGTAGGCCCCTCCCACGGCGTTGAAGGCCCCGTCATAACCCGATTCGATCAGAGCCCAGGCCTTCTTCTCCTCGTCGGACTTGCAACGGATGAAATCCTCGATATCCGGATGGTCGATGTCGAGGATGACCATCTTGGCCGCTCGCCGCGTGCGGCCTCCCGACTTGATGACGCCCGCGAAACTGTCGAAACCCTTCATGAACGAAACGGGGCCGGAGGCGGTCCCGCCGCCGGAGAGGCGTTCCCGACCGGAGCGAAGGGCCGAGAAGTTGGTACCGGTGCCCGAACCGAATTTGAAGAGCATACCTTCGGTCTTGGCCAGGTCGAGGATGGACTCCATGCTATCGGACACGCTGTTGATGAAACAGGCCGAGCATTGCGGCCTCGCCTCGAGACCCACGTTGAACCACACGGGCGAGTTGAAGGCCATCTTCTGGTTCGCAAGAAGATGGAGGAGCTCCATGTGAAAATTCTCGGCATCCTCCTCGGAATCGAAGTAGCCCTGCTCGCTTCCCCAACGGACGATGGTGTCGGCCACGCGACGGATCAACTGTTTGGCGCTGCGCTCGCGCTCGGGGGTCCCGACGGCGCCGTGAAAGTACTTCGAAATGACGATGGTGGCGGCCGTCTGGGACCAGGACTTGGGGATCTCCGCGTCCTTCTGCTCGAAGATGACCTTTCCCTTGTCATCGGTGATGGAAGCGCTTCGCAGTTCCCATTCCAGCTCGTCGAAGGGATGAACCCCCTTCTTCGTGAAATACCTGCCGATCTTGACACCCCCGTGCCTCGTGAAGGTATCGGGGCGGGCGATCGCGGCGGACGGCTGGGATGAGGGCTTCGCGGACATGCTTCCTCCTAATGGAAAAAAGACCGATCATTTTCGGGGATGGGACCGGGCAGGGCCCCGTCATTCTGGATGCACGACGGTCAGAGGGCGGTCGGAGAGGTCTTGCGGCAGTGCTTGTTAAACGCGTCACGTCTTGCGTTCGGTGTGGTAACGTCCCCCACTTTTGTCACGTTCAAACCGCATCGTTTTCAACGCACCTAGGAATCCAAAAAGAAGCCTTACCTGGTCAGGTGCAAACCTCACTAACACATGGGTTTTTCACGTTTTTACACCAGATTTTGATGACCGAAGAACTATAACCACTACATATAGTGATTTCAAGACAAATTAAACAGGAATTTTGGCCCCAAACAAGGCCTTCGATACCCCCCCACAAAACCGCGAGGAATTCAAATACACATCCAACGCGAAGTCATGAAGACGCGAAAAAGTTCCCATCGACATCCAGGATACATCAACAGAACCGGCCCGTTCAGTGACTTCGTCGTTCTTCGCGGCTTCGCGCTGGCTTTGAATGACACCCGGATTCAGACACCCTTGGCTTTGAGCTTCGCGGCGAGTCCCTCGAAACCTTTCTTCCCCAACAGGGCGAACATGTTCTTCTTGTAGGCCTCCACACCCGGTTGATCGAAGGGGTTCACGCCGAGGAGATAACCGGACACGCCGCAGGCGAACTCGAAGAAATAGAAGAGATACCCAAGCGTGTACTCGTCGAGACGGTCCAGCACGATGCGCATCACGGGAACACCGCCGTCCCTGTGCGCCACGGCAGTACCGCGCATGGCCTGCTCGTTCACCCAGGAGAGCTTCTTCCCCGCCAGGAAATTCAACCCCTCGAGATCCTTGGGATCGCGGGGCACCGGAAGGTCCGCCGCCTCCTCCCTCACCCAGAGCATCGTCTCGAGGATGCACCGGCGGCCCTCCTGCAGATATTGCCCCATGCTGTGCAGGTCGGTCGTGAGGTCCACGGCGGCCGGGAAGATGCCCTTGCCGTCCTTGCCCTCGGATTCGCCGTAGAGTTGTTTCCACCACTCGGCCACGAAATGAAGTTCGGGACGGAAGTTCGCCATCACCTCGATGGTCTTGCCCTTGCGGTAGAGCAGATTGCGGGCGGCCGCGTAACGCATCGCCGGATTCTCGGAAAAGGGCTTCGAATGGCACGCGACGGCCGCGTCCTGGGCACCCTTGAGCAGCCGGGTGATGTCGAGACCCGAAACGGCGATGGGCAGGAGGCCGACCGGAGTGAGGACGGAAAAGCGGCCGCCCACGTCGTCGGGGATCACGAACGTGGCCCACTTCTCTTTCGTCGCCATGCCGCGCAAGGCCCCCTTCTTCGCGTCAGTCACGGCCACGATGCGCTTCTGCGCCGCCTTGGGTCCCGCACCCTTCACAAGCCAGTTCTTCAGGATCCGGAAGGCCACGGCGGGTTCCGTCGTGGTGCCGGATTTCGAGATGACGACAATGCCGGTCTTCTTCGGCGAGAGGGACTTGAGAAGTCGCGAGAAGGCCGTCGGGGAAAGATGGTGTCCCGCGTAATGGACTCGGACCTTCAACCCCCCGCCGAGGGAGTCGATGGCGGCCCGGGCCCCGAGATACGACCCGCCGATGCCGACGCACACCACGTCGGTACAGGGGGAAAAGGTTCTCGCGGCCTTGGTGACGGCGGGAGCCAGCTTCGCAGCCTCCTTGGGGAGATGCACCCAGCCCAGGAAGTCGGAACCCAGCCCGGACCTCGCCAACAGGGACTGCGCCGCGGCTTCCGCAGCCCGCGCGGCCGCGTCCAGCTCCGCCGGGGAAACAAGTTCCTCGATGTACTTCAGGTCCAACGCAACAGGTGCTTTCATGAAAACCTCTTTGAGTGTTATTCACCACGAAGTCTCGAAGACACGAAGAACTTCACGAAAAGTCAATTTTCAGAGCGAAAAGGACTATATCAGGATATGAGGAATACGGACAAGTTGTTCATGCGGTTTTCGAAAGGCCTTTTCGCGACCTCACGCCTCTGTGGTAAATCCGGAACATTTCAGGACAGCTTGAACTTCTCGATGGCAGTCTTGAGTTCCGCCGCCATGCCGGTCAATTCGCGCACCGTGGCCGTCATCTGCTCCAGCGTGGAGGCATGCTCCTGGGTGGACGCCGAAATCTCCTCGGTGGAAGCCGCGTATTCCTCGGAAACCGCGTTGATCTCCTGCACGCTCTGCACCACCTGGTCGGCCTTCTTCTTCGAGGTCTCCATATAGCCCTTGATGTTCCGGCTGGAGGAAGCCGCGTTCTCCACCCCGGTGATGATATCCTCCAGCGTGTTGCGCATTTGCATGATGGAACGGCGTCCCTCCTCGGCCTCGTGGGAACCGTCCTCCATGGCCACCATGGCCTCCTGGGTGCCGTCCTGTACCTGCTGGATCAGTTCGGTGATCTCGGCCGTGGCCTTGGTGGATTCGTCCGCCAGCTTCCGGATCTCCTCAGCCACCACGGCGAAACCCCTACCCTGTTCCCCGGCCCGGGCCGCCTCGATGGCCGCGTTCAGGGAAAGGAGGTTGGTCTGCTCGGCGATGCCGGAAATGATGTCCACGACGCGCCCGATCTGCTGGCTCTTGTTCCCCAGGCGGTTCATGACATCCGAACTCTTGCGGATGGCGCTGTTGAGGGCCGCCATCTTCTCCATGGTCTGATGGGCCACTTCGCCGCCCTGGCGGGCCCCGTCGGCCGCCTTCTCCACGGCTCCGGCCGTCTCCCCCGCCTTGTGTTCGACGTCCTTCATGGTGCCCACCATCTCCTGGAGAAGATGGTGGACCTCGGAAACCTTGCCGGCCTGTTCCTCGGCCCCCTTGGAGATCTGCTGGACGGTCGAGGATACCTCGTCGCTCATGGACTTGACCTCGACCACCGACGCCGTGAGGGCGCGCACGTGCTTCAGGAGCTTGTCCGCATGCATGTTCAATTGCTCCTGGAGGTCCTTCGTCCTGCCCAGGATGCGCTGGACGGCGACCTCCATCTCGGAGCGGACACCCCCCCCGGAACGGCCCTCGACGGCCTCCCGGATCCGGAGGGTCTCCAGGCGGCGGAAAGGCTCCAGGACGAGCGCCTGGAATCCCCAGGTCACCAGGACCGTCAAGAGGAGGGTCAGGAGGAGGGCGCCCAGGAGAACGCGGTTGCGGAACGGCAGGAGCTCCAACTCGACAACCTCGCGAGGAACGAGCACGGCGAGCCCGCCGACCACGCGGCGTCCGCCATCCTTCAGGGGAGCCGCGTAGAGGAGCACTTCACCCTCGATGGAATAGGTGAACTCGGCGCCGGGGGATGCCGCGAGGGCCTGGGTCCTCGCCCGGTCGAACATGTCGCCTTCCAGGTCCCGGCGATCGGCGGCGGAGGAGCTCACCAGAATCTCGCCCTTCGCGTCCACGATGAGGATGGCGGTGGCCCCGAGTCGGCCCATCAAGGCGTTCACCGCGTCGGTCAGGCTGATCAGGGAATCGTCCTGCAGGGCCGCCACCGCCTGCCGCCCGAGCACCACCGTGCCCGACTGAAGGAATTTGACATAGTGGTCCTTCAGTTCGCTTCGCTTTCCGGAAAGGAGTTGTTGCCCGATGAGGATGAACACCAGGCCGATGGGAATGATGCAGACGACAATGCTGCGGAACCAGAGGTTGAATCGCGTCACTGGGATCTCATCCTTCCGCCGTTCACGAACGTTCAGGCCACCAGTTTAATTGCGCCCGTTCCATAACCCAAGGGTTTTCATTCCGACGCGCGCCCTGCCCGATAGCCAAGGAAGTTTCCCGTTGTCTTCACGCCATCCGGCGGCCGAACGGCTCAATCTCCCAAAAAGGGCGACAACATCCGCAGGCGCTCCACGACCAGCGGAAGCACCTCCACCAACTGACGCGCTTCCGCCTCCGTATTCAAGCGCCCGAAACTGATCCTCAATCCCTCCCGCGCCGCCTTCTTGTCCCTCCCCATGGCCGTGAGGGTCCGGGAAGATGCCCCACCTCCCGACGAACAGGCGGGCCCCGCCGAGACCGCGAAACCCTTCGTGTCCAGGGCGTGGGCCAGATCGTCCCCCTTGAAGCCCGGGATACGGATGTTGACGATGCCGGGCGCCCTCCGGGGAGGCAGGGGCGAATCGCTCGAACCCCGGTCGAAAAGCATGGCCTGGTTGTTGTCGTAGGGACCGTTCACGACAAGGTCCGGCAGACGCCGCTTCAGACCCTCCACCAGGACGGTCACGAGTTCCTCGAGACGAGGAACGTCGTCCTTCATCCAGGCGGCGGCGCGCACGGCGGCCTCGGACATGCCTACGATGGCGGGAACGTTCTCGGTCCCGGCTCTGCGTCCGCGTTCCTGCACACCCCCGTGCAGGAGCGGCACCAGGGGCGCATCCTTCCGTTGATAGAGGAACCCGGCTCCCTTGGGGCCGTAGAACTTGTGGGCCGATGCGGTCAGGTAGTCGAACCCGTCCTCCACATGGAGCGGCACCTTGCCATAGGCCTGGACGGCATCGGTATGGAAGAGCGCCCCTTTTTCCCGCGCTGTCTTCGCAATCTCCCGGATGGGCTGAAGGGTGCCCACTTCGTGATTGGCAGCGGTGCAGGAAACCAGGAAGGTCTCGCGACGGATCGCGGACGCCACATCGCTCGGGTCCACCCGACCCTCGGCATCCACGGGTACGTAGGTGACCTGGAACCCGTTCTTCGAGAGCCATTCCGCGCTCTCCAGGACGCAGGAATGCTCGACGGACGACACCACCAGATGGTTCCGCCCGGCTCGCTGGACCCAGGCCACGCCCTTGAGGACCGCATTGGCGCCCTCGGTCCCTCCGGACGTGAAGATGATCTCGCGGGGATCGGCACCGATCGTCCCCGCTACGTCGTTGCGGGCCTGGTCGAGGGCACTGCGGACGTCACGTCCCCTCGAGTGGGTACTGGAGGGATTGCCGAAGTCCTCCCTCAAGAACGCCTCCATGACGCGAAACACCTCCGGGTCGAGCGGCGTCGTGGCGGCATGATCGAAATAGATGCGTCCCATGAGACCCCCGTTCAGACGTGGAAGGGAATCAGTTTATCACGGCCGAGGCCGTCCAGCCCCGCTACGCGGCACCCGGCCCTCCGTCAAGGCGACGGCGGAGCTTCCCCGTCCTTCCCGAAGGCGGGACGGGGAACGATGAAAGTATCCACGACCTTGGAGGTCTCCGGCTGAAGGATGACCTCCACGGGAGGCCCCTCCTGGCACAGTTCGAGGAGGACATCCCGGTCCTTCCCCTGGTTGGCAACGGCCAAGACGGCCTGGCTGGACCCCTCGCGGATGAAGAACCGCTTGGTCAGGGGATGAGGGGCCATCTCGGCCCAGCTGGGATCGAAGACCTGGAATCCCGCCTTGAGGAAGGCCGGCTTTCCGTCGCGGCGATTCACGACCGTGATCAGGTACTTGAGGTACCAACCACCCGGCACGCGAACACGGAAGGTCCGGCATTCATCGACCGCCATCACGAGGCGGATCGAATCGAAGGGATTCAGGACGACCGGCGAGGCGGCCGTGCCGGTCGGACCGCGGCGCTGTTCGAGATCGGGAGGACTCTGGATGCCGAGTTTCACCATCACAGCACACCCGGACAAAACCAAGGATAAATACACAGCCAACGCGAAGCCGCGAAGAACTGCGAAGTTTTTTCCTACTTTTGACATCTTTTTCATCATGCCCTTAATAGATTCATAACTTCGAAACTTCGCGGCTTCGCGTTGGCATTGAATTGCGCCGCTAAAGTCTTTTCAGGGAGGCCTTCGGGAAGTAGTGTTCCAGGATCCTCTTCCAGTCCCGACCCGCCTTGACCTGGCCCCAGACACCCACCTGACAAAGCCCGACCCCGTGTCCCCATCCCCCCCCGTAGACCAGAACTTCCGCGACCCGTCCTTGCGGGTCCAATTGCGTCTCCAGATGCACGAGGTTGCTTCGCAGTCCGCCCAGAAGGCCGCGCACGGAATCGCCGCGATACTCCTTCTCGCCCCGGTCCCCGACGAGGACCAAGCGCGTGACCCAGCCAGCCTTCGACCGCCGTGTGACGACCACGCGTCTTAAAGGACCGATTTCCGGTGCCTTGGCCTCCAAATCCGCCCCGACCACCCCAAACGACCAACGGAAATTCCGGTATCCCCTGAGTTCTGGGGTGTTGCAATAGGCATCCGGAGACTCGAGGATCCACGCCTCAAGTCGCGCCGGTGTCAGGGGGAATTGCACCCCCTTGTTCGACGAATGCGGATAATCCTTCACACCGACCACGGGGATCTCGTATCCCCATGCTTCCGCGTAATCCTGGGTCCGTCCCCCGCATTGGGCCGAATACACAACCGAAAGGACGCGCTTTCCCGCCTTCAAGACCATGCCCGCGGTCTCGTTCACGGCCTGGTTCGTTCTTTCCGTCTCAGCCCCTACCCCGTGATAGGCCGCACAATGCACCTCGTCGCAGACATCGAAACCCTCCGCATTGTGGCGGCCCATCTTGGAAAGCGCATAGGTTCGTGCCAGCACGGCCTGTACCTTGAGGGCCTCCAAGGGCCAGGAAGAAGGCATCTCGGAAGGAAGGGTCCCGGCCGTATAGGCCTCCAGGTTCACCCAGTTGATGACATTGAATCCCTTCCCTGGACGTGGTGAGATCTCGATCCAACCCCGGTAGAAGCGGTCTTCCTCCTTCGCAAAGAAATAACCGGAACCGGAGGATACCGCGTGGAGAGCCAGGGTCTCCCGGGGGTCCTCCGGAACGATCCACAATCGCGCGTCGAAGGTCGCCAGCGTGCGTCCCTCCCCATCTTGCAATGCCCAGGTCTCCACGCTCTTGGATGAATTAGCGGCGCTCCGGTAACGGATCTGGTAATCCATCTCTTTTTCCAGCCGGGTCACGAACGTACCCGCCGGAGTCGTCACTTTCAAAGCCGCGCCGCCCTTGAAACGAAGGTGGCCAAGACCCGTGTCGATACCCACCCGAACAGTCACCGGCGAGATGGACAACGGGGTTTCCTTCGGCATCCTGATCTGGACCCACCGCTCCTCGCGTCGTGCGGCCTGGCGCCCGGCGGCCTCCGGAGCCTTCCTTCCCAATCGCCTCGCCTGCGCCTTCAATTCCTCGTTAGCGGGTTCGATGGCCCTCGCCCGATCCAAACGCGCCAGGGCGGCCTCGTAGTTCTCCTGCCGCTCCAGGAGGCGCGCCATACGCGCGTGGGCCTTCTTGAAATTCGCGTCCAGGGACAGCACGTGGCCGTAGGCCGCCAGGGCCGCCTCCCGGTCGCCCAACCGCTCGCACACCTCGGCAAACCGCCAATGCCCCATCGCGAACGCGGGATGGACCTTGATCAGGCGGTCCAGAAAACCGCGGGCCTCACGTTCCGCGACCTCGGCTTGGGCCGGCTTGCCCCAGCGGGACTGATAATCGCGGGTGAGCGCCAATCCCCAGAGGGGGTCGGGATCCTCCGGCGCATCGGCCAGGAGCTGCCGGTAAACGCGTTCCGCTTCATCGAGGGCTCCCGACAAGCGCAGGGCATCGGCCAGATGGAGCCGGATGTCCGGATCGGGTCCGGACTTCAAGGCCGTCTCATAGGCCGCGCAGGCACCGGTGAAATCGCCGCGATTCTTGCGAAGGGACGCCAGTTCCACCCACCCTTCCGTGAAGGCGGGTTCCTTCCCCAGCCTCTCAAGCAGAATCGATTCGGCCGCGGCATAGTCGCCCCGCCAGGCGGTCTCGGCCAGCATCCGCTCGAAGGAACGCGCCGACAGGGGAGGAGCACAACTCAGGAGGAGAACAAGAAGGAGACCGTAGTAAGGGCGGGCCGCCGCAAGGGGAACCACGGGCGATCGACCGGCTATTTCTGGATGAGTTCGAGGGCCTGGGGCTTCAACAGGGATTCGTCGCGCGAATACCAGTAACCCGAATTGTCGATGACCTCGAGATTCTTGATGAAGCGTTTTCGCAGATGATCCAGGAGCTTGACGAGAGTGATGTGCACGTGGGGATCCTGGGCACGGAGGGTCGTATGGGTGTGCACCTGGTGCAACAGGCGACGGGGCGAAACAACACCCTCCTCCAGGGAAACGGGCTCATGGTAGATGTGAGCCAAGTGACCTTCCTGGTCGAAAGTGAGGAGGAAGGGCGTCGCACTCTTCGAAAGGGTAACGCGAAGCCCCTTCAAGGTGAGACGGCCCGGAGAGGGACCCTCCTCGCGGGTGAACACATGGTCCACGCGTTCGTAAGGCCAACCGCTGACGCGTGCGATCTCCTCGAAGTCCTCGATGAGTTCGGGAAGAACCGACGGATCGGTCAATTTACCGAAGTAATGGATGGTGGTGCTCATGTCCCTATCCCCGTCCCTGATAACTAGACGCCCCAGAGGTCGATTTGTTCCCCGTCGACGGGCCCGTTCTTCCTCTTTTGCGCCTCTTTCACCGGTTCCCGGACGGAAGGGACTTGGCCGCCCCCGTCGTTGTCATGCAGTTTCGTAGCCCCTTCATCCTTCGTGTTCTCGTTCGTGTTAGAGGCGCAAGACACATTGGCGCCCCGTACCTGCCGGTTCCAAGACGGAACCGGCCTTCGGGGTGGATCCGTCATCCTCACGGGTTGAAGGGTCTTTCCCGCCTTGAAGGAAACCTTCCTCATGGGCGGGAGTATCACCGTGGCCCCGGTCGACAGGTGTCTTCCCACTTTTCCCGAAACGACGCGGGTCTTGAAGGTGCCGAAGTTGCGGATCTCGAGGTCCTCACCGCGGGAAAGCCCCTCGGCGATGGCGTCCAGGATGCGGTCGGCCACGACGCGCGACTCGGGACGCGTCAGCCGGGTCGCTCTCGCGATTTCATCGACGATATCGGTGAGCACGACGGCCATGGGAACGGATTATATGGAGGAGGACGGCCGAATTCAATGGAACACGGGGAAAAGCCCCGATTCCGGCAGTTTACACGCTCGAACCCCGGACCCACCGGCACCGGTAACGTTTCAGTACGGACCCCGAAGGAAGGAACGAACCCTTGTCGGCCCCTTCTCATCCACCTCCACCTCCACGCAGCCTGTTTCCCTGAGTTCCAGCACCTTGAGACCGGCGCCGAACCGCTCCTTCAGTTCCGGATGTCCCTTCGAGTCGCTGACAACCAGCACTTCCGGCATGAACGTTTCCACGGCCCTACCGGGTTCGCCCGACTCCCGTCCGTGATGGGGGGCCATCAGCCATCCGCCAGCAGGCGGACGCGTCCTCGCGATCTCCTCCCATCCCTCCCTCTCCAGGTCGCCCGGAAGCGTCAACACGAAAACGGGATCCCGTTCCGGACAAGCCATTCGCACAACCAGGGAGAGGTTGTTCTCCTTGCCACGGCGGGGCTTGAACCCGGCGGGCGGATGAAGGACTTGCTCGGTGCCCTCCCACAACTCGGGACGGTCGCCGCGTCTCAGATAATGAAGCGGTATCTTCCTCTCTGAAAGAAGCGCGTTGAATTCGAAGGCCGTCCTCGTCTCGAACCCGGAACCCAGGGGCTGGAAGGCGCGCCCCACACGGGCCGTCTTCACGAGATCGATCAAGCCCCCCAAGTGGTCCTCGTCCGGATGGGTATTCACGATCGCATCCACGCGACCGATCCCCTCATGGCGGAGATAGCGGACCAGCGTGTTCCATCGCGCAGGCCCGTCGGTCCCCTTCCCGCCGTCCACCACGACCGTTTTCCCCGAGGGCGATCGCAGGACCGTCGCATTGCCGTGACCCACCGCCAGAAAGGCGATCCGGAAGGGCTTTGCCGCCCTTGCATCCAGGACCCAGGCCGTTGTGGCGGCGAGAGCGAAGAGTCCCCATGCGACGAGGACCTGCTTTCGCCCGACCCGGAACCTCCGGTCCGATGCTTGCCACGCTTCGGAGGGCGCGCCCGGAACATGCCGGGGCCAGAAGAATAGGAAGGTCGCGAGCAGGATCCCGTGATAGACCACGATCCACGGAAGTGGGGGGGTACCGACCACGATCTCGGCGGCGGGCCACTTGGAAAGCCAGGCCGTGATGGCCGCGATGAGCCGAAGGGGGATCTCCACCCCCGCGCCGAGAAGGACGCCCCATGCCGGATGGAGGCAATGAGCGAGCAGGGCCGCGAAGCCCCCAGCCGTCGCCAAGGCCACCAGGGGCGCGATCAGGACGTTGGCGGGCAGGGCGTAGGTCGTGAACTGGTTGAACTGCGTGATGAGCAGGACCCACACGGCCATCTGGGCTCCCGTCGTGGCGGCGAGATCCACCGCGACGACCTGGGGCGTTCTCGCCAGTACCTTCAGGAACCTCGGCGAGAACACCGCCAACCCCATGACCGCGAGGAACGAAAGCTGGAACGAGAGGTCCGTCAGCCCGAAGGGCGAGACGGCGGTCAGGATCGCGGCCGTCAGGCAGAGGAGTACGCCCGCGTGGGGCCGGCGTTCCAGGATCATCGCGAGAAGCGCCAGCGACGAGAACAACCCGGCGCGGCACACCGAGGGCGGCGCCCCCGTCATCACCACATAAGCCCCCAGCGCGACGATGGAGAGGAAGGCCGCGACCTTGCGGGGAGCCCGCATCACGCGGAACCCGAGGAACAGAAGCGCCGCGATGAGGGCCGTGTTCATGCCCGACACGGCCAATATGTGGGTCGTTCCGGTGAGGTTGAAGGCGTCGAGCATCTCGTTCGACAGCGATGCTCGCTCACCCAGAAGAAGTCCGGAGAGAAGGGCGTTCTCCGGATAGGGCAGGAAGGAATAGACGGCCTCCTCGATGCGGCGTTTGCAGGAGAAAGAAAAGCGCCCGAACGCGCTTACGCGCGACGAAACCTCGATCCGTTCCCACTTCCTGGGCGTGACGAACATCACGTGGGAGATGTCGCGGTTGCGCAGATAGCCCGCGTAATCGAACTGGCCTGGATTGAGGGCCACGGGCGGCGGGGAAAGCGTCCCCCGGACCCGGATGCCGTCGCCGTAGGAAAGGACCGGCGCCCCGCCGTCGCGGGGCAGGATGAAGGAACAACGGACTCGGACGGCCGGGATGACGCGTCCGTTCATCTCGTCGAGTACGATGACCGCTCGGGCCCGCTCGACGTAGGGCGCATAGACGCCTCCCTCCCGCCCCGTCTCATGCCCACCCTCGACCCTCTCGAAAAGCACCTCCGGATCCTCCGCGATGTATCCGCGGAAGGTCCCCTCGATGGGCGCGGGAAACAGGGAGCAGCGGTAGTCGAAAGCCCGTTCGATGCCCAGGGAGCGCATCCCTCCCAGAAATAGGAGCAGGACGGCGGCGAGGTGAAATCGGTACTGCCCCAGGTCGAAGCGAAGGAGGGAGAGGAGCAAAGGGCCCGCGACGAGAAATGAGCCGAAGAGGAATGCCGGTTCCCAATACCCCGGCAGGGCGAGACCGAGAGCGGCCCCGGAAAGGAACGATAGGCTCCAGTAGACAAGCGGGATCATGGCCTGGCTCTCTCGACGTTACGGTCATTCACCGGTGATTCGGCGCAATGCAGGTGCGATCCCGGGACCGGCACCGTTCAAGGAAGGCAAACGCCGGACCCCGGATCGGCGAATAGCGGGGAATGGACGGAAGTATAATCGATCGTGCCCTAATCAGGGCAATAGTAATCTACCGTTACAGCTTCGATTTCTTCAAGGTCAGGGTGAATCGCTTCAGGATGCGTTCGCGGGAGGAATACGTGGCCATCAGGTCGAACTCCAGGATGTAGAACCCGTCGGGCAGGGATGCATCCGGGATCCAGGCGAACTCTCTTTTCCCTTCCTCCCATTCCACGTTGTTCAAAAGGCTCGTGACCGGTTTGCCGGCATTGTCCTTCACCGTCGCGTTCAGGGTGGCGCGTTCCGTGAGGACGAAGGGGAACCTCCAACCGGCTCCCTCCGCGACGGGCGCGAATCCGTCCGCGTCGGCACCCACCCAGAGATAATGGGCGCTTTTCTCTTCAGCCACGACGACCTGCCCCAACTGCTTGTTGATGGCGATTCCCCGGGGGTGGAGGAACTGGTGGCGATTCTCGCCCTCGCTGCCGAAGGAGCAGAGGTACTTCAGTTCCTTGTCGAATTTGCGCAGGCAGGAAGCGGCGATATCCGTGGCCACCACGTTGCCGTAGTAATCGAACGCGATGCCGGAGAGCGTCGCCGGACCGCCAGGAAGAAGGCCGCTCCTCGCGACGTTCATGAACTTCCCGTCCAGGGAATAGGTCGTCAGACGCTGCCCGGCCTGGTCGACGACCGCGATCCGATCGGCGAAAGGTCCCTCCCGGAAGAAGGTCCAAGCCTCCTTCGAGTCGATGACACAAAGGGCCTCAGGCCCGGTCAGGGACACCCCCGTGGACAGGACGGACCACTTCCCTTGCCCCGACAGGACCTGGAGACGATGGTTCCCCGCGTCGGCTACGTAGAGGTTTCTCCGGGAATCGAACGCGACCGCCGCGGGAGAGTCGAACTGGCCCGGTTCGGTGCCGGGCCCGCCCAGGGCCCGGGTCCACGTCAACTTGGTCCCATCGTGGTGGAGCAGGACGATGCGGTGGTTCCCCGAATCCGCCACCGCCACGGTCCCGTCGGGATGGATGGCCACTCCCCGGGGATCGTTGAACTGGTCCTGTCCGGACCCGGCGGTCCCGAACTTGCGGATCTTCTTCAGGCTGGCGTTGTAGAACAGCTGGTTCGCCCCCGAATTGGCTCCCACGACGGTGATCTCCACGTCATCGAAGGGGTCCTTCGGGTCATCGTCGCTTTTCAGGAAGGCGCAGGCAACGCCACGGGGATCGTTGAACGAGGCGCCCGGCATCATGATGGACAACAGGGTCTGGTTGCCGCGGTACACGTTGCCGACGATGTGTCCATCCACGGGATACACATAGGTGGACGGCATGTTCTGGAGGATCTTGATGCCGGCCCAAGCCAGGCCGGCGATGAGCGTCAGCAGGAACGCCCCGAGAATTCCCTTGCGCACGATGAAGACCCCCTTCTTCGAATCCGGCACGTCAGGACGACGGGATCCTTGAAACCGCTCCGCGAACGCCTTCCGCAACGGACCCGGAACGACGTGCGGATCACCGCCCATTGGACGTCCGGATCGGCCGGAACGTTGCATCGACTCCTGTCCACTTCCCCTCATTCCGTCGGCGCGACGGCGGGGGCCTGGACGCGAGGGATGGGCGTCGGTTCCCGGGTCACGAACACGTAAGGACGGATCTCCCGGAGCCGCTTGCTCCCGATCCCCGGTACGCGATCCAGTTCCCCCACGTCACGGAACATCCCGTTCAAGCGCCGGTACTGCACGATCCGGGCGGCCGTCACGCGCCCAATCGTGGGCACTCGAAGCAGATCCCGCTCGGAAGCCGCGTTGAGGTCGAGCGCCGGTCGAGCCGGAGCGGCGTCGAACTTGCGAACCCTCTGCTCGACGCGGTGGCGCACCTGTTCCTTTCCCGGCGAGGCGGGTTCACGGTGAAGATGGCGCACGGCGAGCACGCCGACACCGCAGAGGGACAAGAGGCCGACGAACAACAGCGCTTTCTTCTCGTGGGAGGTCAGGAAGATCGGCATGATCGATGGAAAACTCCGTAGGGGGATGGGACAAGGCCGTGATTTTACCGCATTGGCCAAGGGAACAACTTCATCTAATCATATTGACAACTTGTCGGACTGCCGCGCTTCCCCCCCTGCGGGTCAAGCGGTTTCCGCGTCCTTGTTGAACTCCTGCATGGCGGCCTCGACGCCCTTCTTCAAAAGCGCCTCCACGGCGTCCGCCGCGCGCTGAACGGCCCGGTCGAGGAGAAGCCGCTCCTCCTTCGGGACCCTGGAGAGAACATGGTCGGCGCCCAGGAAAGGTGCCGCAGGCTTCCCGATGCCGATGCGCACGCGCGCGAAGTCGGAGGACCTCACCTTCTCGATGACGGAATCCATGCCGTGATGGCCGCCCGAGGACCCATCCGGCCGCACCCGCACCTTGCCCGGCGGGAGGTCCATGTCGTCGGTTACCACGATGAGTCGTGTCGGCGGGATCTTTCGGAACTTGAGGAAAGCCGAAACGGCCTTCCCCGATTCGTTCATGAAGGTCAAGGGAAGCAGGAGGTAGAGGTCGCCCAGGGACAGGCGGCACCGTGCCCATAGTCCATCGCCTTTCCTGGAAAAAGAAACGCCACGACGCTGGGCCAGGAGTTCGACGACCTGGCGACCGACGTTGTGGCGCGTTTTTTCGTACTCGGAACCCGGGTTGCCCAGACCCGCAACCACCCAGGCGGGGGACGGGAGGAGCGTTGCCATGGCCCGTTATTTCTTGGCGGGCGCCTTCTCCTTCGCGGTCTCCTTGCTCTTGGCCGCTTCGGCAGCGCCTTCCTCGCCTTCCTTCTTCTTGGCGGTGATGACCTCCGGTTCGCCGGCAGCGGCCCCTTCGGCGGGAGCGGCCGCCGCTTCGCCTTCGGCGGGAACAGCGCCCGCGACCGGCGTCGGTGCAACCTCTTCGGCCATGGGAGCGGCGATCGAAAGCACGGCCGTCTTGGGGGAATCCAGGACCTGGATCCCCTCGGGAAGCTTCAGGTCCGCCACGTGCAGGGATTGGGCGATCTGCAGGGCGGTGATATCCACCTCGATGGCCTGGGGGATCTGTCCCGGGAGACAGAAGACCTCGATGGAGCGCTTGAAGAGCTGGAGCGTACCCCCGGCCTTCACGCCCTCGCAAACATCCGCGTTTTTCGGACGGACGGGGACCTTGACGCGCACCTTCTCGTCGAGCCGGACCTTCTGGAAATC
>CAZGWJ010000035.1:0-25544 GCA_964529445.1 uncultured bacterium
GACGTGGGAGACGAGGAGCGAGAAGTTCTTCAATCTCTTTTGGTGGGCTTGGAAGGCGGCCATGGCGTTGGCGGGCGCGGTCGTTTCAAAACCGACCGCGAAGAACACGACCTGGCGATCCGGCATCTCCCGCGCCAGTTGAAGGGCGTCCATCGGCGAATAGACGATGCGCACGTCCCCGCCCCGGCTCTTCACGCCGAAGAGGTCGGTGCGGCTTCCCGGTACGCGGAGCATGTCGCCGAAGGAGCAGAAGGTCACCTCGGGCCGCGCGGCGATCTCCATGGCCTCGTCGAGGATCTCGACCGGCGTGACGCAGACGGGGCATCCGGGGCCATGGACGAGGGCAATCTCCTGGGGGAGGAGTTCCTCCAGGCCGAAGCGCATGATGGAATGGGTCTGACCCCCGCAGATCTCCATGAGGGTCCAGGGGCGGGTGCAGGCGCGTCGGATGAGCTCCGCCGCCTTGCGGACGGCGTCCGCGTCCCGGTATTCATCGAGGTATTTCACGGCAAATCGACTCCCGATATTTCCACCACGAAGACACGAAGGCACGAAGACGATAAAACACGATCCCGGGATGAAACGGTTTCAAGATGGATGCTCACTTGTTCGGCCCCCCGCCCCGCCCCAGGTCGTCCATCTCCTTCAGGATCGCGAGGGTCTTCTCGGCTTCCGCCTCGTCCACCTTGGAGAGGGCGAAGCCCACGTGCACGAGCACGTAGTCGCCCGGCTTCGTGTCGGGCACGAAGGAGAGGTTGACCTCCTTGACCACGCCGCCGAAGCTCACGCGCCCCTTGCGGTCGGTCGCGCCTTCCTTCACGATCTCGAGGATCTTCCCCGGTATTGCCAGACACATCGCGGTTTCCTTTATTCCAACTTGTTTCTCCCTCGCCCGCCTGCGGGAGAAGGCCGGGTAGAGGGGACTTTAGGTTTTCTTGCGTTTTCGCTTGCGTAGAGGCGGACCCATGTGCCCGTCCGCCGGGCACCCACAGGGGGGTACCCTGCATCAACATTTCATCCACCGTCGTATCGGTGTCCGTCACCCAAGCCCTTGGGTGACGAGATCTCGCCGAAGGTGGATCCATCCCACCTGCCCTGTAGTGTGGCGAAGCCTCTACTACAGGGTCCATCGGTGGCGAATCGCCTTTGATCTACTATTTCTTCGCTGTCATCTGTCTCTGCGCCTCGACCAGCTGGCCCAACGAAATTCCCCCGTCATTGGGAGGTATCCGTTGATGCCAATAGGGCTTCATCCCCGCGGCCCGAAGGGCCTCCGCGGACATCTCGGTCAGGAGACGGTTCTGGAAAACGCCCCCGGTCAGCATCACTTTCGTCGAACCGGTGACCTTCGCCATCTCGGCCAGTCCGGCCGCCAGGGTCGCGTGGAAATCACGGGCGATGTCGTCAACCCGCCTCCCATCCGTGCGGTCCCTGAGCACACCTACTATGAGAGGTTCCCAGTCGAAAAGAAAGCCCTCGCAGGTATTTTCAACCCGCACCGGATAGAGAGAACCGGAAGTGCCCCTCCAAGCCGCGAACTCCAGTTCCATCGCGGCCTGTCCCTCGAACGCGTTCCTCTGGCGCAAACCCAACAGGGACGCCGCAGCGTCGAAGAGACGCCCCATGGACGACGTGCGCGGCGAGTTCAGGTCCCTCTCCAGGGCCGCGAGAAGAACCGCCTTCTCCTCTCCCGTGAACGCCGACACGAATTCCCCCGGAGCGCCCTCGAAGGCCGATTTTCCTTTCATGACGTGTAGGACGCCCAACGCGCAACGGCGCGGCTCACGAATCGCCTGGTCGCCCCCGGGAAGGCGGAAAGTCCGCAAGTGTCCGACCCGCTCCCAGTGGCGATCCTTCACGGCCAGAAATTCCCCGCCCCAGATGGTGCCGTCCGGCCCGAGGCCCGTCCCATCCCAGGTCGCGGCCAGATAAGGCGGCTCCAGCTCGTTCTCGGCGGCGCAAGAGAGAGCATGGGCCAAATGGTGCTGGACCTTGACCACCGGCAAGGCCAGGGCCTCCGCATGGCGCGTCGAGGCGTAGTCGGGATGCAGATCATGAGCTACCCTTTCCGGAACGACCCGGTAGAGACCGGAAAGATCCCTGGCGACCTGCCGGAAGGAATCCTGGGCTGAAGTCGTGTCCAAGTCCCCGATGTGTTGGCTCACGAAAGCGTCGCGACCCACGGCGAAAGCCACGGTGTTCTTGAGGTGGGCGCCCACCGCCAGGGTCCCGGAAGCATCGGAGAAAAGGGTCACGGGTAGCGGCGCATAACCGCGCGCCCGGCGGAGAACCTGTTCCTGACCCATGAGGACGCGCGCCACCGAATCGTCCACCCGGCGTGCCACGGACCGGTCGTGCAGGAGGAAGACATCCGCGATGCCGGACAGGCGTTCCACGGCCTCCGCATCCTCCCGGGCCAGGGGCTCGTCCGAGACGTTGCCGCTGGTGGCCACCACGGGAAAATCCCATTCGTGAAGGAGAAGGTGGTGCAGGGGGGTCGTGGGAAGCATCACGCCGAGGTGCGGATTGCCCGGCGCCACTTCCTCCGCGACGGGAGCATCCTCCCTTTTCCTCAAGAGCACGATGGGCGACTCGGGTGACGAGAGAAGCCGTTCCTCGAGGAAGGAGATCCCGGCCAGTCGCTTCGCGGAGGCGAGGTCCCGGACCATGAGGGCCAGGGGTTTCTCCTCCCGCCGCTTCCTCTCGCGCAGGGTCCTGACCGCGTCGGGAGACCGGGCATCGCAGACCAGCTGGTAGCCACCCACCCCCTTCAGGGCCAGGATCCCGCCCTCCCGGACGGCCTGGGCGGCACCCCGCAGGGCCTCCTCGCGGAGGGCGAGCGCCTTCCCCCCACGAGCCCGCAGTTCAAGGCGCGGACCGCAGTCGGGACAGCAGAGGGGCTGGGCGTGGAACCGCCGGTCGGCCGGATCCTCGTACTCGGCCCGACAGGACGGGCACATCGGGAAGGAAGCCATCGTGGTGTTGGGCCGGTCATAGGGGAGCTTCAGCACCACGCTGAATCGGGGTCCGCAATTCGTGCAATTGATGAAAGGATGGCGGTATCGGCGGTCGCGAGGATCGAAAAGCTCCCTCAAGCAGTCGGGGCAGGTGGCGATGTCGGGAAGGACGAAGGCGGAAGGGGTCCCTTCGGCACGGCTCTCGCGGATGACGAACCCCGAAAAACCCTCCGGGTCCAGGAAGGAGAATTCAACTCCCTGGATGGAGGCCCTGGGGGGTTTTTCGGCCTGGAGGCGCCGGAGGAATTCCTCCAACCGGGATCGGTCCCCCTCGACCGACAGGAGAACACCCCGGGTGTCGTTCTCCACCCAGCCGGATAGACCCAGTTCCATGGCCAGCCGGTGGACGAACGGGCGGAAGCCGACGCCCTGCACGGCGCCACGAACGGCGGCTTTGAGTCGTTGGATGGATGGGTTCTGCATGGAACGCCCCCGAGGGGGCCATTGTCGCCGCGGGGGGACGCGAAAGGAAGGGGGTTCTCGGAGCGGGCTTCCCCTTGCCAGGGATGCCTTCCGGGAACATACCGACCCGAAGAGCGTTTTTGGGAGGTTTCCCTCTATCCTCGATCGGCCGTCAAGACGGCGGGAACGGAAAGATGGCGGAGGTCCAGGAGGATGCGCTCGGCGACGTTCAGGGTGGCCGCCTTCACGTCCTCCGCCATCTTGTCGCCCTCCTTGAACCGTTTGCCCTCGATGCCATAGACGATGAGCCGGGGGGGAAGCGAGCCCTCGACGCGAGCCTGCTCAATGCCCTCGAAGAGTCCGGGGACGAGCGTCTTCTTGCTGAAAAAGACGGGGGGGAGGTGCTTCTTCTGGGCCTCGAACCTGAAAAGAGTTCCGGGTTTCGCCCCGCTCAGGACAGCTCCGGCGAGGATGACGGCGGAATATCCCCTCCAGGCTTCCAGGAGAAAGGCGGGGTCCGAGACCTGCTCCATCAATCGTACGCCAGGGGCGGTCTTGCCCATGAGACGCTTGATGACCCATTTACCGGCCGAGGAATCCCCGTGCTTCGAAACCCCGACCCCGATGACGAGGACGGATGCTTCGTCCATGACTGCCTCACTGCCACGCCTCACAACCATGCGCCTTTCGCATTCGAGACCGTCCGGGGTGTGGCCGGGGACGACGGGCCCATCCAAAAGGCGGGAACAAACTGCAGGATGCTTCTATTTCACCACCAACAAGGCCCGGAACGCCAGAGGAATCTCCTCGCGTCCCGGAAAACGCTGTCATTTGAACCCCAACCGGGTTCTACGCGGCTCTTTCCGGCGATCGGGTCCCAGCCTCGAAAAGACGCGGCCAAGGCGGGCAGGGTGACCGTCGATTTCATGAACCACCTGATCGACTTGCAAACCCACTCAACAATATCCTTGCGGGATCCCTTCGCAAACAACGCTCGGGATGAGCCGTCCCCTTCCGCTTTGGATCTGAAGCGGGGAAGGGTCAAATGGGCCAGCTGTCCTCGGTGATGTTGCCCTCCCCGATCTCATCGGGGTTCCGGAAACCGCGCAACACCTGGAGATACTGGGCCCGTTCGTAGGCCTCGGGATTCTCATGGTTCTTCTGGCTGGCCGCGCCGATCATGTCGGCCACATT
Source organism: uncultured bacterium (assembly GCA_964529445.1). Classification (GTDB taxonomy): domain Bacteria; phylum Oederibacteriota; class Muellerivitia; order Muellerivitales; family Muellerivitaceae; genus CAZGWJ01. The sequence goes on from CAZGWJ010000035.1 coordinate 4,614, forward strand.
GGCGTACTCGTACTCCTCCATCCAGTGACGGAGGCCCTGCTCCAGGACCCGGATATGCTTGAATCCGTTTTGGAAAAGGGTCGAGCAGAGCATGGCCACGTTGGCGCCTGCCAGAAGCGCCCGGACCACGCCCCGGATATCGTGCACGCCGCCCGAGGCCGCGAAGTCCGCGGGAACCCGTCCATGAAGGATCGCGATCCATCGCACCGGGAGGCGAAGCGTCGCCGGACGGCTGAAGGAAACGGCCAACTCCACTTCCAGGGTTTCCGGGTTGATGGAAGGCTGGTAGAAACGGTTGAAAAGCACGATGCCGGAAGCACCCGCCTCCACGAGGCGGGACGTGATGTTCGGGAGGGACGTGAAAAAGGGGGAAAGCTTCACGGCTATCGGGATTTTCACGGCGTCCTTGATAGACTTCGTGACCTCGACATAGCTGTTCTCCCTTTCCGCCGCAGTGACCTTCACGTCGGTGTGGACGTTGTAGAGGTTCAACTCCAGGGCGTCCGCGCCGGCCTGTTCAATGTTCCGCGCGTAGGAAGTCCAACCCCCGGGTGTGCACCCGTTGAGGGAGGCAATCACGGGAATTTTCAGGGCCTTCTTGGCCTGGCTCACCAGGGCCAGATACTCGTGCGGAGCGGGAAGGATCTCCTCGTAGCGGGGGAAATAGGTGAGGGATTCCGCGAAGCTCTCCGTCCCCTGGGAAAGCCCCTTCTCGATCTGGGCGGCGTCCTTCAGGATCTGCTCCTCGAAAAGGGAAGGCAGAACCACGGCCGACGCGCCAGCATCCTCCAGGCGTTTCAGGCGGTCCAGATCCCCCGTAAAAGGTGAGGCGGAAGCCACCAGGGGCGTCCGCAGTTCCAGGCCCAGATACTTGGTCTTCAATCTCATCTCGCTGCCTCCTTGGGGTCCGGCAAGGCTCCTACGAAGCGGAAGACGCGGCCGCCTGTCCCGCGCCCGGCACGAAGGCGGGGGAAGCCAAAAGCTTGTAGTACTCGTACCGGGCCTTGACCAGCCGCTGCTGCTCGGCGATCAGGCGCTTGGCCTCCTCCGGCCTGGCCTTCATGAGGATCTTGAAGCGGTTCTCCTTGGACATGTACTCCTCGACCGGCAGGGTGGGTTCCTGCGAGTCCAGCTGGAGGGGATTCTTCCCCTGCGCGGCCAGGCGCGGATCGTAACGGTACAGGAGCCATTGGCCCGACTGTACGGCGGCCTTCTGCTGTTTGAGGCCGTTCACCAGGTCGTACCCGTGCGCGATGCAATGGCTGTAAGCGAGGATCAGGGAAGGCCCGTCGTAGGATTCCGCCTCCACGAAGGCCTTGAGGGTCTGGGCGTCATTGGCGCCCATGGCCACCCGCGCCACGTAGATGTTGCCGTAGGTCATGGCGATGAGGCCCATGTCCTTCTTCGGCATGGTTTTTCCGGCGGCCGCGAACTTGGCCACCGCTCCCAGGGGCGTGGATTTTGACATCTGGCCGCCGGTATTCGAGTAGACCTCGGTGTCCAGCACCAGGACGTTGATGTCGCGCCCCGAGGCCAGCACGTGATCAAGCCCGCCGTAACCGATGTCGTAGGCCCATCCGTCGCCGCCCATGGCCCATACGCTCTTCTTCACCAGGTAGTCGGCGATCTGGAGCAGTTCCTTCGCCTCGGCGGAAGGATCCTTGGCCAACGCGTCCTTCAGCTTCTTGACCCGGAAGCGCTGTTCCTCCAGGCCGGCGAGGGTGGAGACGTCCGCGTTCAGGATGCCGTCCACCAAGTCCTTCCCCGCGATCTTCTCCATCCGCTTCAGGAGATACTTCGCCCGATCGGCCGTCTGATCCACCGAGAGCCGGAAGCCCAACGCGAACTCGGCGTTGTTCTCGAAGAGGGAGTTGGACCAGACGGGTCCTCGACCCGACGCATCCTTCGACCAGGGGGTGGTGGGCAGGTTGCCCCCGTAGATGGAGGAGCAACCGGTCGCGTTCCCGATGAGCAGGCGGTCGCCGAATAGCTGGGACACCAGCTTCACGTAGGGGGTCTCGCCACAACCCGCACAGGCACCCGAGAACTCGAAATAGGGGGCCTGCAGCTGCTGCTGCATGACGAGCCCGATGTTGAGCGTCTTGGGATCGCGGGTCGGAAGGGCGAGGAAGAATTCCCAGTTCCTGGCCTCAGGATCGAACAAGGGAAGGGCGGGCGACAGGCCCAGCGCCTTCTTCTTGGGATCGGTCTTGCTCTTGCCCGGACAGATATCCACGCAAAGCCCGCAACCCGTGCAGTCCTCCGGAGCCACCTGGATGGTGTATTTCAGCCCCTTCCAATCCTTGTGCTTGGCGTCCATGGACTTGAACCCGGCCGGGGCGTTTGCGGCCTGGGCCGGCTCGTAGACCTTCACGCGGATGGTGCCGTGCGGGCACACCAGCGAGCAGCGCGCGCATTGGATGCAGAGTTCCGGGTCCCAGACGGGGATATCCTGCGCCACGCGGCGTTTCTCGTATTGGGTCGTCCCCGTGGGGAAAGTCCCGTCCACCGGCATGGCCGAGACCGGCAGTTCATCCCCCTGGCCCTCGATGATCTTGCCGAGAACTTCCTTCACGAACGCGGGGGCCTTTTCAGGCACCGCCTCGTGCATGGGGATGCTGCCCAGGGGCAGCCCTTCCACCTTCACCTCGTGAAGGTTGGCGATGGTCTGGTCCACGGCCTTGAGATTGGCCTGGACGATCTCGTCGCCCTTCTTCTTGTAGGTCTTGATGATGGATTGCTTGATGGCCTCGATGGCCTGCTCGCGCGGCAAAACGCCGGAAATGGCGAAGAAGCAGACCTGCATGATGGTGTTGATGCGTCCGCCCATGCCCGTCTCGCGGGCCACCTTGTAGGCGTCGATGACGAAGAACTTGGCCTTCTTCTTCTGCAACTGCTCCTGCACCAGGCGGGGCAGGGTTGCCCACACATCCTGGGTGGGAACGGACGTGTTGTAAAGGAAGGTGCCGCCCTCCACCAGGTTGGCCAGCATGTCGTAACGATCGATGAACTGGGGTTGGTGGCAACCGATGAAGTTGGCGCGGGTGATGAGATACGAGGAGCGCAGGGGGGTCGGCCCGAACCGGAGATGGGACACGGTCATGGCGCCCGACTTCTTGGAGTCGTAGACGAAATAGCCCTGGGCCCAGTTGTCGGTATTCTCGCCGATGATCTTGATGGAGTTTTTGTTGGCCCCGACGGTCCCGTCGGCGCCCAGGCCGTAGAACAGGGACCGGCTGACCGAGTCCGGCTCGGTGGTGAAGTCCTTGTCATAGGGCAGGCTGAGGTGGGTGACGTCGTCGTTGATGCCGATGGTGAAGTGGTTCTTGAGCTTGCCCTCCTGCAGATGGTCGAACACGCCCTTCACCATGGCGGGCGTGAACTCCTTGGAGGAGAGGCCGTAGCGGCCGCCGATGACGCGGGGTACCGCCCGGAGGCTCCCGTCGGCCAGGGCTTCGCTGAAGGCCGTCACCACGTCCTGGTAGAGGGGTTCGCCCGCGGCTCCGGGCTCCTTGGTGCGGTCGAGGACGGCCACGCTCTTGACCGAAGCGGGAAGAGCGGCCAGGAAATGCCTCACGGAGAAGGGCCGGAACAAGCGTACCTTGAGCACGCCCACCTTGGCTCCCTTCGCGTTGAGGGCTTCCACGGTCTCGTGGGCCACGTCGGCCCCCGAACCCATGAGGATGATGACGCGATCGGCATCCGGGGCGCCCACGTAGTCGAAGAGATGGTAGGCGCGTCCCGTGGCTTTCGCCACGCGGTCCATGACCTTCTGGACCGCCTCGGGCACGGACAGGTAGAACGGGTTGCTCGCCTCCCGGGCCTGGAAGAACACATCCGGGTTCTGGGCCGTCCCTCGCAGTTGGGGCTGGTCGGGATTGAGACCGCGGGAGCGGTGTTCCATCACCTTCGGGAAGTCCACCACGGCCTTCAGATCGTCATCGGAGAGCAGATGGACCTTGGCCACCTCGTGGGAAGTGCGGAAACCGTCGAAGAAATGCAGGAAGGGCACGCGTGTGTCGAGGGTCGCCGCGTGGGCCACGAGGGCCATGTCCATGGATTCCTGGACGGAGTTGGAACAAAGCAGGGCGAATCCGGTCGAGCGGACGGCCATGACGTCGGAATGGTCGCCGAAGATGGACAAGGCGTGGGTGGCCAGCGTGCGGGCCGTGACATGCATGGCCACCGGGGTGAGTTCCCCGGCGATCTTGAGCATATCGGGGATCATGAGGAGAAGACCCTGGGATGCTGTGAAGGTGGTGCACAAGGATCCCGCCTGCAGGGCGCCGTGCATGGCACCGGCGGCTCCGCCCTCCGATTGCATCTCCATGATGGAGGGACTGCTCCCCCAGATGTTGGTCTTCCCGGCCGCCTTCCAATCGTCCGCCCACTCGGCCATCGGGGACGAGGGCGTGATGGGATAGATGCTGATGACCTCGCTCAAGCGAAAAGCCACCGAGGACACGGCTTCGTTGGCATCCAACGTGTAGATCTTGGATTCACCCATGATTTCATGCTCCTTCGCGACTCGTGTTCCTGGAAAGGGGAAGACCCCTCCCCGGTGCAAAAAGGTCCCTTCGCTCGGTTCGCCTTAAATGAGGGCTTTCATAAACGGAAAAGACCGGAACGCTGATGATACCTCCCCCCGGCCTTAACTTCCAGAGACATGGCCGGTAAAGCGGTGCTGGAAATAAGCGTTTATCCCTGCTCGAAGTAGGTTCGAACAAGGGCAGCGTGCTTCTTCGCTACTCGCAGAATCTTGCCGAGAACATTCGGGGAAATGAAAAAGGCGGCCCGGGATCGGTCGGGCCGCCTTGAGAGTGTGGTGCCTGTGTAAGGGCTTGACGCCTTTGAGGCAGGTGATCCGGGGATCCGGGAGTCTTGGAAGATCCCGGTTCGTCCCCGGAAGAAGGGGTTGTAGTTACGACCCACCTGCCACAGGACCCCTCAAAGCCCGCGACAGGCAGAAAAGCCGATCCTCAAGTTCAGGAGGAAGGAAACGGCTCCACACGGCAGTCGATATCTATCGTCCGTCGGGGACACGCATCCGGCCTGGCGAATCCCGGCTTTGCTTCATGCCGGGTCCCTCAAGGGTTGATGTTCGGTCACCACGAGGACTTGGAATTCTTGTTACCTATGAAAGCAAGGTGCGTGCCAATTCCGATCCCAAGGGAGGCCTTAAAAAATGGCCTCTTCCCGGGAATCCGGAGAGTCGGAGTGGGTCGATATTACCCACATGGGTCCTTTTAACTCTCTCCTGGGGAACTCCCGTGGAATCCCCTCGGCTGGCCATCTGGAGGAATCGCCTTCCTGGAAGTGGAGGCATCGTGCGGTCCTGTCCCCCGAACGCCGTCCGAAAGAGGACCAGGGCTCTCATCGCCGGTCGAATGACCATCCCCAAGCCGAATGCCCGTCGATGTTACCGTCCAGGAGGGATCGGACTCGGAATCGTTTACCTCCCAGTGATCGTGAGCCGGAAAACCCTTTCACTCAACCCCGGAACGGACTCGCACCGCGATCCGGGAAAACGAGCGGCCCATAAAGGACCCTCTTTCCAGGCCAAACCGAACCGGACCGCGCTAACTTTGAATTGGAAGCGGTGATCTTCGAACGACGCGAAGGATGAAGACGAAGGAAAAACCGGCGGGTTCCTGAAGAAGGATCGAGGATCCCGCGAATGAGGGAAAGCCCCGCGGGGTAACCCTCGAACCGCATGAAATACGGTCCAGGTCGAACCTTGGGAAACTCGGAAAGGAGACCGGACCATGTCCCGACCCGTCGTCGCTCCCCTGACCCCCTCCTTGAAGGAAGCACTCCCCCAGTTCGCGAAGAATTTACGGGCCGCCCTCAGTTATGTTTCCTTCTACTCGATGGACAGCCCCTTCGTGACTCAGGCCATCAAGAAACTCCACCAGGAATTCTCGCTGTTCCTTTCCAAGCGCAATCCACTGCTTTTCGCGCGCGAGCGCGGTGGCGTGTCCTTGAACGGGACTCCCCTTCCGGAATCCGAATCCTTCGCGAAGATCCTGGAGGCGCACGACTGCCCGGGCGTGTTGTTCTCGAAGGGGGCGGATTACGCGGCGCTGGTGACCTTTCTTCGTAAGTCGTCTTCCCCATCCGACAAGGCGGCCGACCTGAAGGAGGAATTCCGGACCAATGACCTCCTGAGTTGCGTGTTGTGGGCGACTGCAGATTCCTACGAGATGCAAGGCGCCTCGGCGGAGGAACCCATCGACGCCATCGCGGCCGCCGAGAACCCGGCATCCGGGACGATCCCGGCCGCGGCGGAACCAGCGCCCTCCTCCCCCGCCATCCTGGACATGGCCCTGCCCGTTCCCGTCATCCCCAACGCCCCCGCGCCGACGGAACCCGTGAAACCCGATGCCCTGCTCTTCGACCGCATGAACGCCGAGCTCACGGCCCACGACCGAACCCGCCTGCTTCTCGACCTTCTGGCGGAGGCCTGGCAGTATTCCCAGCTTCTCAAGCGGCACAAGAACGCGCATCCGGAAGCCGACCCCATCGACCGCGCCTTCGACCGCCTCTTCAACCGCATGCTCGCCAAGTTGGAAACCGTTTCGCCCGAGTTCGGGGCCATCCACGAGTGGTTTGTCACGCCGGAGGGCGACACGCTTTCGGACCAGGTGGCTTCGTCGATGTTCCCCCTCATGGAGCACGCCCTCAAGAACGGCTGGACTTCCGTGATGTGCGACCCTGCCACGGAGGGCCTGGTCACGGATTGCCTCGCGACGTGGGGCGCGACCGGCAAGCACGACCTGGTCGAGCGGGCGGTCACGGCCCTCTCCGAATCGCTCCTGAGGCCGGAGGAGAAGCGGCTGGCGCTCTCGCATCTGCGGGATTCGCGCCCCTGGATCCGCAACCCCCAGCTCCTGGCGACCGTCCTGCGGCGCCTCGTCAAGACGCTGGCGGGCGAATGGGATCCCTCCCTGTACCAAACCTCCCTGCTCCTGGCCTGGGACCTTCTGGAACCTGCCATTGAGGACCTGAAACGGGAGCCGGAACCTGTGCTCTCCCTCTTGGCCACGCTCCAGTTGCACGCCGAGGACGACGCCCCGGCCTTCAAGGACCGTCCCGCCCTTGCCCGCCACTGGCTCTACGAGAGGACGAGCCCCGACATGATGCGGCGCCTCGTGATGATGGCCAAGGAGGCCGGGGTCCTGAAGCAGTTCTCCGTGCTCGGGATGGCGGCCGCGCCGCTCCTGGTGAAGGAGTTCTACGGGAAATCGGGGGATGAACGACAGACCTACCTCGATGTCTTCCAGCAGTTGAAGGAAGCCGTGCAGGCCGTCGTCATCGAGGCCCTGCCCGACGTGGAGGACGAATCGCAGATGCGCCCGTTGCTCCCGGTCATCCGCGCGGCCGGTTTGGATCCCTCGCTCTCCATGCAATTGAGTACCTGGATGGCCCGGGGTTCCCGGGAATTGAAGATGAACATCATCGGGACCATCTCGGAGTTGGGGGATGCCGCGGGCGGGCCGGCCCTGAGGATGGCGGTCCTGGACGACGACGAGGATGTTTCCCTGGCTGCCGTGGAGGCGCTGGAAACCATCCGGTTCACTTCCGCGGGGCCTCTCCTGGTCCGGGCCGCCCAGATCCGCCGCAAACAACACCCCGGCCACGAACGCTTCCTGGCGGCGGTCTGCCGGCTCCTGGGGGAATGGGGACAGCCCGAATCCGTGCCCTTCCTGATGGAGTCGGCCCAGAAGCGGTCCTTCTTATCCCTGCCCGGTTCATCCCCTGCCCTGCCCGTTCGGATCGCCGCCATCCACGCGCTGGGGCAATTCGACTCCCCCGAGGTGTGGACCTTCATCGAGAAGCTCTCCCAGGAGAGGACCCCGGAACTCCAGGAGGCCCTCCACGAGGTGATCGAGCGGCGCACCGGGAGCTTATGAGGATCGACCCCTCCGCAATCCCTTCCGCTCGGGAACCCGCTTGAGCGGCACCCGTCGGATCGTTTTCATTTCCACCTTTTTGAGGACATCATCATGACTTCTCTTCGAATCCGACTGATCGGATTCGTCGCGGCCCTCCTCTTCATGGTCCTTTCGGCCCCCCTTCTGATCGGGGGTGCTTGGATCGGGACCTGCACCGGATGGGGTTCCCTGCACACGGTCGAGGGGGTTTCGAAGCAGATCTTCCGGGTCCGGAACGGCCAGGGCGCGGCATTCATCGTCCGTCTTTCGAATGGTCAGGAAATCCCTTGCTTCTTCTCGAAACTCCCGCCCGGCAACCCGCCGGACACTCCCTTCGAGGCTCGGGTCTGGCCCTCCCGATATCCTTTCTGGGCGCTGGTGCCGGATCCGCGCAAGGACGGCATCCGCATCCTTTTCCTCATCCTTTCCGGAGGCCTCGTAGCCGGGGTGGGACTCCTCGCCGCGTGGAGGGTTGTCCAGGGGAAGATCATTCGGGATGAGGCATGACCCGCCGATCCTCCCGGATCGCTTTCCGGGAGGGAAGGCGCCACCCGTTCAGGTTCGGGTTCCGATCATCCCTCCGGAGGGAGAGGGATCACGACCGGGGTTCCCGTGGGGGTCGCGGTGGGCCGGTCCTTGAGGGGTACTTCCGTGGGAGTCGGGGTGGGCGTGTTGATCTCGTTCCATCCCGTCACGGGACGGATCGCCTGCTCCAGGACTTCCGCCAGTTCCCAATGGGCCTTCACGGAAGGGTGCCAGTCGCAGCCCAATTCGGAAGGCGAAAAACCGCGGTTCCCCACCCAATAGACCCTCTTCTCGCCCGCCTTCCTTCTTTCCTCCAGGGCTTTCAGGATGCGGGGCTTGTAGTCGGGCCACCCCTCGTCCGAGAAGCAGAAGACCTCGGCCTTCGGATAGAGATTCCTCAAGCGCTTGAGGAACCGGGCATAGGCTTCCACGAAATCCTTCTCCGCCGGGGCCGGCTGGGTCGAGTGGTCGTTGACGCCCAACCGCAGGACCACGACGTCGGGCACCCAGCGCGCGGGGTCCCACTTCGAGTCGGGCCTCGAAAAGAGGGTTCGCTCGAAGGCCTGGGGCATGGTGTCGTCCGAGACGGTCTTCTTGTCCCCGTAATTGCGCAGGATGCCCCGGCCCGAGACGGCCGTCACGTGGTACTGGGCGCGCAGTTTTTCAGCGAGGAAAACCGGAAAGGCCCGGTCGGCGTTGGAAACCGCCGCGAGGTTCGGGCAGTTGCCGTGGGTGACGCCCTCGTTGCCGTAGCCACAGGACCAGGAATCCCCGATGAACTCGATCTTCCGGTCGGGAAGGTCCGGCGCGGGAGCCAAAGACGTGCCTTTCCCGATCTCCAAGCCCCCGAAGACCGCGGCCCCCTGGAACCCCTCCGTGCGCTTGGAGAGCGTCACGAGATGGTGGCCCTTCCCCAACCCCGGAACGGCGATCCGGTTGAGGCCCTTCTTCGCGGCCACGACCGTGACGGGTTTCCCGTCCACGGTGAGGTTGAAATGGTTGGTCCCCTGGGCGTCCTCCAGGAGGAACGCGAGGTCGGACCCCGTCACGGCCACGCGGATATTGACGGCCGGCCAGTCAAAGACCGGGGCCTTGGGGTCGGAGACGTCGCAGCGGCCCACGATCAGGATGCGGGGATCGTCCGCGTCGACTGTTGCGCTCTGGACCGCGCAGGCGATGGTTAAAGCGAGGAACGCCAAAACCGACGTTGTCCATTTTATCCGAGACATGTTCCCTCCCAATGTCAACTTGACTGCCTACGCGTAGTGCACAAGAACCTATCTTAATAAACACTCTTTGAAACCCTATCGGCCATCAAGAAGGCATCATGCGTTAGAAGACAAGAAAACCGGAAATCCAGGCACCCCTTACCCTCCCCTCTCCCACAAGCGGGCGATGGAGATTTGTGTCTTTGCGATGTCTAAACGGGAAATACTAAGTTTCTCCGTATCTCTGTGGTTCAAATTGGGTTTTTCTTGGAAAAGAGTGTTACCCCACATGGTTATTGAAAAGCACAAGCAAGCTCACAACCCGTGGAACTGGCTCTTAATCGAACATCTAATACACCACCTCCAAATTGACCACTACACGATAAAAACGAAAAGTCTTTCACTTGTATTTCAAATGCTCCGCTTGGAATATTACCCTGACTATATGATTCACCTTCAAATAGCGTTACGCTCATATTCAATACACCTGAGCCGACGAATACAACGGCACCAGGTAAAAATGAACAAGTACCAGGAGATTCATGGTAAATGTTAATCGTGCCGGTTGTTGTGCTAGCCGTCGGTTGTTCCTTGTCCTTTTTGCAACCTGTGCCCATTCCAATAGACAGAAGAGTGACTATAACAAGGGTACTAAGCTTCATTCGCGTCCTCTTTCCAATTCTTGGATCCAAAGAGCTTTTCAATGATTCTCATCATGCACTCCCTCTAGTGATTATAATAAAAACATTGACTCTCACTGGATTCATAACCTTAGTGGGCTAGAACCCCTCCGGAATGGGGGCTTCAAAAACCCTCGCGTCCCCCCAAGGTCCTTCCGGCAGGGTCAGTTTCCATGCGTGAAGCATCATCCTTCCCTCATCCCCCCTCGACTTGCCGTACAGGGGATCCCCCACGATGCGGTGCCCCATGGAATAGAGGTGCACACGGATCTGGTGACGTCTTCCGGTCAGGGGGCGGACCTCCAGCAACGTCCTGCCTTCCCGGCTTTCCCGCGGCTCATAGCGCGTCTCGGCGGCCTTGCCCTGGGGATGCACCGACACGCGCCCCGAACCCCGGTCCTTCAGGGGCGACTTCACGACCCCGCCCGTGGCGACCTCCCCCTCCACGAGGGCCAGGTAGGTCTTCCGCACCTCCCGCCTCTCGAAAGCCAGGGAAAGGGCGCGATGCGTGTCCGCGTCCCGGGCGAACAGCACGAGGCCGCTCGTGCCCTTGTCGATGCGGTGCACCGTCCAAGTCTTGCCTCCCAGGTGCGCCGCGACAAGTTCCACCAGCGGAGGCCCCGCCTCCCGGCGGCGGGGCTGGATGACGCAGAGCCCCGTGGGTTTGTCCACGACGAGCAGGCGCTCGTCCTCGTGAAGGATCCTCAAGGGTTGCGAGGTCATGGAAAGAGGGCGGCTTTCAAGGCGGGTTTCTTCGCGTCTTCATGCCTTCGGGTTCATCGGGTGACCCTTCTTGGGGTCTTCGGGCCCGCCAGCCGCATGAAGTGCGGTGGCGAGGTCTCGCCATAGGGCGGATCTTGGGGGGCGAACGGCTTATCGCCCCAGGTTCGTGAGGACGCGCTGGTTCTGGCTTTCGGTGGTGACGATGCGGCTGTTGGCCTCGAGACCCCGCTGGGCCACGATCATGTTGGACAGTTCGAGCGTGAGGTCCACGTTGGAACCCTCCAGGGTCCCGGAGCGGATGAGTCCCAGGCCTCCCTGTCCCGGAAGGCCCACGAAGAAGGAGCCCGAATTGTTCGACCCGCTGTAACGCCCATCGCCGCCCCTCATCAGGCCGCCCGGGTTGTCCACACGGACCGTGACGATCTGCGCGAGGTCCACGATCTGGCCGTTCGTGAAGGCGCCCCGCAGGATCCCCTCCGTCCCGATGGTGATGCCTTCCAGCATCCCCTCCGGATAGCCGTCCTGCGACTCAACGTGGACGCTGTGGTTGGGCACGTACTGGTTGATACCGTCCCGGATCTCGTAGGCGCCGGCCGCATCGCTGTAGATGCCGTCCCGGCGGCCCTCGGTGACGAAACCGAAGGTCCCGAAATCGAGTTCGATGGGCAGGATCTCGGCGCCCATCGTGGGGATGGGCCCGATGGGAGGATCCCCGTTGTAGGGGGGCATGTACACGCGGGGATTGATCATGTAGTTGGGAGGCCCCGGCGGGGCCGGAATGGGCCCCCCCGCACAGCCGCTGTTGGCCAGGGACCCGTCGGTGTTGAAGTACACGAAATCGCTGATGAAGCAGTCCCGGTTCGTGCCCCGATCGTAATAGTTCATGTTGTAGTCGCCCTCGGTGATGCCCGTGCCGGCCAGCAGATTGGCCGTTGAGGGCTTCGCGCCGTTCGTCGTGTCGAAGGCGTACCACGCGTAGCACGCCTGCGACGGCCCGTTGGGGCTGTTGACGCCCGCCGCGCCCAGGTCCATGACCTGGTAGAAGTGCACCGTCAGCTCCCGGGGATTGCCCAGGGAATCGTACACCGAGGCGGTCACCAGGCTGGACGGCGGGAGCGGCGGCTCCTGCTCCCAGGCGTAGTTCCCGGCCAGCAGTTGGACGTATCCCAAATTCATGCCGCCGTTGATGAGGGGATTCGCCAGGTTCGTTCCGGGATACACGGCGCTCAGGGGGGCGAGCTGCTGCAGAGTGAACCCGCCGTCCGGGGTCGGCACGGTGGTGACCCGGGTGCCGTCCATGGCCATGGCCGGCCCCATGAGCATGATGACGCCGCCCACGGGAAGCGTGGGCCATCCCCCGCCCGTGGCCAGGTTCAGCACGCCGCCCGGCTGGTTGGCCTGCTGGAAGGAGTCGAGGTTCCCGGCGAAATGAACGATGCTGGTAGCCTTCGGGGGGATCGTCATGCGGGGTTCGATGCGAATGTTGCCGACCTGCATGGGATTGTCCGTGCGCAGGGTCAAGGACGCGTCCGTGGCCGCGAGCGCTTCGCCCGGTACGCTCGAGACGCTGTTGATGAGGGTGCGGCGGTACTGGGCCTGTGCCGAGAAACCCTGGACGAACCCGCCCTTCTCGTCCACCAGGTTCCCCTGTCCGTCGAGGCGGAGCGCTCCCGAGCGCGTCAGGAAACTGCGATTACCCTCCCGGACGAGAAGGAAACCCTCCCCCTCGATGGCCAGGTCGAACGCGTTGCCCGTGGAAAGGAGGGGCCCCTGCCGGTGATCCATCTGGACGGCGCAGACCCGCGTTCCCAGACCGGCCTGCTGGGGGTTCACGCCCCCCAGCCGCGAGGAGGCGGAAGGCGAGGAGCCGGCCGCAAGCGTCTGCGCGATCTGGTCGGAAAAGAGGACGCGCGAGGCCTTGAAAGCCGTCGTGTTCACGTTGGCGAGATTGTTGCCGATGACGTCCAGCCACGTGCTGTGAGCCTGGAGACCGGTGATCCCGCTGAATAGGGCGCGAAAGCCCATGCCGATACCCTTGCGTAAAAGAAAGTTGCGTGTCAGAGTGGGAGGCGTCGGAGGGGCGTTGATAGGCGTACGGAAATGAAATTATATCCCCGCCTGGCAACAATCCACCCGGCAAAACAAGGGCTTTTCATTCCATATATGGGGGGCATCCCCGGGAGGTCCGCATGGGTTGGGTCAAGGAGTTCAAGGAATTCGCCATGAGGGGCAATGTCGTGGACCTGGCGGTCGGCATCATCATCGGCGGCGCCTTCGGCAAGATCGTGTCCTCGCTGGTCGCGGACGTGATCATGCCGCCCATCGGTTTTTTGATCGGCGGGGTGAAGTTCACCGACCTGAAACTCAGCCTGAACCCGGGAGCGCTGGACCCGACGGGCACGATCAAGGCCGACCCCGTCACGATCAACTACGGGAACTTCCTCCAGGTCACCTTCGACTTCATCATCATCGCCTTCGCCATCTTCATGCTGGTCAAGCTGATGAACAACATGAAGAAGAAGGAAGCCGCCGCGCCGGCCGCTCCGCCTCCCCCGCCGGCGGACGTGGTGCTCCTGACCGAGATCCGCGACCTGCTGAAAAAGAAGTGAGGAGTTAGAAGTGCGGAGTCGACGGCCACCACCTTCGGCTCCTCACTTTTCCTTCTTGCCTTGCATCGACCGTTCCGTATCCTCATTGGGCCTGAACTACTAACTACTCACTCATCACTCCTAACTTTCCGTTCCCTGGGGGTTTCATGAAACGCATCCTCGCCGTCCTGACCCTGATCCTGGCCGCTACGGCTTCGTTCGCCGCGCCGGCACCGAAAAAGGCCACGACCGCCGCCACGCCGGAGGCCACACCGGCACCGGTCTGGAAGAAGCAGGTCATCGCCGACTTCCAGCTCACCCAGTCGAGCTTCGACAACTGGGTGCAGGGCGGCGACGATTCCCTCGCCTGGCAGGCCGGGCTGAAATCCCGCTTCACCCGCGAGGTGGAGCGCTCCGTCTGGGTGAACACCCTGGATTTCGCCTACGGGCGCACGCGCCTGGAGGGCCAGGAATCCCAGAAGACCGTGGACGAGGTGAAGGCGGAGTCCGTCTACACCCTCAAGCTGGGAGGCTGGCTCGATCCCTTCGCCGCCGTTTCGGGTCGCACCCAGATGACCGCGGGGTACCTCACGGTCGCCGGGGCGCGCGTGAAGACTTCCGGGTTTTTGGATCCCGGCTATTTCATGGAAAGCGTGGGCGTGGGCTACCGGAAGGGGGACGCCTTCACCAGCCGGCTCGGCGCGGCCCTGCGCGAGACTGTCACCCGGGATTTTCCCGGCTACGCCGACGACCCCAAGACGCTCGAGATCGAGAAGACGAAGGTCGAGGCCGGCGCCACCTGGGTCACGGAATACAAGCAGAAACTGGGAACCGCCTCCCTCTTCACCTCGAAGCTGGACCTCTTCTCCAACCTGAAGGCCGCCGACCAGATGGTCGTTCGCTGGGACAATGTACTGTCCACGAAGATCACGAAGCTCTTCACCTTCGGGGCCGAGGTGGATCTCTTCTACGACCGCAACCTGTCGAGGGGCCGGCAATTGAAGCAGTTCCTGTCGGCGGGGTTCACCTACTCCCTGCTGTAAAGGAAGCGAGGAATTGAAACCTCTGAAAGTATCCAATCAGAGGTCTCAAACCGGGAATATCAAGTCATTACCGTCCAAGGTGTTCGTTTGGAAGGGTTTGAGATCTGTCGAAAGCGTTCATGGGACGGGGGCGGACAGCCAACGGCGGAAAATCCCCCTCTCCCCCACCCCTCTCCCGCTTGCGGGAGAGGGCAATCATTCAAGCGTGGTTTCCGCGATGAATGATGGGTGAGGGGGCGTTTCGGAACGAACTCTGCGATCGTTTCGGACGAGCGTTTTTTTAGATTCGCGATTGATGGGTCGCAGAACATCCATGAACAAAAGGGCGCAGACCGCAAGGTCGGCGCCCGTTTCACATCCATTCCTAATTACCCATTCCTCGTTTCACGTCCATCCGCAGGATCGACGTGAGAACCTCCACGCCCCGGATCACCTGTTCCACTTCCACGTATTCGTCCGCCTGGTGGTTCTTCTCGGGGTTGCCCGGACCCATCACGACACAGGAAAGACCCGCCTCCGAGAAGGTCCCGGCGTCGGTCCCGAAGGGTGCGCCCTTCGGCTCGTCGGGCAGACCCATCGCCCGGAGCGTCCCCAGCACGCCCTTCGTAAAACCGTCATCCGGAATTCGAGTCATCGGGGGGCTGTACCTGCCCTTCCCCACCTCGATCACCCAGTCCGGATGCTCCCGGCGGATCTTTCCCAGGAAACCCTCCAACCCCGCGAAGACATCCTCCAGGCTTTCCCCGGGCGGGATGCGACGATCCAGCGTCACGGTGCACTCGTCCGGGATGATGTTCGCGGAACTCCCCCCCTTGATGCGGTTGAGGGAACCCACGGCCTTCCCGCAGAGGGGATCGGAAGCCGTAAGGTTCGGGAGGTAATCCTCCTCCAGCGCCCGGATCAGCCCCGCCATGGCGGTGATGGCCGAGCGGCCCCTCTCCGGCGTCGAGGCATGAGCCGCGAGACCTCGGGTCGTGAGGTCGAGGTGGAGGAGCCCGCTGTGGGCCACATAGGGGACGAAAGCCGTGGGTTCGCAAAGGACGATCCCGGAGGGGCGATAGCCCAGGTCCTGCAGGTGGGACTCGACGAAGGACCTGGCCCCGGTATGGGTAACCTCCTCGTCGATGACGAAAAGGACGCCCGCGTTGTTGGGACGAACCGAACCTTCCGAATAGTCCTTCAGGGCGCAAAGGGCCGCGGCCCCACCCGCCTTGTCGTCCAATGCCCCCCGGCCATAGATGCGTCCACCCAGTTCCCGGCCCTCGAAAGGCGGGGTGTTCATGCCCTCGGCCGAGACCGTGTCCAGGTGGGCGTAGAGCAGGACCCAGGGCCGGTCATCGGCCACCCGGTGCTCGACGAGCAGGTTGAAACCCCGGCCGGGAACTTCCAGGCGGCGGGAGGAAAGCCCCATCCTCCCGGCTTCCGCCTCCAGCATCTCCGCGAGTTCCCGTTCGGCCTCCGGCCGCCCCGAGGACTCGGTGTTCACCGAGTCGATGCGCACCATTCGCTTCAGGAGGTCGATGCTTTCGCGGTTCGGCTCGGGCGGCGACATGGTCCTCCTATCTCAACACGATAAGCTTGAGGGTCCGGCGTTCCCATCGGGTCACGATGCGGACGTGGTAGAGGCCGTTGGCCGGGAAGCCTCCCTTGAAATCGGCGGGGTCCAGGCGCAGATCGACGCTCCCGGAGGACGTCGCGATGTCGACGCGCGACAGGATCTTGCGGAACGCGGTCGTGAAAACGTCCACCTCCAGCGTGTCGCCCGCCTCCACTCCCGAAACGCGGAGGTGAACGGGTCCCGTTTCGGTGACGGGATTGGGGAAAAGGATGAAAGGATCGTTAGGAGTTGGGAGTGCGGAATGCGGAGTCGACGACCAGGAAGGCGTAGGACTGAGCGTGAAGGGCGTGGAAGTGCTGGTCGGGACCGGGCTGTTCGTCGGGGAAACCGTGACCGTCGGCGTCCCCGTCGCCGTGGGGGGCGGGGAAACGGTGGGTGTGTGAGTCGGAGTGGCCGTGAGTGACGGCGAAGCCATAGGCGTCGGAGACCTCGTCAGCGACGGTGTCGCTGACTGGGTAGCAGTGAGGGACGCCGTAGGCGTCATCGAATCCGTCGGCGAGGGGGTCGAAGAGGATGTGGGGGACAAGGTGGGCGTATCGCTGGCCGTCGAAGTCGATGACGGCGTAGCCGATGAAGTCGCCGTCGCGGTGGGCGTCCACGACGCCGTGGGTGTGTCCGACGGCGTACGAGTGAAGGTCGCGGTATCGGTCGGCAAGGCGGTCCACGTCCCCGTGAACGTCACCGTCGCAGACCTCGTCGGTGACGGAGTCGCCGACTGGGTGGGGGTGAACGAGAACGTGGGCGTCTCGGTCGGGGTTGCCGTGCCCGTCGCCGTGGCAGTCCGGGTGGGGGTGGGTGTCGGGAAGGGTCCGGTACCCACCACCCCCCGCAGGGCCTCTAGAAGGTCCAGCACGCCGTCGTACCCGGCCCCCGTTCCCGCATGGTACGCGTTGCGCAACGTCCATTCGATCTCGAAGTGCATGAAGGAATCCCGCAACCCCATCGTCTCGAGCAGGTCGCCCTGCAGGTTCGTCGTCGCCCTCAACGCGTAATCCCCGTCCTGGTCGTCCCCCGCCCCCTCCCACCAGCCCCACACACCCGACACGACGTTGTTGCGGGTGTCGATCTCGTCGTCCACGAGCACCAGGGGCGAGGCGGCGTTCATGCCCGGCGCATCGGCGCCGTTCGAGGCCGTGATGTCGGGCTCGGAGGCCATGTCCGCGGCCCCGTGGACCTGGATGAACCAGTAAGGCGTCCCGGCGGAGAGGCCCTGCTCCGCCAGGGTGGCGGTCAGGTGGTGGTAGAGGTTCTTCGTCTCATGGGCCACGTCGGAGTCGGAATACCCGTTCGTATTGAGGTCTCCCACCGCGTCCCGATGGGTCCCCGCGAGCAGGAGGGCCGCGGCCCCGACGTCGTCCCCGAATCCCTGGGCCGCGATGTCCTCGGTATGGAGGTCCGCCCAGACATGGGGCGCCCCGTAGACGCGATATCCCGACGGGGCCGTGCGGAAAAGGGCGGCACCCCATCCCGTGTACCCCGGGTCGCCGGGATGGGCGTCCTCGAGGAAACCGTAGACCGGTCCTCCCGAGAGGTCCGTGATCTCCACGAGCCGGAAATGCGCGCTCCGGGTCTCCAGGGCCTCCACGAAGGCCCGGGCCGCGGCAAGATCCCCGACCTGGAGGGCGCCCAGGAGTCCCTCGAAAGCGGCCTCGATGATGGGATCGTCGAGGGGAAGGAAAAAACCGGACCCGGCTCCCGCCACGGTGGCGTCATGGGCCTCCATGAACTGGGCCAGCGTCATGGGTTCCACCGCGATCGTGGGGGTGGGCGTGGGGGTGTCGGTCGGCAGGGGCGACCAGGTCCCGGTGAAAGTGTGGGTCGGCGTGCGCGTCACGGTGGCGGTCCAGGAAGGGGTCCGGGAAAGGGTGAAGGTCGGGCTGAAGGTGGACGTGCCCGTCGCCGATGAAGTCGGCGACGAGGTCTCCGATAAAGTGGAAGTCGGCGTGCCCGTCCACGTGGGTGAAAGGGTCGAAGTGGGCGTGTCGGAAAGCCCCGGCGTTCCCGTCGAAGTCGCCGTGAAGGTTCCGGTCCGAGTGGACGTCACCGTGGCGGTCGCGGTCTCGGTCGGGGTCGGGAAGGGTTCCGGCGCCTCGCAATACCCCGCCCAGATGGGCTCCACCCCGTGGCCGTATATCATGCCGCCCGCCAAGGCGGGCGGCAGGACTCCCCAGGTGAAGGTAGCGGAGGAATACGTGAGCGTATTGGTGCTGGTCCCGACGATGCGGGACCAGAAGGAAACCGGCGCGTTGTACATGTAGGCGATCCAATAGGCCCCCGGGTTCAGGAGAAGCGGCTCCTTCAACAAGGCCTGGTTCCATCCCGTGTGCGCCGTGACGGGGTCGGTCTCCCCCAGTTTGTTCCGGATCTGGCCCGAGAGGTCGCTGTACAGGGCCAGGAGAATCTGCGTATCCTCCGAGACGGAGGTCTGATGCAGGGCCACTGAATGCGCCGTGACGGGCACGGAAAGGATGAACCGGCTCGCGCGGATCTGCACCCCCGGCGCCACGCCCCCGAACGATCCCATCAAGCTGTCGTTGC
The DNA here is from genome assembly GCA_964529445.1 of uncultured bacterium. Lineage (GTDB taxonomy): Bacteria > Oederibacteriota > Muellerivitia > Muellerivitales > Muellerivitaceae > CAZGWJ01. Next base: position 23,471 of record CAZGWJ010000035.1, read on the forward strand.
CGAAGAACCCCGGAGAGGGACAGGGCGGCGTGAAGGAGGGATTGGGCGTGAAGGAGAAGGTGGAGGTGGACGTGGAGGTGATCGTCGGCGTAAAGGTGCGCGTGCCCGTCGCCGTCCGGGTCAGGGTCGCGGTGCGCGTTTCGGTGACCGTGCGCGTCATGGTGTGGGTCGTCGTGAGGGTGGGAGTGCGCGTGGGGCTGAACCAGGTTCCCGTGAAGGACGGCGTCGGGGTCCAGGTCCACGTCAGGGTGAAAGTGAAGCTCCAGGTGGAGGTTGGGCTCTCCGTACGGGTGAAGGTGTCGGTCGCTCCGCCGGGCGTGGAGGACGGCGAAGCCGTAGGCGTCGAGGTGAAGGACGCCGTCCATGTCGGGGTCGAGGACTCCGTCGGACTCCGCGTATCCGTGAAAGTCGACGAGGGGGTCAACGTCCCCGTCGGGGTGTGGGTGCGTGTATCGGTGACCGTGAACGTCGGTGTCCCCGTCGCGGTCGGGAAGGCCTCGGGCGCCGGGCAATAACCCGCCCAAAGGGGTTCCACGCCGATCCCGTACATCATGCCGCCCGCCAGCACGGGAGGGAGCACTCCCCAGGTGAAGGTGGCCGCCGAATACGCGAGGGTATTGTTGGTGATCCCGTTGGTCCTCACCCACATCGACGTCGGCGCGTTGTACATGTAGGTAAGCCAATAGGCGCCCGGGTTGAGCTCCAGCGGCGACTCCAGGAGCGCCTGGTTCCACCCGGCGTGGGCCGTGAGCGTCTGCGTCTCTCCCAGCTTGTTGCGGATCATGCCCCCGACATCCCCGTAGACCGCCAGGATCAACTGCGTGTCCTCGGCCGAAAGGGTCTGGTGCAGGGCCACCGAATGCACCGTGGCGGGTTCCCCCAGAATGAACCGGCTGGCCCGGATCTGGACGCCGGGAGAGATGCTCCCGAACGACCCCATCAGGCTGTCGTTGCCGAAGAACCCCGGGGAGGGACAGGGCGGTGTGAGGGTGGGGTTGGGCGTGAAGGAGAACGTCGCGGTGGGTGTGAAGGTGATCGTGGGCGTGAAGGTGCGTGTTCCGGTTGCCGTCCGCGTGGAGGTGACGGTCCGGGTCGGGGTGGGCGTGGAAGTGGGACTGTACCAGGTGCCGGTGAAGGAGGCCGTGGGCGTCACCGTCGGGGTCCAGGAGGCTGTCGGAGAGGGGGAGTCCGTGGGGCCCGGCGTAAGCGTGTCCGTGGGCGTGATCGTCTGACCCGGGGCAAGCGATGCCACGAAGAGAAGGTGGACAAAGAAAAAGGCCCCGCACCAGCGGGGCCATCGGGTTCTCATAACCTGCCGATCAGGAAGATGGGTGATACCGCTCCCCTATTATAACGGCTCCATCCACCTTGTTCTTGAGCCGTAAAAACCCCGATTTAACGCAATACGACCAGCTTCCCCAGCCCGATACCCTGAGGCGTGATGATCCTGAGGTAATAGACCCCGTTCGACAGCGCTCCGCCCTTCTTGTCCCGCAAGGCCACCTTCACGGGCGTCACACCCAGGGGAAGCGTCGCCAGCGACGTCTCGGAGATCTTCCGGTAGGCCGTCGTGAAGAGCTGGATCCTCACGACATCGCCGGCGTTCGCCACGGACACGTTCACCGATACCTCGTCGCAAGTCCCCACGCAGGGATTGGGGTAGGGCACGACCTGGGTCGAGTGAGGAGTGAGAAGTGAGGAGTTAGGAGTCGACGACCCGGACAACGTCGGGGTGGAGGTGAACACGGGCGTCTCGGTCGGGGTGGGGCTGAAGGTCGCAGTGAACGTGCGGGTCGGCGTCGAGGTGAAGACCGCGGTATCCGTGTAGGTCGGGGTGAAGGACGGCGTCGGCGTCCAGGTCCACGTCAGGGTGGAAGTGAAGCTCCAGGTGGAGGTCGGGGTTTCCGTGGCCGTGAAGGTGTAGGTCGGCGTGAACGTGAAGGGCGGCGTGGCCGTGTAGGTGCGGGTGGTCGTGTAGGTCGCCGACCAGGTCGGCGTGAAGGTGTCGGTCGGGGTCCTCGTGGCCGTCGGGGAAAACGTCCGCGTGGCCGTGGAGCTGGGCGTGTCGGTGAAG
>CAZGWJ010000036.1:0-25498 GCA_964529445.1 uncultured bacterium
AGGAGCGCGTAGGGCACCACCTTGTACTGGTTGTTCGTGCGCACCTTCAGGTTCGTCGAGAACTCCGCGATCTTCATCGAGCTCATCCAGGGGATATCCTCGGCGTTCGGCATCTGCCGGTACGCCCCCTCGAACACCACGTCCACCGAGTCCGTCCAGTGGGTTCCCCAGGATGCCCCGATCTCCCAGCCGCCCTTCTTCTGGCCTTCCCAACCGCCCTCCGAACGCCCGTAGGGGAAGGGACTCCCGGCCAGGATACTCAGGTTCCCGGCGGATAAAGCCTGGGCCGAAAGACACAGAACGAGCATTGCCATCATTCGCATCGATCTCAAATTTCGCCTCCTTGGATTCTGAAGGTCCTGGTGAGACGTGGAATTATACACAAAGAGAAAGGGTAAACGAAAACCTATTTTCAATCGCCTCGATTGTTCCAGGGGACCCCGGTCCCGGAAAAACCCGGGTCAATCCCCCTCCCGAATGACCTCGAGGGCACAGATCTTGGCATTCTGCACTTTCGCGATAAAACGCACGCGGATCTCCCCCCCGGGGCCGGGGCGGATCTTTCTGAAGCTTTTCTCGATCCCGCGATCGAAGCCACCGGACTCCTTGAGAATGTCGAAATCCTTCAGAGCCGTCTTTCCGTTGACCATCACGTCGAAGACCCGCTCCCCCGGATTCTTCACATAGGTCTCCGCGAAGAGGAGCCGAATCCGGTAGTTTCCCGGCGGCACGGGGAAGGCATAGGTGAAATCCGGCGCCCAGCGCTCGTTCCGGTAGAGTTCCGGGTCCTTTTTCGCGGCGATCGGCCGGTTGGTGGTGACGGTCTCGCCCGCATCGTAAAGCATGTCGGCGGACCATTCCCGCCCCTTCGAATCGACGAAACCCGGCCCGCCCGCCTGGATGCGCCAGGTCTCCCGTCTCGGGACCGGGGTCGGGGTCGGGCGGGCCGCCAGGGTCCGACGCTCGGCCTTCGACCCCTCCTTCAACTCGAACCAATCGAATTCCGCCCAGGACTTCGAGCCCGGATCGCGGGACGCGGCATAGAGCCCGACCACGGCCCCCGTGAACCCGCCCGCCTTCTCTCGGGAAAGGTCCGCGGCGTCCGAAGCGGCCAGGAATTCCCATCGCTTCCCGTCGGCGGAGACGGAGAACTGGTACTGCTCCCCGTTGCATTGGACCTCCAGGTAGCGGCTCCCGGCGGGAGCCGGCCTCCGGGCCACGAGCGAACTCCCGCCCTTCACGCGGTTGCGAACGAAGATCTCCGCGGCCTCCCCGAAGCGACCCACTCCGACATCGTAATGAAAACCATCGTTGGCGCGCACGGACAGGCCCGCCTCCTCGCCTTCGCGCAAGGGATGGAAGTCCATCCGGCAGCGGGCCGTCATGCGATGGGAGGGCTGTCTTTTCCCGGCGAAGGCCGGGGCCGCATTGCGGTCGTCCTGGGAAGGGGCCGCCGCACTCAGGGCGAGGTGTCCCTTGCGACGGGTCAGCGAAAGATGGGAGGGGTCGATGTTGCAGACATGGATCCATTCGGGGCCGAGCGATGCACCCTCGAACCCGTCCCGCACCGGCAGGGTCTTGAACGGCGTCGCATCCAACCGGGGCGCCTCCATCTCGAGCGCCACCCGCCGGTTTTTCCCGATCATCGGCCACCCGTCCTTCCAGGTGACCGGGGCCAGGAAGGTTTCCCTCCCCAGGAGGGTCTTCCCTCCCTCGGGGCGCGTGGCCAGGAACACGGCCCACCAGGACCCGTCCGGAGCGTCCACCAGGTCCGCGTGGCCGGTACATTGGATGGGATCGCCGGGAAGGTCCCGGTGCGTGAGGATGGGATTGTGCGGGCAGGGCTCGAAGGGCCCCCAGGGGGAGTCGGAACGGCCGATGTACTCCGCATGGGCGTTCCCGGTGCCGCCCTCCGCCAGCATGAGATAGTACTTGCCGTCGATCCGGTAGAGGTGCGGCCCCTCGTTCCAGGGCTGGGTCTTGTCGTTCCAGATCTCGCGCGACGGCCCCACGGGGCGGAAGGTCTTCGGGTCCAGTTCGACCTGCTTGATGCCCCCCCATTCTCCCCCGCCCTGGTTCGTGAAGTAGAGCTTCCCGTCCGAATCGAAGAACATCGAACCGTCGATGTCGGGAACATCCACCCAGACCGGTTCCGACCAGGGACCTGCCGGGTCCTTCGCCGTGACGATGAAGTTGCCGCCGCCGGTCACGTTCGTGCAGGTGAGATAGAAGGTCCCCTCGTGGTGGCGGATCGTGGGGGCGTAGAGCCCTCCCGCATCCGTGGCCCCCTTCAGGGGGAGTTGGCTCGGACGGTCCAGGGCGTTGCCGATCTGCCGCCAATGCACCAGGTCCCGGCTGTGGTAGATGGGAAGACCCGGGAAGTATTCGAACGTGGAATTCACGAGGTAGAAGTCGTTCCCCACCCGGCAGACGCTGGGATCGGGGTGGAAACCGGACAGGATGGGGTTCTGGAATGTTCGCATGGCCGCCTTTCCCGCGGATGATGCGGCAGAGGCGATCAAGGCCGCCCCCGCCAGTCCGAACACAACCGCCATGACCTTGAGTCCCCTGGATCGCGTCATCCGCCCCTCCACGCTCATCGGTTCCTGCAACGGCCGCCGCTCATGACACTGGAGGATACACGGTCGATCCCGGCCCGGCCATACCTTCCTCCCGACCCGTCACTCCAGGACCTCACCCCTTCGGCCATCGGCCCATGGCCGACGCTCAGGACGATTCCATCAGTTTCCTTCACCTCAACACCATCACCTTGCGGATGACGAAGCCGCCGTCGCTCTCGAACTTCCAATGGTAGTAGCCGTTGGCGACGAGCTGTCCCTTGAAGTCCCGCAGGTCCCAGACAGCCGCCTTCTTCCCCGTCACCAGCACGGCCCCCCGCGCCACCAAGCGGTAGTTCGTCGTATAGACCTTCCAGGAGACCGTCTTGGGGCATCCCGAGACCAGGTCCGCGTATACCGCGTTCCCCCCGGTCACGGGATTGGGGTAGGCCCCCGACACCCGCACCGCCGTGCAATCGCCCGGCACCAACGTCGGGGAGGCGGTCGAGGTCGGCACCGGCGTGCCCGTGTTCGTGGACGTCGGCGTGAACGACGAGGTCCCCGTCGCCGACAGAGTCGGCGTCGAGGTCTGCGAGTCGGTCCAGGTCGGGGTCGCCGTAGGCGTCAGCGACGCCGTCGAAGACCTCGTCGGCGACGGTGTCGCTGACTGGGTAGCGGTGAGCGTAGGCGACGGAGTCGCCGTAGTCGAAGCCGTAGGAGTTGACGACAGAGTCCAGGTCGGCGTCGGCGACAAGGTGAACGTCCGTGTCACGGTGAACACGGCAGTCTCCGTGTAGGTCGGCGTGAAGGAAAGCGTGAACGTCCGCGTCGCGGTGGGCGGGACCGGCGTAAACGTCCGGGTCGGTGAAAGCGTATTCGTGCCCGTCGCCGACAGAGTCGGGGTCGGCGTGAACGACAACGTCCAGGAACTCGTCGCCGTTGGCGACGACGTCGGCGACAGCGACGCCGTTGGCGTCGAGGTTAATATCGCCGTCCATGAAGGCGAAGCCGTAGGCGTCGGAGACCTCGTCGGCGACGGTGTCGCCGACTGGGTAGCGGTGAGCGTAGGCGACGGAGTCGCCGTAGTCGAAGCCGTAGGAGTTGACGACAGGGTCCAAGTCGGCGTGAAGGAAAGCGTGAACGTCGGCGAGAACGTGTTCGTACCCGTCGCCGACGGAGTCGGCGTCGAGGTCCTCGTAAACGTGTTTGTGACCGTCGGCGTCGGCGAGAACGTGTTCGTCCGGGTGGGGGTGTTCGTCGCGGTCGGGGTGGCCGTGAAGGTGCTCGTCCGCGTCCAGGTGGAAGTCGAGGTCGGGGGCACTCCCGTGAAGGTCCGGGTCGGCGTCGGCGACGGTGTCGCCGACTGGGTAGCGGTAGGCGAGGAGGTCGCAGTCCATGACGGGGTCGGAGACGGAGTCGGAGACAAGGTAGACGTCATGGAGAAGGTAGAAGTAAACGACATAGTCGGGGTATTCGTCCGCGATGGGGTCGGCGAAGGTGAGAACGTAAAGGTGTTTGTGCGAGTGAACGTGCCGGTGTGGGTCCGGGTCGGGGTCGGGGTTCCCGTGAAGGTGAAGGTGTTCGTGCGCGTCGCGGTCGGGGTGGCGGTCGGCGCCGCGCAGTTCCCGTTCACGACGAAGGTCGAAACCCAGCTGACCCGGTCCAGGTTCGGCCCCCCGTCGGCGGCCAGGGAAGTCAGGAGGAGCGTGCTGTACCCGTCGGGCAGGTTCACCACGGCCACGGCCTCGTTCCAGGTCGTCCAGCCCCCCGTCACCGGGAACGGGACCGCCGCCACCTGCACCGTTCCGTTCACGGTCAGGGACATGTCCCGCGCTCCCGTGCCCCCGTTAGCGTACCGGAAGGCAAGCGTGACCGTCCGGCTTCCGCTGGAAAGGAGGGAGAAGACCAGGGTGCTTCCCGCCGCGTTGGTCAGGTTCGCGTAGCCCGTGCCCGTCCAACCCGCGTTCGTGTCCTCGAAGGCCCCGTCCATCGCGCAGGGGACTTCCAACTGGATCTCCTGGTACCCCAGGGGTGTCGGAGTCAGGGTCGGCGTCCGCGTCGAGGTCCCCGTATTCGTGGGGGTGAGGGTCCTCGTCCACGTCGGAGAACTCGTCGGCGACGGAGTCGCCGACCGGGTGAAGGTGGAGGTCCCGGGGACCGGCGTGAACGTGCGGGTAGGGGTCGCGCCCCCGCAGGTGTAATTCGAGAGGGTCGCGCCCGCCAACGCACGCACCTGGGACTCGACGGCGGATGCCGGATCGATCGCGAGCGCGTAGGGCGGCGTGAAGGCCGTGCCGCTCCCCGCGGTATTGCCGGAACAGGAGGTGAAGAGGTTGTTCCGGGAGGTGACGGCCGTGAAGTCGTAGTCATAGAGGTCGATGGGCGTGTTCACGCCGATGAAGGCATTGCTCTCCACCAGGAGGTTCGCCTGGTACCCGGCCCTCACGCAATGGTTGTTCCCCGTGCAGGTGAAGAGGTTGTTCACCACATGCACCTGCCCGAAACGCACGCGCGGCATACGCTCCCTCACGCCGTCGGCCCACCAGCAGTACTGGAAGGTGACCTTGAGGCGGCCGGGGTCCTCGGTGGAGGAGTCGGAATTGCCCAGCAGGTTGCAGAACTGGTGGTTGGTGGAGGCGCCGGTGTAATGGAATTTCGTCCAGGTGACGCTGACGTAGTTGGACCCGTTGGTGATGTCCATGTTGCCGTCCTGGCCGTCCCAGACGTCCAGGTGGTCGAGCCAGACGTTCGTGGAATTCTGGACCGAGACGCAGTCCACCCCGTCGACGTCGATGGCGCCCGGGCCCTGGATGCGCATGTTTCGCAGGATGACGTTCGAGGCGTTCTTGATGTCGAACCCGCCGACCAGGGTGGCGCCGGGAAGCCCGAAGACCGTCTTGTTCGAGGAGATCGCCACCCGCGTCCCGACGCCGGCACCCATCGTGCCCTGCACGTAGATGACCGCCGCGGAAGCCGAGGAGGCGCGGGCCTGGAGGTCGGCCAGGGTGGTGACCGTCACGGGCGTGATCCCGCCACCTCCGGTCGTGCCGCCGTTCTGGGTGCACCAGCCCACCGGTGCGCAGAGATCGGCGGCCCACGATGCCGAGAGGATGCTTCCGGCGATGACGGAACCGAGCAGGGGGCGGAAGAGATTAAAACGCTTCATGTGCAAGGAGTGTCTTTCCAGGAGGCCGCGTCCGGATCAAGAAGCCGTTCCTTCGGAGAAGCCCATTCTACCGCGAGGCCCGTTCCCTTCACAAAAGCATCCGCCGTCCTGAAACCGGTTCAGCGGGAAATCGCGGCCCGAAACCGGAAGCAATTCCGTTACCGCACAGGAAGTCTTTCTTCTATGCTTATAAGCTGTGCGCCCTCCTTCCATCCCAACCGCCCTGAACCGGCTCCCGGGAGTATTCTTTCTCCTGGGCGCTTGGCAGGTGCTCCTGGGGGTCCAGAATCCGGGGATCGCCGCCGACGACAGCGGCGAGACCGTGGCGGCCGCCTTCACGCTGGGCATCCCGCATCCCCCGGGCTATCCCCTCCACACGCTCCTGGCCCGCCTGGCCCTTTTCCTCCCCGTGGGAACCCCGGCTTTCCGGTTGAACCTCCTGGCCTCCCTTTTCACCCTCGGCGCACTCCTCCTCCTGATGGACGCCTGCCGCCGCATGGCCGCACGCCTGGACCCTCCCCTCCCCTTCGGCCGGACGGTCCTCTACCTTCTTTCCGCCTTCGTTTCCCTTCTCACCTGCGAGTTCGTGTTCGCCCAATCCCTCACGGCGAAAGGCGGCGTCTATACCCTCACGCTCCTCCTGCTCGCCGTCTTCCTGCGCTCCTTCTTCCGCAGGGTCCCCCCGTTCGGCGCCGAAGCGTTCCTGTTCCTCTGGGCGCTCTCGCTGGCCAACCACTGGCAGACCGCCCTCCTCTGGGCACCCCTCCTCGGGGCGCTGATCCGGGGTGCCGGTCACGCCCTGACCGCAAGACGGGTCTTCCTCTCGGCGGCCTTCTTCCTCACGGGCCTCTCGGTGTACCTGGTCCTGCCCCTGCGGGCCGCACTCCAGCCGGGCGTCAACTGGGAGGACCCCCGGACGATCGACGCCTTCCTCCGCCTGGTGCTCCGCGCTCCCTACGCGGCCCGGGAGTTCTTCCAACCCTTCCAGGCCGCCGGGGTGGCGATCCAGGCGCGGGCCTTCCTGGAGGTCCTGGCCCTCCACGCCTGGCCGGGTCTCCTCCTGCTCGCGGTCCTGGGAGCCCTCGCCCTGCGATGGAACCGGTCGAGGGTTCTCGCGCCCCTCCTGGCCTCCGCCGGGTTGACGGCCGCGGCTCTCGTCCTCGTCCTGCGGATCCCGCGTGACACCCCCTTCTATATGGGTAACTACACGGTCGCCTTCCAGGCCCTTCTCGTTTTCCTGGGTTTCGCCGGACTTTTGGCCCTGGACCGCCTGCTGTCGGAAGGGAAACCCCGGTGGGCCTGGATCCTCGCCTTCCTGTCCGTCGCGGCTCCCCTCGCCTGGGGAGTGAAAATCCCAGCCGCCCAGGACAAGAGCCGCTATCTCCTGGCCCATGACTACGGCCTCAACCAATTGCTGGAGATCCCGCGGGGAGCCGCCTCCTTCACGCGCGGGGACCAGAACCTCATGCCCGTCCTCTACCACCGGCTCGTCGAGGGGCGACGGCCCGACCTGGAACCGTTCCCGATCTTCCACTTCGAGACCGGCTGGGGATGGGAAAGGATCCGCCGCGCCTGGGATCTCGGGGACCCGGAGGACCTGCGCTTCGCCGCCGGGAAGGAGCGCTTCGAGCACACCCTCGATCGACTCATCCTTTCGAGCGCGCCCTTCCTCTACGCCGAGGATGTGTCCCGGCTCGAGGAGGTGCGCCTGGGCGTCACGCCCTATCCCCTCGTTCCCTGGGGGTTGAACCACCGGTTCGAGGCGGCACCGCCCCCTCCCCGCGAGGTCGCTCGTCGCGTGCGGGCCGTCACCGGGGCCTGGCGCCTTCGGAGCCTGTATCGAGCGGTTCCCTCGCCCCCGACCGAACTTCCCCGCTCGCTCTTCGTCCGCTACTACGCCCATCCCCTTTTCTCGACGGGCCGATACCTGCTGAAACTCGGGGCCGACCGGGAAGGATACGGACTCCTCCAGGCCGCGCTCGACCGGGACCCGGACCTTCCGGAGATGCGCCTGTACCTGGCCAAGCATTTCCTGAACCGGAGGGATTACGAATTGGCGCTGGTCTTCTGCCGGGAGGAGGCGGAACGGGAGCCGGACCGTGCGGAACCCTGGGAAGTGCTCGGGACGATCCTGTTGATTTTGGGGGACAACGACGGGGCCATCGAGGGATTCCGCAGGGCCCTGAAACTCGACCCATCCTCGAAGGTGGCGTCGGACAACCTGCCGGTGGCTTTGAGGGCGGAAAGCGCCGGAAGACGGGTCTTCAACCGGATCGTGCCGCCCGCGGACTATTACCTGCGGATGGCGGAGGGGTTCGCGGAGGCGGGATGCCCCCTCTTCGCGGACGCGGCCCGAAAGGCGGCCCAAACATCCCGGACGGACGGCACAAGGCGGCCTGCTCCCCGATGAGGCGAACGCCGGAAGGGCGAAGGGTCTTCAGCGGCTTTCAAGAAAGCCGATCCACCGGCGGCAGAACAGGATCAAGGCCAGTTGCATTCCCAATCCCAGGCGTCGCAGAATCCAAACCCGTCGTAATGGATGCATTCCAGCCAGCACGTCTGGGTCGGAGTGGGAGTGGGCGTCCGGGTGGGCGTGCGGGTCCAGGTGGGTGTCGGTGTCGGCGTGGGAGAGGGGATGGAACCGATACTCAGGTTGATCCGATAGGGGGAGTATGGGATCCCGGTCCCGCCCCTGATTTCAATGACGTGATAGATGAGCTGGGGGGGGGAGTATTCATAGTTGTAATGTGCGGCCCAACGATCCGGGCAAAGTGTCGCTGGATAGTTGTCCGTGCCGGCTGAGGACCCGCAATAGAGCGTCAAGGATCCGCCACCGGACAATTCGGTCAATTGGACGTACACCACTTGACTGGAATGCAGTTGGAAGATGACGACATCGGACGAATCACCGCAACTGCCGTCCAAGGCCCCCAGGTATTGACCCGTCAGGGGATAGATTCCGCTCCTCTGCGTATACGGGCTTCCGCTCTTCGCGTCGGCGCCCAGGTTGAAATCATCCTGACCGGGGCAGGCCGTCGCCTGGGGGGATTGGGTCGGGCTGGGGGTCGCAGTGGCCGTGGCGCCCACCGCCGGGTTCAGGACGAGCGTATAGGTCCCCGAGACGCAGCTGGCGGCATCCGAGATCTCGACGACGGCGTTCCCGCTGGCCGCCGGATTGTAAACGAGGGTCTCCGGCACCCCGAGCCCGCTGTTGGAACTGCTGGCCAGGGCCGAAGAGCAGGCTTCACTGATCAAGTAGAGATTGTAGTTGCATCCCGTGCTCATGTTGAGCCGCAAGGTCACCGGGTTCCCCGCCGTGAGCGCGATCTTGAAATTGTCCCCGTAATCCCCGCAGGTTGCGTTCAGCGCTCCCTGATATGCCTGTCCCGGTGACAGGATCCGCAATGCCGCCTGCTCGCAGGTCCCCGGCAGATCCCCGCCCGAAAGCAGGTCGTTGTAGGGCACGCAGGTCGGGGTCCGGGTGGGCGTGCGGGTGAAGGTCCGCGTCGGCGTGAAGGTCACCGTGGGCGAAAGGGTCCACGTGGGGGACAGCGTCGGGGTGGGCGTGTCCGTCACCGTGAAGGTATCGGTGATCGCCAGGGTGGCGTCGAAGGTCGGGGAAGGCGTCGGGGTCGAAGTCGGGGTCCCCGTGTGCGTGCAGGGCGTTCCCCCGTTCACGCATTGCGTGGAGGTTTCGGTGGGGGGCGCGGTCGCCGCGACCACGATGACGGTCACGGGGACGGAGGGCGCCTGGGGAGCCGCGCTCTTCTTGCACGCGAATGGAACCGCCAGGAAAAGGAATCCGACCGACAGGAGAAGTCCTCGCCTCATGATACGCCTCCAAAGGATAACGGATGATGAAAGGGTTGATCTTGAGGAGGATATTATTACAACCGGCCGGCATTCGGTCCGCGAAAACGATCCCTGCTCGGGAAAAGGGTTTACCGATCCGCAGGGATCAGGAGCGTTTCATCCACGGTCCCCGGCGCTCACTTCGAGGTGAATTCGCGCCCCACCGTGACGACGCCGGGATATTCCACCGACTGTCCCCCCACGGTCACGGAGGGCCTGATCTCGAGGGAAACCTTCGAGGGCTTCGTTCCCTCCCCGGCCAAATTCAAGGCCAGCTGCACCAGCGAATCCATCGTCCTGCCGGAAAGCGTCTTCTTCAGGTCGAGGGCGACCGAGAGGGGGATCGCTCCCACCCCGTTGTCGGGGGGAATCTCGACGGGTTTTTCCAGGACCCCGGAGGTCAACTTCTCCCCGTCCAGGAGGGCGGTCCATTCCATCCGGCTCATGCCGGCCGGACGGGGGTTGGGATTTTTCGCCTCCAGATTCAAGGTGAAGCTCAAGGGAAGCTTTCCCGACGAGAAGGCCGATTGGAGCTTGGCCAGGACCAGGAGATCGAGGTCCTCCACGTGCCCCCCCTGCAACGGCACCCCGGCCAGGACGGTCTTTTCCACCGAGACGATGCGGAACTGGCATTGGGAAAGACGGGCCATGCGCCCGACCTCGTCCATCACGGTGGCGCAACCCGTCAAGAGGGCGGCCGCCGCCACGAAAACCGTCACCACCCGGCTGAAACGCATGATTCGCATGACCGCTCCTCTTCCCGGACATCCCGGGAGGGGTTCCCGGGCTTTTATCGACGCATCGATTATAATGGGGAATCGGGAAGACGGTGCATCAACATCCGGGAGGATTCCATGAAGGTGTTCCAACTGCTCGCGAGCGTCCTGCTCTGCCAGGGGGCCGGGCTGATCGGCTCCCTCTTCACACGCGCCGCCATTCCCACCTGGTACGCCGCCGCGCAAAGGCCCTCCTTCGCGCCGCCCAACTGGGTCTTTGCCCCCGTCTGGACGATTCTCTACCTGCTGATGGGGATCGTGCTTTATAGGCTGTGGAGTCGGGAGGACGGCGGGAGGGAAAGGATGGCCGCCCTCGCCTGGTTCTTCATTCAACTGACCCTGAACGCGGTCTGGTCGCCCGTCTTCTTCGGCCTGAAAGCCCCCTGGGCGGCCTTCGCCATCATCCTGCTTATGCTGGGGGCCATCCTGGGCACGATCCGGGCTCTGCACCGGCTCGATCCGACCTCCGCCTGGATGCTGATGCCCTATCTCCTCTGGGTGACCTTCGCCTCGGCGGTGAACTTCGAGTTCGCCCGGCTGAACGGGTGATCCACCCGCCCCCAGGGGCGGAATGTGAGATTCTCAATCCTTCGTTCCCAAGGCAAATTCACATCCAACGCGAAGCCGCGAAGGATGCGAAGTATTTCCTTAAGAAGCCCTAACCCAACCACAGATTGTTTACCGTAGTGGCTGGCCAAACTCCTGACTACTCACTCCTAACTGCCTTTTTGACTGCTGTTGCTGGAAAAGACTCCTAACTCCTAACTTCGAACTCCCAACTGCCGTCCATTCCTCATTGCCCGTTCCGGGCGATTTATGCCCGCCCTGAGCGAGCGCAGAGAGTCGAACGGGCTAATTCCTCACGACCTTCCTGCTTCCGCACTTCAGCGCGGCGCCCACGAAATCGCGGAAGAGGGGATGCGGTTCCAGGGGGCGGCTCTTGAGCTCGGGATGGAACTGGACCCCCACGAACCAGGGATGACGGGGCACCTCCACGATCTCCACCAGCTTGTCGTCGGGGGAAAGACCCGTGAGGCGCAGGCCCTTCTCCACGAGGACCTTCCGGTACGCGTTGCCGAATTCGAAACGGTGCCGGTGGCGCTCCTTGACGAAAAGCCCCCTGTAGGCCGCCATGGCGCGGCTCCCCTTCTCGAGCTTGCAGGGCCAGCTCCCCAGCCGCATGGTACCCCCCATGCCCTGCACCTTCAACTGCTCCTCCATGAGACTGATGACCGGGTCCGGCGTCTCGGGATCGAACTCGGTGGAGTGGGCCCGGGAGAGCCCCGCCACGTTCCGGGCGAACTCGATGACGGCGCATTGCATGCCCAAACAGATGCCGAAGAAAGGCAGTTTGTTCTCCCGGGCGTAACGGATGACCTCCACCTTCCCCTCGATGCCGCGGTCCCCGAACCCGCCGGGCACCAGGACGCCCGAACAGCCCTTCAATGGCTTCGCGGCCCCGCTGCGCTCGACCTCCTCCGTGTCCACCCAGCGCAGGCGCACCTTCGCCCGATGGGCCGCACCCGCGTGGATGAAGGATTCGACGATGGATTTGTAGGCGTCGTGGAGCCCCACGTACTTGCCCGCGATGGCGATCTCGACCTCCCGCTCGGGATGGTAGAGGCGGTTCACGAATCGGGACCACTTGGCCATGTCGGATCGCCCGGCCTTGAGCCCCAGGCGCCGGACCACCCAGTCGTCCAGCTTCTGGGAACGGAACACGAGGGGCACCTCGTAGACGCTGGGGACGTCGGGGGCCTCGAACACGGCCTCCTTCTCCACGTTGCAGAAGAGCGAGATCTTGGCCTTCAACTCGTCGTTCAGCGGCTTCGACGACCGGCAGATGATGATGTCGGGCTGGATACCGATGCCCCGCAGTTCGGCCACGGTCTTCTGGGTCGGCTTGGTCTTCAACTCCCCGGCGGCGCCGATGTAGGGCACGAGCGACAGGTGGGCATAGAGCACGTTCGCAGGCCCCACGTCGAAGCGGAACTGCCGGATGGATTCCAGGAAGGGCAGGGATTCGATGTCGCCGATGGTGCCCCCGATCTCGATGATGCAGACATCCGGCTTGCCCAGGGTCCCCACGCGAAGGATGCGCTCCTTGATCTCGTTGGTGACGTGGGGGACCACCTGGACGGTCTTGCCCAGGTAGTCGCCGCGCCGCTCCTTGCGGATGATCTCGTCGTAGATCTTGCCGGTGGTGACGTTGTTGTCCCGGGTGAGCTCGGGGGAAAGGAACCGCTCGTAATGGCCCAGGTCGAGGTCGGTCTCGGCCCCGTCGTCCAGCACGAAAACCTCGCCGTGTTGGTAGGGGCTCATGGTGCCCGGATCCACGTTGAGATAGGGGTCGAACTTGGCGATGTTCACGGAAAGCCCCCGGCTCTTCAGGAGACGGCCGATGGAGGCCGCGGCGATGCCCTTCCCGAGGGACGAGACGACGCCGCCGGTCACGAAAATATACCTGGTCATTGCAAACCGCCTTTCGTTCGAGGAACGCCGCTCGGACGTTCCAGGTGACACATCACCTTCTGGGCCGGGGTGTCCGCGTTGAGGACCAGGAGCGGGGCCCCCGGGATCGAGGCCCGGTCGATCACGCGGATCGTATCGGCCAGGGCGGCTTCCCCCGGCAGGATCTCCAGGAAGCGGTTGGGAGCGCCCCGGAGGAAATCCTCGTTGAGGAAGTTGCCCTCCGCGCCCGGGAAGAGGGCCATGTAGAGCACGTCGTTCTCCACGAGTTCGTTGAAGAAGTGGGTGCCCAGGGACACGTCGGGCACCAGCCCGTCGCGCATGGCCACCACCTCGCAAAGCACGGCGGCCCGGTTCACCTCGGAGAAGTTCACCGGGATCCCCAGGGAGGGGGTCGTGGTCCCCCATCGCCCCGGACCGATCAGCAGGATCCGCCCGGTCGGGACGCCCTCCTCGTACCGCAGGATCCGCCCGATGAGGCGGGCCACCTGGTATCGTTCCTGCAGGGGCAGTTGGCCGTACCGCGCCGGGTCGACGAAGAGGACGCGGTCGATGGTCTCCGATCGGCTCTGCCCGATGACCGCGCCGTGGGCCTCGAGCACGCGGTCGGCGGGCGGCACGTCGGGGATCTTCACGCGGTTCCCGCCGCTTTTGACCTGGAGGGGCCGGCATTGCACCAGGTTGATGGAGATCCTCCCCGCCTCGTCCCGGTTGGCCGTGAACTCGATGTCGACCGGGTAATCGTAGGCCGCCTGGAGCGTGCGCATCATCTCCCTCATGTCCGCCGCGAAGGAGGTCTCTCCCAGCAGGCGGTCGAATGTGAGGACCCACGGGAAATATCGGCGGCCGCCCTCCCGGAGCTTCTCGATCTCGGGATCAACGGTCGCGAACAGGTCAAGCGGGAGGCGCGGTTCGTCGGCCGCCACCTCCTCGAATTCCCGCGAGACCAGCCGGTCGGCCTCCAGGTCGATGACATCCACACGATGCTGGGAATAGCGCCGCAGGTCGCCCCCGGGCGACTCGGGCCGTCGAAGGGGATCGTTGAGGGCCACCACCCGGGTATAGTCGTCGTCCGACCGATCGACCGCCCGGGTTCCCATCCCGAACACCACCCGAAGAACGCCGGCCTCGGGGTCGATCAGGGGGCTCCAGACGTAGGGATTGTATGAAAGCCCCACACCGGCCGCCTGGGGGTAGAAACGGCTCCCGTAGAGGTTGCCGGAGACCCGTTGGACCAGGAGGGCCATCTGCTCGTCGTGCTGAAGCAGGCCCCGCTGGGAGCGGTACACCAGGGCCCGCTCGCTCATGGTGCTGGCGTACACGGTCCGGACGGCCGCGAGGAACTCCTCCAGCCGCTTCTGGGGCGGCCCCTGGTTCGCGCAGAAAACGCTCTCGTACTTGCCGGCGAAGGAATTCCCGAAGTTGTCCTCCAGAAGACTCGAGGAGCGGACCAGGATGGGCGACTGGCCGAAATGATCGAGCATGGCGGCGAACTGCCGGACCACGTACTCGGGGAAGGCGCCCGTGAGCATGCGCTGCTGGGCGTTGTCCGCCCCGTCCAGGAAGGCGCCCTTCTCCTTCTGCTTCTCCCGGGGCCACCAGAGCCCGTTGCGCACCACGAAGGTGTAATACACGTCGGACCCGATGTAGAACGAATCGTGGGGTTCCAGGAGATCCTTCCAGCGCGGATCCGAACGTTCCAGGATCCTGCGGGCCAGGAGCATACCGACCGATTTCCCGCCGATCAGTCCCGTCCCGACCATGCGCTCCCGGATCTCCAGGACGTCCTTGAGGCCGAAGTACCGTTCGGCGAGCGCCATCAGGCGGTGGTCCCGCGTCACGACGCTGCGAAGGAGCCGCTGGAGAAGCCAGGCACCCGACAGGGAGGCGGGGTCCGCCTTCCCCCCCTCGCCCAGCACGCGCTCGGCCTCCAGGAAGGCCTGGTTCACAACGCCCGCGGTCCGATCGCCCTTCTCCGCCCAGGACCAGGGGGAACGGTTCATGATGCGGGAGATGGTCGCGCTCTCGACCACGGGTTTCAGGTCGTCGCCTTCCCTCCGGTGCAGCATGTGCATGGTGGGCGAATAGCGCCGGTCCACCTTGACCGGATGAAGGTAGGCCATCCCCTCGTGCCTCAGGACCTCCAGGATGACCTGGGCGGTCCGCGTCACGGTGTCCACGGACTCCGGGGAATGGAGTCCCCGGATCAGGCAGAAGTAGGCGATGGAACCCACGTCCAGGATGTAGGGGCAGGTGAGCATGAAGAAATTGCCCAGCATCTCGTCGGAGTACCAGTCCACGGCCAGGTCCGAGAGGCTGTCGAACACCAGGATGCCGCCCCGGCCGACCCGCTCGATGGTGCGGTGGATGTCGGAAACGAAGGCCTCGAAACCGTCCTGGGGCCTCAGCTCCTGAATCTCGATGCCGGGGCCGGGTTCCAGGAGGGGCTCGTTCCGGGCGAACCGGAAGTACACCACGGGCACGCCCCGGGAAAGGGCACGCCCCGCGAAGGCATGGACATAGGGTTCGTAGTCCTGGACGGATCCGACCTGCCAGACCAGGTTGTCCCCGGGGATGAGACCGGTGAGGATCCGGTCGAGTCCCGGAAAACCCGTGGACAGGTTGGGATCGATGGTCGTCATGACGCCGTCCTCCGGACGGCAGATAGAAGGTAGAAGATATCAGTTAGAAGATGAACTCTCATGATCAACCTCGATCCGATCGAGCATCGAACGTCCTTGATCCCGATCCCGCCTTAACCTTCTACCTTCTACCTGCTACCTTCCGTTACAAGGTGCTTTCTCCCATCAGCCAGAGATCCACACCCCGGGCCGCCGCACGACCCTCGGCGATGGCCCACACGATGAGGGACTGCCCCCGCGTCATGTCCCCCGCCACGAAGACACCGGGCACGTCCGTCATCCGGTCGGGACCGGACTTCACGTTGGTGCGGGCGTCCAGTTCCAGCCCGAGGCTCTCGAAGAAGGGATTCCTCTCCGGGCCCGTGAAACCCAGGGCCAGGAACACCAGGTCGGCCGGGACCTCGAACTCGCTGCCCTCGACCTCCCTCATGCGCGGGGCGCCCTGGGAGCGGGGCGTCCATTCCACCTGGACCGCCCGCACCCCCTTCACCGCCCCGTCCTCCGAGATGAACGCCTTCGTGGAGACGCCGTACAGGATCTCCCCGCCCTCCTCGTGGGCCGGGGCGACGCGCAGGACCCTCGCCCATTGGGGCCAGGGGTTGTCGGGGGCGCGCTTGCGGGGCGGTTTGGGCATGAGTTCCAGCGAGGTGACGCTCGCGGCCCCCTGGCGATGGGCCGTGGAGATGCAGTCCGCTCCCGTGTCCCCTCCGCCCAGGACCACCACCCGCTTCCCGGCGGCGTCGATGGGCCGCTCCACCGGGTCGCCCTCCCGGATCCGGTTGGACTGGGTCAGGTATTCCATGGCCAGGTGCACACCGCGGGAATCGCGGCCCGGCACCGGGAGGTCCCTGGCCTGGGTGGCGCCGCAGGCCAGGACAATGGCGTCATGGTTCCTGCGCACATCCTCGATGGGGATCGACCTCCCGATGTCCGCGCGGGTCTCGAACCGCACGCCCTCGGCCCGCATCTGCGCGAGGCGACGGTCCAGGAACCGTTTCTCCATCTTGAACTCGGGGATCCCGTACCGGAGAAGGCCCCCGATGCGGTCGTCCCGCTCGTAGACCGTCACCTGGTGACCGACGCGCGCCAACTGCTGGGCGCAGGCGAGCCCGGCGGGACCGCTTCCCACCACGGCCACCTTCTTCCCGGTCCTTTCCCGGGACGGCATCGGCTGGATCCACCCCTCCGCCCAGGCCCGTTCGATGATGGCCAACTCGATGGCCTTGATGGTCACCGGCTGGTCGTACGCGTCCATGGCGAGCGTGCAGGAACTCTCGCAGGGAGCCGGGCAAAGGCGACCCGTGAACTCGGGGAAATTGTTGGTGGCGTGAAGGCGGTCGGAGGCCTCCTTCCAGCGTTCCCGGTAGACCCCGTCGTTCCAGTCGGGAATGAGGTTGCCCAGGGGACAGCCCCGGTGGCAGAAGGGCACTCCGCAATCCATGCAGCGGGCCGCCTGGGTCTTGAGGGACGCGGGCTCGGCGGGCAGGACGTATTCCTTCCAGTCCCGAACGCGCTCGGCGGCCGGCCGCTTGGGGGGCAGTTCCCGCCCCGCTTCCATGAACCCCGTCGGTTTACCCATGACGTTCCTCCCTTCCGCCCTCAAGCCATCGCGGTTTCGGCGCTTTTCGCGTCCGCGGTCTTCAGGGCTTCGATCGCCTTCTTGTAATCGAAGGGCATGACTTTCACGATGCGCCGGGACTCCGCGGCCCACTCCTTCAGCAGCCGGCCCGCCACGGGACTGCCCGTGAGGTCCCGGTGCCGCGCGAGAAGGCCCTTCACGAACTCCTCGTCCTCCGGTTCGAGCGTCTCCAAGCCCACCATCTCCCGGTTGCATCGGGTCGGGAAATCCCCCGTCTTGTCCCACACGTAGGCGATGCCGCCGCTCATGCCGGCCGCGAAATTCCGACCCGTTTCCCCGATGACCACCACGCGCCCGCCCGTCATGTACTCGCACCCGTGGTCCCCCACACCCTCGACGACGGCGTGGACCCCGCTGTTGCGGACGCAGAACCGCTCGCCCGCCTTCCCGCGGATGAAACCCTCCCCGCTCGTGGCCCCGTAGAAAAGGACGTTGCCGACGATGATGTTCTCCTCGGCCGGGTAGACGGCCTCCCGGGGCGGGAGGACGATGATCCTCCCCCCGCTCAATCCCTTCCCCAGGTAGTCGTTGGCGTCGCCCTCCAGCCGCAGGGTCACGCCGCGCGGGAGGAAGGCGCCGAAGCTCTGCCCGGCCGAGCCCGTGAAGTCGATGCGCAGGGTGTCGTCCGGCAGGCCCTTCGAGCCGTGCCGCCTCGAGATCTCCGCGCCGACCTGCGTCCCGACGGTCCGGTCGGTGTTGCGGATGGGGAGGGCCAGGTGGACGGGCTTGCCCTCCTCCCACGCGTCCCGGCAGCGCGGGAGCAGTTCCCGACGATCCAGGGATTTCTCGAGACCGTGATCCTGCCTCTTGAAGCAGTACGAACGGCCCTCGGAACGGGGCTTGTGGAAGACGGGACTGAGATCCAGTTTGCGGGCCTTCCAGTGGGCGACGGCCTCGTTCATCTCCAGCATCTCGGAATGCCCCACCATGTCGTCGACCGTGCGGAACCCCAGTTCCGCCATGATCTCCCGCAGTTCCTCGGCCACGAACAGCATGAAGTTCACCACGTGCTCGGGCTTGCCCGCGAACCGCTTGCGCAGTTCCGGGTTCTGGGTGGCCACGCCCACGGGGCAGGTGTCCTTGTGGCACACGCGCATCATGACGCACCCCTCCGCCACGAGGGCCGTGGTGGCGAAGCCGAACTCCTCGGCCCCCAGCAGGCAGGCGATGGCCACATCGCGCCCCGTCTTCAACTGCCCGTCCGTCTGCACCGTGATGCTGTCGCGCAGGCGGTTCATGACGAGGGTCTGGTGCGTCTCCGCGAGGCCCAGTTCCCAGGGGAGTCCCGCGTGCTTGATGGAGGCCAGCGGCGAGGCACCGGTGCCTCCGTCGAAGCCGCTGATGAGCACGTGGTCGGCATGGGCCTTGGCCACGCCCGCCGCCACCGTGCCGACGCCCACCTCGGCCACGAGCTTGACGGAGATGCGGGCCTGCGAGTTGGCGTTCTTCAGGTCGTGGATGAGCTGGGCCAGGTCCTCGATGGAGTAGATGTCGTGGTGGGGCGGGGGCGAGATCAGACCCACGAAGGGCGTGGAATGCCGGGTCTTGGCGATCCAGGGATACACCTTGCGGCCCGGGAGCTGGCCGCCCTCGCCGGGCTTGGCGCCCTGGGCCATCTTGATCTGGATCTCGCGGGCGTTGACGAGGTAGTGGCTGGTCACGCCGAACCGGCCCGAGGCCACCTGTTTGATGGCCGAACAGCGGGAATCGCCGTTGGGTTCGGGCGTGAAGCGGGCCTCGTCCTCCCCGCCCTCGCCGGTGTTGGACTTCCCGCCCAGGCGGTTCATGGCGATGGCGATGGTCTCGTGCGCCTCGCGGCTGATGGAGCCGTAGGACATGGCGCCGGTGGCGAAGCGCTTGACGATCTCGCGGGCGGATTCCACCTCCGAAAGCGGGACGGGATCCCCCTTCTTGAAGCGGATGAGCGACCGCAGGGTGACCAGGCCGCGGGACGGATCGTCCACGGCGCGGGAGTACTCCTTGAAAGTCGCGTAACTGCCGCTCCTCACGGCGTGCTGGAGTTTCTGGACGGTCTCCGGATCGAAGAGGTGCTTCTCCCCGTCCTGCCGCCACTGGTAGCGGCCTCCGTTGTCCAGGTCCAGTTCACGGGCGGGACGGGCGGGGAAGGCCGCCTGGTGCCGCAGTTCGGCCTCCCGGGCCAGTTCATCCAGACCGATGCCCTGGACGCGGGTCACGGTCGAGGTGAAGTACCGGTCCACGAGATCGCCGTTGAGCCCGATGGCCTCGAAGATCTGGGCCCCCCGGTAGCTCTGGATGGCGGAGATGCCCATCTTGGACATGATCTTCACGATGCCCTTGTGGGCGGCCTTGAGGTAGTTCCGGATGGCCGTCGGATGGTTGGTGCCCGCGGAGAGGACATCCCGCCGGACGAGGTCGTCCAGGGTCTCGAAGACAAGGTAGGGATTGACGGCGTTGGCTCCGTATCCCAGGAGCAGGGCGAAGTGGTGCACCTCCCGCGGCTCGCCGGATTCGACGACGAGACCGACCCGGGTGCGCTCACCCCGCCGGATGAGATGGTGGTGCACGGCCGCGAGGGCCAACAGACTCGGGAGCGGCGCGTTCTCCCGGTCCAACCCCCGGTCGGAGAGGATGAGGATGGAGCACCCGTCCTTCACGGCGCGGCTGGCCTTGTCGCACACGGATTCCAGGGCGCGGGCCATGCCGCGCCCGTTATCGGCCACCTTGAAGAGGATGGGGAGGGTGGCGGACTTGAAACCGCGCTGGGAGGCCCGGGCAAGCTTGGACATCTCCTCGTTGCCGAGGATCGGGCTCTTCAATTCGATCTGCCGGCAGGAGGAAGGACCCGGCATGAGCAGGTTGCCCTCCGGCCCCAGCGTGGTCTCCATGGTGACGACCAGGCGCTCCCGGATGGCGTCCAGGGGAGGGTTCGTGACCTGCGCGAAGAGCTGCTTGAAGTAGTTGAAGAGGGGCTGGGGCTTCTCGGAAAGGACCGCCAGCGAGGTGTCGTCCCCCATGGAGCCGATGGGTTCCTCGCCGTCGACGGCCATGGGCGTCAGCAGGATCTTCACGTCCTCGTGGGAATACCCGAAGGCCTTCTGCCTCTGCAGGAGCGTTCCGTGGTCCGTACCCGGCACATGGGGCGCCGGCTCCAGGTCTTCCAGGGCCACGAGGTTCTCCCGGAGCCATTGCCCGTAGGGCTGGGCCTTCAGCACGGCGTCCTTCACCTCGGGATCCTCGATGATGCGCCCTTCCCGCAGGTCGACGAGGAACATCCGCCCCGGCTCGAGCCGTCCCTTGCGGACCACGCGGGCCGGATCGATGTCCAGCACGCCCACCTCGGACGCCATCACGACCAGCCCGTCGGAGGTGACGTAGTAGCGGGAGGGCCGCAGGCCGTTGCGGTCCAGCACCGCGCCGATGACGCGCCCGTCGGTGAAGGCCACGGAAGCCGGACCGTCCCAGGGCTCCATGAGGCAGGAGTGGTAGTGGTAGAAGTCCTTCTTGTCCTGCGGCATGGCGGCGTGACCGGACCAGGCCTCCGGAATGAGCATCATCACGGAGTGCGGGAGCGACCGCCCCCCCATGACGAGGATCTCCAGGGCGCTGTCCAGCGTGGCCGAATCGGACTTCCCCTCCTGGACGATGGGAAGCATGCGCCGCATGTCGCTCCTCGAGAAATGCGGGCACTCGAAAAGGTTCTCCCGGGCGCGCATCCAGTTGATGTTGCCCCGCAGGGTGTTGATCTCGCCGTTATGGGCCAGGAAATGGAAAGGCTGGGCCAGTTCCCAGGACGGGAAGGTGTTGGTGGAGAAGCGGGAATGGATCATGGCCAGCGCGGACTCGAAATCCGGGTCCGCCAGGTCGGGGAAATACGGTTCCAACTGTTCGGGGGTCAGCATGCCCTTGTACACGACCGTGCGGGCCGAAAGGCTGGGGATGGCGAAGAAGGCCTTCTGCCGGATCCCGGGGCTGGCGAGGACGGCGTTCTCCACGCGCTTCCGCACCAGGTACAGTCGCCGTTCGAACTCGTCCGCGTCCTGGACTTCCGAGGCGCGCCCCAGGAAGACCTGCTTCATGACCGGTTCGCAGGAGAGGGCGGAAGGCCCCACGGAACTGTTGTCGGTGGGCACGCGCCTCCAGCCGAGGACCTCGAAATCCTCCTCCTTCGCGATGCGTTCGAGGATCCTCTCGCAGAGGCCGGCCTGGAAGGAATCCCAGGGCAGGAAGACGAAACCCACGCCGTAGGAGCCGGCCGGCGGCAACGTGAAGCCGAGTTCCCCGGCGGCCTTCCTCAGGAAACGGTCGGGCACCTGGACGAGCATGCCCGCGCCGTCGCCGGTGTTGCGCTCGCAACCGGTCGCGCCGCGGTGGGCGAGGTTCCGGAGGATCTCGACGCCCTGCCGGACGATCCGGTGGGAGGGCCGGTTCGAGAGGTCCGCCACGAAGCCCACCCCGCAGGCGTCCCGTCCCGCGTCGAGGGGCACCAGGGGCCTGTCCGATTCCTTCGCCATGGTCATCCCCTCCCTTCGCTCGCGGGGCGGATCCCCCGCCGGTTCCTTCATGAAAAATCCCGGCCCACCCAGGCGGGTCGTCGCCAGGGCGGGTCCGGGATCCGACTCGGGCCGTTCAGGCCCCGGTGCTCGGGGAAACCCCGCGCTTGGCCTCAGCAATCATAGTACAAATGGAACTCGTAGGGCACGGGCCTCAATCGCATGGGATCGAGCTCCTTTTCCCGCTTCCAGGAGATCCAGGTTTCGATCACATCCGGGGTGAAGACCTTGCCCTTCGTCAGGAAGTCGTGGTCCTTCTCCAGGGCGTTCAGGGCTTCCTCCAGGGACCCCGGCGTCTTGCGGGTCCCCGCCAGCTCCTCGGCCGTCATCTCGTAGATGTCCCGGTCCAGCGGGTCGCCCGGGTCGATCCGGTTCTCGATGCCGTCCAGGGCGGCCATGAGCATGGCGGGCCAGGTGAGGTAGCCGTTGCAACTCGGATCCGGGCAGCGGAACTCGACGCGCTTGGCCTTGGGACTGTTCGAATACATGGGGATGCGACAGGAGGCCGAGCGGTTGCGGGCGGAAAGGCACAGGTTCACCGGGGCCTCGTAGCCCGGGACCAGCCGCTTGTAGGAATTGGTGGTGGGAGCCGCGAAGGCCAGGATGGCCGGCGCGTGCTTCAGGATCCCCCCGATGGCGTGGAGGCCCAGCTTGGAAAGCCCGGCGTAACCGTCCCCCGCGAAGAGGGGTTTCCCGCCCTTCCACAGGGAGAAATGGGTGTGCATGCCGGAACCGTTGTCCTCGAACACGGGCTTGGGCATGAAGGTCACGGTCTTGCCGCGGCGCTTGGCGACGTTCTTGACGATGTACTTGTACCACATGAACTGGTCGGCCATCCTGAGGAGCGGCGCGTAGCGCATGTCGATCTCGCTCTGGCCGGCCGTGGCCACCTCGTGGTGGTGGGCCTCCACGACGATGCCCACCTTCTCCATCTCGGCCACCATCTCGGCGCGCAGGTCGCCGAACGTGTCGGTGGGACTCACCGGGAAGTAGCCGCCCTTGAACGAGGGCTTGTAGCCCAGGTTCGGCTCCTCGAAGCGGGCCGTGTTCCAGGCGCCCTCCACGGAGTCGATCTGGTACATGGCGTTGTTCTGGGACTGGTTGTACCGCACCTCGTCGAAGATGAAGAACTCGGCCTCCGGGCCGATGTAGCAGGTGTCGGCCACGCCGGAATCGGCCATGTACTTCTCGGCCTTCCGGGCCACGTTGCGGGGGTCCCGGCTGTAGGGCTCGCGCGTGACGGGATCCACGATGTTGGCCAGCACGCTCAGGGTGGGTTTCTCGAAGAAGGGGTCCATCAGGGCCGTGTCGAGGTCCGGGATGGCCATCATGTCCGACTGGTGGATGCTCTGCCATCCGCGGATGGAGGACCCGTCGAACCCGAGGCCTTCCTTCAGGGTCCCCTCGTCCAGGGCCTTCACCGGATACGAGCAATGCTGCCAGGTCCCCAGGAGGTCGACGAATTTGAGGTCGATCATCTCGGCGTTGTTCTTCTTGGCGATTTCCAGGAATTCCTTCGGTTGCATGACATCCCCCTTGTTTTCGAGCTTTTTAGGTTGTTAAAAAGCCCGCTAACGTTGCTTGTTTAAAGCAAGGAGCGGGCCATTCCAGAAAAATTCGCGAAAAATCAGAGAAACCATTGTTTTACAAAGCTATTTAACCTGTTCCGTATCGGCTTATGGTCGACCCGAATACGAAAAGTGGGCCACTTTCTTTCCTTTTGGCCCACTTTTCATACCAAAAACCGATCAGCCGATGGCCGCCTTTCCCTTCTCCCCGGTCCGGATGCGGATGCATTCCTCGAGATCGAGGATGAAGATCTTCCCGTCCCCGACCTGGGCCGTCTTGGCCCCCCCCGTGATGGCCTCGACGGCCGGCTTCACGAAGTCGTCGTTCACGGCGATCTCCATCTTGACCTTCTTCAGGAGGTTGCCCGCTTCCCGGTGGCTCCGGTACACCTCGGCCACCCCCTTCTGTCGGCCCCGGCCCATCACGCTCGTGACGGTGACCAGGTGGATCTCGCGGGCTTCCAACCGGTCGAGCACTTCATGCATGCGGTCCTGCTGGATGACGGCGATGATGTATTTCATGGCTTTCCCCTTTCCCTTTCTCTATGAAGCGCAGGCCAACTTGATTCCCACGACGGTTTCCCGGGTCTGCCCCCCGTCGGCCGGATCCTCCAGGTCACCGAACGGCAGGGTGACGGCGATCCCGGGGCTGATCGAGACCTTCTCCGTGACGGCCCAGTTGAAACCCGTGCCCAGGGTGACATCCAGTCCCTCGCCCTCGATGAACAGATGCCGGTTGTAACCCGCCAACACCCGGGCGCTCCAGGTCACCGGCCCCTTCCCCAGGGGCGTCAAGACCTCCAGGGCCCCCTCCAGGTAATCCCCCGTGCCGCCCCCCTTCTCCTCGTCGCCGTGGTCGTGGTACCAGGTCAGGCGCGGGGAGAGGAAGTGGGCGGCCGAGAGACCCGCGTAGAACTCCCGGCTGTAGAGGTCGGCGGACGGGAAATCGTACACGATGTACCCGAGGGAAAGATTCACCGGTCCAAGCGCCCTCGTGTAGTCCAGGGTGTAATCCACCTCGTCGGCGTCCGCCGGTCCCGTCCCGATCCCGAAACTGCCCCAGATCCCGGCCGTGAACCCGGAGATCCCCGCCCGGACGCCCTGCTGAAGGACGGGGGAATCGTCCAGGGTGAACCCGCGCCACTGGTAGCGGGACTGCACGGCGTGGTCCATGCCGAAAACGACCGGCGAACCCTCCGCACCGGCACCCCCGACGACCATCCAGAACATCACTGCCAGCATGATGGGTATCCGTTTCCTGTCCATGATCCTCTCCTTTTCGGATTTACTGTTTCGACATCGCCGACGGCTTCCCCGCCTGTTTTGAACGCGCCCTGCTCGGGAAGCCATCCAATCCCATCCGTGCAATCCCCGAGCCCTCTTCGCGCCTTCGCGTCCCCGGGGTGAGGGCGGCACGTTAGTCGATGATCGTGTATCCGGTCTCGCGGTGCTGGGTGAGGTCCAAGCCCACGCGCTCCTCGTGCTCGGTCACCCGCAACCCCATCAAGGAGTCGACGACCTTGAAGATCGCCCAGGAGGCGGCGAAGGAGAAGACGGCCGATACGGCCACGGCGGTCGCCTGGATCCCCAGCAGCTGCGGGTTCCCGTAGAAGAGCCCGTCCGCCCCACCCGGGTTCACGGACTTCGTGGCCCACAAGCCCGTGGCCAGGGCGCCCCAGATGCCGCCCACGCCGTGGATGCCGAAGGCGTCCAGCGAGTCGTCGTATCCCAGGCGGGCCTTGATGAAGGTCACGAAGAAGTAACAGATCGCGCCCGAGCCGATCCCGATGAGGAGCGCGCCGATCGCGTCCACGAATCCGGCGGCCGGGGTGATGGCGACCAGCCCGGCCACCACGCCCGAGATCATGCCGAGCACCGTGGGCCTCTTGAGCGCCACCCACTCGATGGCGGCCCAGGACAGCCCGGCGGCGGCCGCGGCCACATGGGTGACCATCAGGGCGTTGGCGGCCAGGCCGTTGGCGGCCAGGGCGCTCCCTCCGTTGAACCCGAACCAGCCGAACCAGAGGAGCCCCGCCCCCAGGGCGGCAAGCGGCAGGCTGTGCGGGGGCGACATGTTGTCCGGGTAGCCCTGCCGCTTCCCCAGGACGAGGGCGGCGGCCAGGGCGGCCATGCCGGCATTGATGTGCACCACGGTGCCTCCCGCGAAGTCCAGCGCCCCCAGGTTCCGCAGGAACCCGCCCAGGCCCCAGACCCAATGGGCGACCGGGTCGTAGACGAGGGTGGCCCACAGGAGCGAGAAGACGCAGAACGCGGAGAACTTGATGCGCTCCGTGAA
>CAZGWJ010000037.1:0-23555 GCA_964529445.1 uncultured bacterium
GGCGACCTGCATCGACACGCCGGCCAGGGCCGTGAGGGACTCGGTGGTGCCCCTGAACAGGCTCCGCCGGACCGGGAACCGCTTGACGAGGTTCAGAGCGGATAGAAGCATCGGAAACCATGCCCTTCCGAACGGATCTCGAGGGACGGCACCGCCTTCGAGCATTTTCCCTGCGCGCGTGCGCAGCGGGACGCGAACGGGCATCCCGGAAAGCGGTCCCTCGGTCCCGGCACCGCTCCACCGATGGCGCGGATGGGCTCGCCCCGGCGCGCCAGGGCCGGTTGGCAGGCCAAAAGACCCGAAGTGTAGGGATGGCGGGCGTGCCGGAAGATGGCGGCAGGGCTGCCCACCTCCACGACCATCCCCGCGTAGAGGATGACGATGCGATCGGCCGCATGCCGGACCTGGGAGAGATCGTGGGTGATGAAAAGGATGCCCATGCCGCGCTCGGAAGACAGGCGGTTGAGCAATTCGATGATCTGCGCCTGGACCGTCACGTCCAGCGCGGTCGTGGGCTCATCGGCGATGAGGAGCAATGGACGGCCGGCCAGGGCCATGGCGATCATGACCCGCTGGCACATCCCTCCCGACAGGTGGTGCGGGTAGCTTTCCGCCACGCGGGCCGGATCCGGGAGGCCCACCTCCCGGAACAAGGCGTGCGTCCGTTCCCGCGCCTGGGCCGGGTCCAAGCCCGAATGTGCCCGGACGGCCTCGTCGACCTGCTCACCCGCCTTGAACACCGGGTTCAGGGAGGTCAAGGGCTCCTGGAAGATCATGGCGATGCCCGAGCCCCTCACCTTGCGCCATTCCTCACGCGAAGCGCGCGAGAGATCGCGTCCCTTGAAGACGATGCTCCCGGCCGTCCTTCGCATGGGAGGGTCCGGAAGAAGGTCCATCAGGGAGAGGGCCGTCATGCTCTTTCCGCACCCGGATTCGCCCACCAAGGCGATCCGTTCCCCCATCCCCAGGTCCAAGTCCACTCCCCGAAGCACCTCGGCGGGAGTGCCGTCGCCCTCCAGGACGACGCGGAGGTCCTTCACCTCCAACAAGGGGTTCAAGAGGCACGCTCCTTCGGGGACAACGGGTTTTCCTTCCGCTCATCGGACGGAAGGAATGCGGGATGAAGTCCGCGGAGGGGATGCGGCCCTGGGACCGGACCGCGCCCGCAGGGGATCATTCGCCGTCGGGCAGGTTGACGAGGTTCTCGAAACGCACTTCCATGAGCGGATAATCCACGATGGCGTAATGTCCCTGGTTCAGGGGACCCGGGTTCACCACGGTCGTCCCCCCCAGTTTCACGGTGCCCTGCCCCTTCTCGGCCATGCCGCAGACCAGGAGTTTCGGGGCCACCTTCTCGATGATCTCGTTGATCAGAAGGACGCCCACGCGTTCCTCCTCGCCCTGGTCGAGACGGCACACGGGAGGCGAATGGAAGATCAGGATCTTGTCACCGGGCATGTACTCCAGCCGTCGAAGGGCGAAAGCCGGCCATTGTGTGTTGTACTGGAGGAGGAACTCCCGATCATCCTCGGAACGGCCCAGGTCCCCGCCGAAGCCGGCCACCAGATAACCCTCCTCGCGGAAGATCATCTCGTGGGCGGGCCTCAGGTTCGGGTAGATGTTGGCGTAGTTGTACACCTGCTTGAAATAGTAGGACTCGGGGGCATCGCACAATCCCGGCACGATGTAAACGGGCTTGTGGGTATCGGCCAGGGCCAGGATGAATTGCTGGAGGTGCTCCATGTCGGAACGCATCTCCTGCTGGATGGCCGCGCCATCCATGGAAGGTTTGCTGTGGAATTTCCGGGCCGTCAAATACTCGGTGATGCGCCGGTTGCCCTTCATCGAACCGCCGCAATAGAGAATGAGATCCGGATCCTCCATGGGAACCATGCGCGTGATGAGCGGCAGGACATCCCGGGCACCGCGGTAATCGGTCAGGCAGAGGATCTTCACGAAGTCACCCTTGAAGCGAGGAATGGGTCTTCATTCGCATCTCTCGACCCGCCTATTATATGGCCAAGCGGGGCCAGCCGAACAAATTCAATTCGACCCGGGTTGCCCCCCCGCGGGACCGGAAGGTAAGATGGGTGATCATGAAACCCACGCCTCCCCTCGTCCAGCGGATGCCCGACGGAACCCTCAAGCACGTGAATCCCTTCACGGGTACCGAGGTCTGGACGGTGCCCTCCCGCGCCCACCGTCCCTTTCCCCGCTCCTCCCCCCTTCCGGCCAAGCCCCTGAAACCCCGCCCCATCGAGGATCACTGTGATTTCTGCCGTGCCCATTACCTGAAAACTCCGCCCGAGAAATCGCGGGTCCTCCTGTTGCCACGCGGTGGTTCCTTCGCGCTGGACCGACTGGCGCCCTCGCTCGTGAGCGGGTCCGAGGCGGCGTTCCGGTGTTTCGCCAACCTCTTCGAGATCGTGACGCTTGATTACTGGGCGAAGAATCACGGCTATCGCCTTCCAGAAACCCTGGCCGCGTGGAAACGCGCCTACTTGGCGGACCCTGCCGGAAAGCGCCACGTGGAAAACCTGCTGGCCACCAAACTGCGTCTGGCCGGAAGGAATCCCCGAACGACCCCCGCCGCCCTGAAACGCTCCCTGCTGGACGCCTTCTTCGGGGGTTCCCACGACCTGGTCGTCTCGGGAAGGCATTTCGCGCCCGGCGCCCGCGACGAAGGCGACCTGTACTCCTCGGGATCCATGCCGCCCGACGATCACGCCGTGTTCCTGCGATTCACCGTCAAGGCCATGTCCTCCATCTACGAGCGGAACCCCCATGTGCGTTTCGTGACCGTCTTCCAGAATTGGCTGAAACCCGCGGGTGCCTCTTTCGACCACCTCCACAAGCAGCTGGTCGGCCTGGACGAATGGGGTGTTTCCATCGAGCGCGAGACGGAGATGGTCCGCAAGAGGCCCGACGCCTACAACGAACTCCTGACGAACCCGGCGCGCCGCCTGGATGTCGTGGTGGCCGAGAACGAAGGCGCCGTCGTGCTCTCGGAGTTCGGGCACCGCTATCCCACCCTGGGCGTCTATTCGAAAAGCCGATCCGCGCGGCCCGAGGAGCATGGCGACCGGGACTTCCGTCATGTTTCCGACCTGGTCCATGCCTGCCACGCGGCCATGGGACCGCGAATCCCCTGCAACGAGGAATGGTACTTCTCCCCGCGCCATGCGCGGACCCCGATGCCTTGGCACATCCTGATCAAGTGGCGCACGCTGAACCAGGCGGGTTTCGAGGGGAACACCAAGATCTACATCAACCCCGTGTCCCCATGGGACCTGAAGAACGACATGGTCCTCCGGCTTCGCGATGCGCGGCGCCGGGGACGGCTGGCGGCAGGCATCCGCGTCGGCCGGGAATGCCGCATGAAAAGGAACGCTCTCCAGTACGCCCGATGAAAACCCTGCCGCGAAATCACTCTCATCCAAAATAAGGACATCTCGAACCACGAAGAGGCCCGCCTTCGACGAGGTCTCGTCGATGAGGGGATGTCCCGGGTTACATCGGTGGTTGGGTGATCTTGGACAGCCGCGACTCCCCATACTGAATCGACGAACCGCAGACCGGGATTCATAGGACGACACCGACCCAGCGATTATCGAACGAGCAGGAGTCTCAATACCCTGGCTTCGAATTCCGTCCTCAGGTAGATCAGGTAGATGCCCGCGGACAAATCCTCCCCGGCGGTGGACTTCCCCTTCCATTCGATCGTCACCGGTTGATCGGCCATCGCCTCGCCGGAATAGGGATGATCCACGATCTCGCCGGAGGAGTTGTAGATCCAGACGCCCATCTTGCCGTATTCGGGAGAGCGCAGGAGGAAGGTCACCGGAGCATCCAGGTCGGGCCGATAGACCGAGCGGTTCACGGCGAATACGGCTTCGAGCGCGAAAGCCGTGCCGACGACCCCCAGGACTAGAAGCGGCGCCAGGATCGCCCTCAGGGCGATTATCCGGTGGCAGGTTTCTCTTTCCATGATCGCCAGTCATCCCTTCTGCCGGCCGGAAGGTCCCCGCGAACGCCGGCCCCCGTCAGGAGCATCGGCCTTTCCCCGCCGTCCCGGGCGGGGTTATTCATCATTCATGGATTTCCGGATCCGCTCTTCCAGCACCGACCGCCACAAGACGGCCCGATCGGCCTCGCGCCGGGCCTCAACCTCACGACCCCGTCTTTTCAGGCACGAGGCCATGATAACCGCCAACTCATCGTTCTCCAAGCCGAGCGAGCGAGCCTTTCCGACGGCCTCCATGGCGCCCGGACAATCATTGCGATCCAGGGCCTCGGATGCCCTGCGAAGCCACCGCATCGCGGTCCCATCCAGGGAATCGTCGGGCGTGTCGATGACCGGGTGTCGCCTTGGCGGGGTGGGGGTTGCCAAACGATAGACCAGCGTGTTGTCGCCCACGAACATCATTTCGACGTGACGCCCCCAGAATTCGGCCGACTCCATCCCCGGGAGGATCGTGGTCGGTGTTTCACCCGTTTTGCGGGAATCGGGGGCGCCCTTCGGAACCATCCGGGACGCCTCCTCGCGCTGGTAAAGGATGTAACGGATGCCGCGCCGTCTCAGGTTCTCCGCCAGTCCCTTCGCCGTCCCGGTCTCATGGCCCCATCGGTACAGGTGCGGAGTCTTCCACTTGAAATCCACATGGACCGGGGCTTTCAGCGGATAGGCCTGGAAAACGCCGTGTGCCAGGACCCGGTCGCCCGGCGTCGCATCCCTCTCGACGGCCCGATAGGCCGCGAAGACGTCCCGGTCGAAGTGATAATGCCTTGCCAATCGGGAATCCCGCGATTCGAGTCCCAGGGCCGCCGGCCAGGGTGCGTCGGTGCGCAATTGGGCCGCGAAGGCCAGCCACAAGGAAACCGCCCAACCGGCCGCGAACACCCAACGGGCCGAACGGTCCCCTGTCGGTTGCCAGGCCAGGCCGGCGAAGGCCGCGAGCGCCAGCATCGGGATCGCCGCGTGCCTCAAGCTCGTCGCGACCAAGCACCACGCCAGGAGCGAACCGCCCGCGAAAAGCGCGAGCGCCCTCCCCCGGGGATCCTTCCAGGCGCGCGCGGCCCAGGGCAGGGCCATGAGAACGAGCGGCGAGAAAAAGGCGCCGACCTGGTTTTCAGGCGTGAAGAAGGCTCGCCACACGTTCCGGAGGACATCGGCGGGCGCCAGGGAAGCGGGAGAGCCCGTGTCGGCCATGAGAAGCTTCTCCATTCCAGGGGAGTACCCGTCCGGCCCGGCCCCGAGGAGACCGGTCAAAAGCGGGTAAACGGGATTCCCGTGGGATAGATCATTCCTCAACAACCAAGGCAGGACCGGGAGGAGGACCCATCCCACCCACGCCAGCGATAAACGGGGCCGCACGCTTCCTCGCGGAGGAAACAGCCAGACCGCGAGGAGACCCGCCGCCGCAAGGACCGCCGTGTATTTCACGCCCATTGCGCACCCGAGAAGGAACGCCGATGCGGCGGCCCAGGAAGACGAATGCTTCCCTCCCTTGAGCGATTCGACCAGACAAGCCAGGGCGCCCAGGGAGAAGGCCGCCAGGAAACCTTCCACGTAACCGAACGTGAAGAGGAAGAGAAAGGCGCCGCTGGAGAGGAGGATGACGGTCGCGATCCGGACCGCCTCCCCCGTCGCGCGGAAAAGGTGACGCAGTCCGAGAACCGCCAGGACCAGCGAAAGGAGATTCCCCATGCGCGCGAGGGCCTCGCCGCCCATTGAATGGAGCGCGGCCAGGAGGATGTCGGTCAATTTGGGCATATTCCCCGTGTGATCCGGCCAAAGGAGAGGCAGCTCTCGGGTGCGGGCGACCTCCCGGGCAAACCGCGAATGGTCCAGAACGGCGTCCCAAGCGAGCGGCGGCGCCAGGAATTCCGGGAACCAGAGGAGGATGAAAGGGACGGCGAGGAAGGGTGCCCAACGACCTCCAGAACCCGCGAACCTCGCGATCGACCCGCGCAGGACGATCCACCCTTCCTTCAAGGCGGGGAGGCAGAAAAAGGCCAGGATCGATCCATGGAGAACGCCGTTCACGGCCAGCGCAAAGGAAATCGCCGAGAATAGCGCGATCGAAACCGCGAAGGAAGGCAGGGTCCGTTCCTCCGCAGGGATCGGGGAAAATAGGAAGCGCCCCAGGATGGATGTCCAACCCGCGAACCCCAGAGTCAAGAGAGCCATCCCGACGAGGGACACCGACCGGGATCCCCAACGAGCCGTGAAAAGCGATGGTTCCCATTCGGTGTCGTTCCAAAGCCGGAAGTCCGGCCGGAAGGATGCCCATCCCGCCGCCGCGACGAAGGCCGCGAGGAGGAGGAATGAAAACACGTACTTTTTCAAAGCATGCCTCTCGGGGAGCGCCGGTCGTTCCGTTGACAACCCCCCCCTTCAAAGTATAATACGCTTCCTGTTGAGGGTCCCTGCCCGGGTGGTGGAATTGGCAGACACGTACGCTTGAGGTGCGTATGGGCGACCGTGCGGGTTCGAGTCCCGCCCCGGGCACCAATAGGGCGATCAGTACCCGATCGCCGAGG
This sequence comes from uncultured bacterium, assembly GCA_964529445.1. Lineage (GTDB taxonomy): Bacteria > Oederibacteriota > Muellerivitia > Muellerivitales > Muellerivitaceae > CAZGWJ01. The sequence continues at coordinate 6,544 of CAZGWJ010000037.1, forward strand.
TACCAGTTGGAAGTGGGAAGTTCGAAGCGAAGGCATACGAAGCATCAAACCAAAAAGGACGGCCCTCGGGCCGTCCTTTTGTCTTTTATACACCGTGTGAATCCGGCCTTCCCATCGGGTCCTTCAAGCCATCCGCAAAGCATCCGTCAGGGAGCTCCCACCTTCGCCTTGAGGTCGATCGCCGGTTGGTATTGAGGCCTGTACTTGAGTACCAGGTCCAAGTAGTAGGCACCCCGCTCCTTGTCACCCAACCCGTACAATTGCGTCGCCACGACCGTGAGATAGCCGGCGCGATAATCGGAATACTCGTCACCGCCGATTCCCGCCGCATGAAGCTGGTCGAAGAACGCCTTGGCTTCCTGGCCCAAGGGCGTCAGTTGGTTGCCCTTGACCCGCCGTGGGATAAGGTCCTCCGTCAGCTTCGCATAGGCGTCGGGTGCCGAAAACGGCTGAGGCCACCAAGCCCCGGCCACGGAGGGGGCGGTCGAAGCCGGTTTCGCGGAGGCCTGTGCCGCGGCAGGCCGCGCCGCAGTCGTTGCCGGAGGAGCCGGTGTTGCGGTCGGTTTGGCGGCCACGACCATCGGGGTGGGGGTCGGCTGTTTCAGGAGCGCCCGTCGCGCGAAAGGGACCTCTTTCGAATCCACGAACTGCAGGGACGACTCCTTCCAGGTGAAGACCGCTTCCGCCTGCGAGGGAGCGGCCGGTTTGGAGCGCCCCGAATAGAGAATCTCGATACCCGTGCCCCTCGCGTCCACGTTGGCATAGGACCAGGGAGACTGCGTCTCCAGGACCTTCTCCATTTTCCCGGACGAGCCCAAGGTATAAGCGCGCAGGGATGTTTCGGCCTGCCAATCCTCGCGTTCCAGGACCAGGAATCTGCGGTTGGTTTTCGCATGGGTCATGATGCGCACCCATTTCAGGGGCCCGCCCTCGTCCTGCATGGAAAGCTTGTAGGATTTGCGGGCCGGGTCGAATAGACACACAGCCAATGCCTGCGGGTGGGGCTGGTCCAGCCGATCGGTCGGAACGGCCTCCCGATGCGCCAGGAGCAGGTCCTTGCGTCCGTCGTTGTTGAAATCCTCGAACATGAAAAGCCCGACCGGGAGAGGTTTCCCCCCGTCGTCCACAAGGGGAAGCTTCTCCAGGATATGGTTGGCAGGCAGGAGAGCGTCCAACCAGTCGGCTTGGGCGGAAACCCGAACGGCTGGCATCAGGAATAGCATGGTCATGAATAGGACGGCTTTCTTCAACGGAACCCCCTCGAACTCGAGTGACGCGTATTGTAACCGAAGGGACAGGCAATGCCAACGTGAAGACGCCGCATCGGCCGCCCCCGTTCCAAACCCATCCCGGGCACCCCAACCGGAAAGCGGGCACCTTCCGAGATCATAACCATTCGTTCTTCCGGTACCAAGCCACCGCATCGGCCACACCCGATGCCAGATCAAACCGTGGTTTGTAACCCAGGATCTTCCGGGCGGCCTCGATGTCGCAAGTCCATGCCTTGCAACGGGCCTCCTTGACCTTGTCCCGGTTCAAGATGCCCGGTTTCCGCCTGAAGCGAGCGACCCCGTCGGCTACGGTCGCGATCAAGCCCACCACCGGGATCGGCACGCGAAGGAGCGCATAGCGTTTTCCCATTGCCTCGCCCACCCGCTCCAGGAATTCCATCCAGGTCGCGGGTCGGCCATCGGAGATGAAGAAGATCTTCCCCGCCGCCCGGGGAATCGAGGCGGCCAGCACCAGCGCCTGGACCAGATCCGCCACGTGAACGAAGCTCATTTCCTGACGTCCATCCCCATGGACGGGTACCAGGCCGGACCGGACCATCTTGAAGTATTCGAAGACGTCCCGATCCCGGGGCCCATAGACCCCGCCCGGCCGGAGGATGATGACGTCGAATCGGCGGGTATAGGCAAGAGCCACCTCCTCGCCCTTGCGCTTGGTGATGCCGTAGAAACTCAGCGGATGGGGAACATCCTTCTCGACCCGGGGACGACCCGGCTCGCTCGGACCTGCGGCCGCCAGGGAACTCACGAGCACCAACCGCCGGATACCCCGTTCCTGCGCCATCGCCTCGCACAGCAGGCGGGTCCCGCCCACGTTCACCCGTTCATAGTCGGCATAACCCAGACCTTTCAGGACGCCCGCGAGATGGAAGACCGTTCGAACGCCTTTCACCGCCGCCTTCAGGGACGGCGCGTCGGTCACGTCCCCGATCACGACCTTCATGGTCCGTGCCAGGGGATAAGTGATGCGGCGAGGGTCGCGCACGAGAAGCCGGACGGGCTTCCCTGCCCGGGCCAGGGCTTCCGCCAGATGTCCACCCACGAATCCGGACGCTCCGGTAATGAGGATCGGGGATGCAATGGCCATGATTCCTTTCCTTCCGGCATTATTGGGCATCTATAGCCCGGGAAGAGGCGCCCAAGCGCGCTTGGAGAATCCCCCTCGTTTCCTTATAATACGCCGTCACGTCTAGCGCTTTCAATCGCCGCGGATCCCATCGCGGCGCACTCACCCGCACAAGGGGAAACATGGACATCTTCGAGAAGGCCAATACCTGGACCGCCGCCGACGAGGTTCGAGCCGCGGGCCTCTATCCCTATTTCCGTCCCAACACCGCCGCCCTGGGCACCGAGGTCACCATCGGCGGCAAAAGGATGATCATGGTGGGTTCCAACAACTACCTGGGGCTGGTCACCCACCCCGAGGTCCTGGAAGCCATGATCGCGGCTATCCGCAAGTACGGTTCGGCCTGCACGGGATCCCCGTTCCTCAACGGCACCCTGGACATCCGGGTCGAACTCGAGGAGAAGCTGGCCGCCTTCGTGCACAAGGAGGCCGCCCTGGTTTATTCGACGGGCTTCCAGTCCAACCTGGGCGTCCTGTCCACCATCGCCACCCGCGGCGAGTACATCCTTTCCGACCGGGAGAACCACGCCTCCATCTTCGACGGCTGCAACCTGTCCTACGCCAAGACCTTCAAGTACGAGCATGACAACATGGAGGATCTGGAGCGCCTCCAGCAGAAGCTCAAGGACCAGCCCAAGCTCATCGTCACGGACGGCGTGTTCTCCATGGGCGGGGATGTCTGCAACCTGCCGAAGATCGTGGAGCTCAAGAAAAAATACGGTGGACGCCTGATGGTGGACGAGGCCCACACCCTCGGCTTCTTCGGGAAAACCGGGAGCGGTACCGGCGAGCATTTCGGCCTCCAGGACGAGGTCGACATCGTGATGGGCACCTTCTCGAAATCCTTCGTTTCCATCGGCGGTTTCATCGCCTCCACCCACAAGGTCATCGACTACCTGCGACATAACAGCCGGCCCCTCATCTTCTCGGCCTCCCTGTCCCCCGGCGATACGGCGGCCGCCCTCAAGTCGCTGGAGATCATCCTGCGCGAGCCCGATCGCGCCGAGCGCCTGTGGAGCATCGCGAACCGAATGAGGGAGGCCTTCAGGGCCCAGGGATGGAACACGCTGAACACGCGGTCGGCCATCATTCCCCTCGTGGTGGGCGACAACCTGAAGACCTTCGCCATGGCGAAAGACCTGGGCGAGATGGGGGTTTTTGCCACCCCGGTGGTATCCCCCGCCGTCCCGCCCGAGATGTCCCTCATCCGGACCAGTTACAGCGCCACCCACACCGATGCCCAATTGGACAAGGTCCTCGAGAGCTTCAAGACCGTGGGCAAGAAATACGGCGTAATCCCCTGAGGTATACGTCCTTGCAGAACCGCCGAGAAACGCCGATCCGCCACAGCCCACACGACCCATTTGGCCACCGATGGATGGGATGGACACCGATACGGCATTCGACACCGCGCTGTTCCCTTTTTTAGTTCATTTTCGCAGTCAGGCTGGGCCACAACTCCTCACTTCTAACTCCTAACTCCTCACTTTTCTTGGAGGTCTTATGCCTATCACGATCCGTCCCATCGAGACGACGAACCGGAGGGACTTCGAGGCCTTCCTGCATTTCCCCTGGAGGATCTACTGCGACGAAAAGGGCCGACGCAAGGATCCCTATTGGGTCCCGCCGCTCCTGCCGGACCAGAGGGAGCTTCTCGACAAGCGTCGGAACCCCTTCTTCGAGCACGCCGAGACCCAATGCTTCATGGCCTACGACGAGAAGGGCGAACTCGTCGGGCGCATCTGCGCCACGGTGGACCAGAACCACATCAAGACCCACAACGAGAAGGCGGGATTCTTCGGTTTCTTCGAGTGTATCGAGGACCAGGGAGTGGCCGACGCCCTGCTGGAGACGGCAGCGAAGTGGAACCGGGAGCGCGGCATGGAGATCATGCGCGGCCCCGCGAACCTCTCGTCCAACGACGATTGGGGATGCCTCATCCAGGGTTTCCTCGGTCCCCCGCCCGTCATGATGCCCCACAACCCGCCCTACTACGCCGAACTTTTCGAACGCCACGGCATGACGAAGGCCCACGACCTCCTGAGCCACTTGGTGCCGTCCCTCCTGCCCTTCCCCGATCGGGTCATGCGCGTCGCGGAAAGATCCCGCAAGCGGAACCGCATCGTCGTCCGCCATCTGGACATGAAGCACTTCGACCGGGACGTCGAGCACATCATGAACATCTACAACAAGGCCTGGGCCCAGAACTGGGGTTTCGTGCCCATGACCGAGAACGAGTTCCGGCATCTGGCCGCGAAATTGAAGCAGGTCGTCCGGAAGGAGTTCATTTTCCTCATCGAGATGGACGGCCAGGTCGTGGCCATGAACGTCCTCCTGCCCAACCTCAACCAGGCGCTCATCCACATGAACGGCGAATTCGATCTCGCGGGAATCCTCAAGTTCCTCTGGTACCGGCGTGAGATCAACACCGTCCGCGAGATCATCATGGGGGTGCTTCCGGAGTACCGGAACAAAGGCATACAGGCCATCATCCACATCGAAGCCATGAGGACGGCGCAGAAACACAAGATGTGGTATGGGGACATATCCTGGACGCTGGAGGACAACGACCTCGTGAACAACGAGGTGCGTGCCATGGGCGGCGTTCTCTACAAGAAATACCGGTTATTCGACAAGAAGCTGATCTGAACCGAACCAGCTTTCAGGCCGCCGTTCCCGAGACTGGCAGGATGCCGAAAGGGTTCCCCATCGGGAATTCTCTCTTTTCTAACGCCTCTTCCGGTACCCCGGCGGGATCGCCAGCCAAGTCCCCCACCTCTCCGAGACCCACAGCACCAGGGGCGCCAGCGCGGCGCCCACCACCACGTCGGTCACCCAGTGGTAACGCAGGATGACCGTGGCCGCCACGGCCAGGACGAGGAAAGGCGACATGATCCAGAACATCCTCCGGTTGTACCGCCACCAGATGACCGCCGCGATGACGGAGAACATGGTGTGCTCGCTGGGGAAGGCGTCGTAGAATCCCAGCGAGACGTCGTCCATCGTGTTGAACGCGTAATCCGCCAGCGCGTATCCCTTCAGGGGTTCCAGAAGTTCCTTCCAGATGTAGCGCGGTCCCTGCGCCGGGAACAACCAGTAACCCAGATAGGAGAGGTAGAAGGCCACCACCACCGCGCTGTATACGGTCGCAAAGACCCGCGTGTGGGAGGGGTAACGCCGATAGAGGGACGCCACGAGCAGGAGTCCGAACAGGAAATAGGAAACGTAGCCATAGGCGCACAATTCCACGATGACAGGATGGTTGATGCCGCTCTTCCAAAGCCCCGGCGTGACTCCGAAGAGGACGCCGTCCACGCGGGCCAGGAGGGCGTCATGAACCTGCCCCACGTTCCAATAAAGCGGCGTGAGCCGCCCCGTGGCCAGGTAGCTGACCAGGATGAAGGGGTAAAGGTAACCCCACTCACAGAAACCACGAGCGAAGCCGTTCCGGGGTGTCACGGACCGGCACCAGACCAGCAAGGCCATCGTGCCCGCGAGATAAGGCCCGAGGTTCCTCGGAGACTGGGGATGCCCCCAGACGCCGAGCAAGGCCGCGACCAGGAAAGCCTGGAAAACCAGCAGGAACCACTCCAGGCGCCGGAATCGAGGGCGGGTCACTTCTCGGCCCTCCGCAGGACCTGGCCGGAGATCACTCCGGTGAGACGGTTCTTCTCCACCACGACCGCCCCGTTCACGACCACCACCCGGATGCCCTTGGGAGGAAGGTCCGGCGAGACGGGGGTCGCCGCGTCGAGGATGACGTTCGGCTCGAATACCACGAGGTCGGCCCAATAACCCTCTTTCAGCTGTCCCCGGTCGCGAAGCCCCATCAATCGAGCCGGCAACGATGTGCTTTTCCGGACCGCCTCCTGCAGCGGGATCGTCTTCTTCTCGCGGACATAGACCCCGAAAAGGCGGGGGAAAGTGCCGACGTTCCGCGGGTGCGGGATGCCCCGGGTGGAATCGGAGCCGAAGAAGATGAAGGGCGACTTGATCTGCTGCTCCAGCGCCTTCTCCGAGAGTCCGTGGTAGCACACCTTCACGGCCTTGCGGTTCTCCAGCAGGATGGCCAGCACCGCCTCGGGTTCCGACAATCCCCTCAATTGGGCGATCTCGCCGATGGTGCGGCCTAGGTATTCCCGGGGCATCTTGGGATCGAGACGCGTGATCTCGATGTGATCGGCGCCCCCGTACTCGTCCAGGCGCTTCCGGATGGCCGCCAGGACTCCCGCGAACCTCGCCTCGTCGTTGTAATAACTGGCTTTCAGCATTTCCGGGCGCAAATAGAGCATTTGCGCCAGCTCGATCTGAACCTCGCTCCCCCAGAAATCGTAGGGGTAAACCGTCGCATAGACGTCCAGCCCTTCCTTCCGGGCATCGCGGATCAGCCGAAGCCCCTCGGGAGCGTAGTCCCAGTTCCCCGGCAGTTTGAACAACAGGTGCTGGATGACAAGGGGCACACGGGAGGATCGGGCCACCGAAACGGCCTCCCGGATGGCCTCAAGAACCTGGGAACGGAAATTGCGCATATGCGTGTAATAGGCGGCGTGGGGATATCGGCCGAGCACGGAAGCGAGGTCCTGGATCTCGGCGGGATCGGTCCACTCGCCCGGCTCGTAACCCAAGCCGCTCGAAAGACCGAAAGCCCCTTCGGCCAGGCCCTTCTCCAGCATCTGCTTCATGGCGACCATCTCGGCAGGGGAGGCAAGGGTCTTCTTCCTCTGCTTGATGACATGGTCCCGTAGGGAGCCGTGGGCCACAAGGGTGCCGAGATTCAGAAGGGGTTGGGAGCGCTCCAGCTTGGCCAGGTTCTCTTTCACGAAGAGGAGCGAGAAACCGCAATTCCCCGCCAGGGCCGAAGTAACGCCCTGCCGGAGCGCCTGCACCTGCTCCTCCTTGTACCAGAGCAGTTCATTGTGGCAAAGGGTATCGATGAAGCCCGGGCAGACGACGGAACCCTGGGCGTCCACCAGACGCCGGGATCGGAACTCGCCCAGGACGCCGATCGCCGCGATCCGCCCGTCCCGGACGCCCACGTCGGCCTTGTACGGCGGCGCTCCGGTCCCGTCCACCACCTGTCCGCCCTTGATGACGAGGTCGAACTCGGACCCGGCCGGTATGAGCGGGACCTTCCTGGGCAGGGAGAATGCAACCAACAGGAGGAGAAACAGGAGGATTTGGGGTATGCGTCGCATCAGGCGCGGAGTATAACCCATGCGGCAACAACCCGCAAGTTTGAACGGAGTCGTCAGGTCATGGTGCGTTCGAGGACGCAGAAGTAGCCCCCGTCATGGCGCGGGGTCGGGAGAACGACCCATCCCACGGATGCGGCACGGAACTCGGGATACCCATCGGGAATCCCGACCTCCCGGACCCGAAAACCCGGATGGGCCGCCTGGAACGCCTCGATACGCCTTTCATTCTCCTCGGGTTCCATGGAACAGGTGCTGTAGACGAGGCATCCGCCCGGATACACGCGCCTCTGGACCTCCATCAGGAGGTCCGCCTGTTGCGCCGCGTGCCGCGTGACGTCGGAGGGGTCCAGTCTCCATCTCAGGTCGGCGCGTCGCGAAAGGACTCCGGTCCCGGTACAGGGCGCGTCCAGCCAGACGACGTTGAACTTGTCCGCTCCCGGCAGGCGCTTCACATCGCCTTCGTGGACACGGACGTTACGGACCCCCACCCGCCGGAGGTTCTCGCGCAGGATCTTCACCCGCGAGGGCGACACGTCGCTGGCCAGGACGTCGCCGGCAGGTCCCGCCTTCCAGGAGAGGCCCACGCTTTTCCCGCCCGGAGCGGCGCAGACATCCCAGATCCGGTCCCCGGATTTCAGCGGGGAGAGTTCCAGCATGGCCTGGGGCGCCCAATCCTGGACGATCCAATCGCCGCGCAGGAAACTTTCCGATTCGAAAAGGCCCGTCCCCTTCCCCGACAGGATGAATGCGTCGACAGGCCATTCGATGGGCTCCACCCGCCACCCTTCCCTGCCCAACGCCTCCAGGACGGCCGCACGCAGGTTGGGCGCGACCCTCATGTAGAGGGAGTGGGGCGCGTTGTCGGCCGCCAGCATGGAGCGCGCATCCTCCGGGCCATAGCGGGCAAGCCATCGCTCGACCAGCCACTCGGGATGGGAATGCCCCAGGGCCAGGGTCCCCGCCTCCGTGGAAGCCACGGGAGGAGGCAGGGGTTTCTTCTCGGCGAGGCTCCGGAGGATGGCGTTGGCAAAGCCCGTCGTCTTGGGATCCGAGCGCTTCACGAGCGTCACGGACTCGTGGACCGCCGCATGGGCGGGAACCCGGTCGAGGAACAGGACCTGATAGAGACCCATCCTCAGGGCGATGCGGACGGAAGGAGAAAGTTTCAGGAGCGGACGGTCGCAGAAGGCGGCCAGGTGATGGTCCAACAGGAGCCTCATGCGAGTGGTGCCGTAAACGATCTCGCGCCCCAAGGCGTTGTCCAGGGGGGAAAGCCCCTTCCAGGAGGGGGCCAGGTGGAAGGATTCGCCCACCTTGGAGGCTCCCTCCATGGAAAGAAGGGCCTCGAAGGCGGCCTGTCGCGCGGGTGAAACGGTCGAAGGGGGACCCTTCTTCTCCTTCCCGAAACGGTCGACGGGACCCCGGGGGACCTTCGGACGGGGTGCAAAGGGTTTGCGTTTGCCGACCCCCGTCCCCCTTTTCCCGGGACGCGGGGATCCCTGGCCGCGGCTTGCTTTCGGGGAGGTCATCGGAAGGTGAATCCCGGTTTGATCTCGGCGTGACCCGAGGCGAAATCACGGGCCCCCATCCTCTTCCGGCCCGGCGGCTGGACCTCCCGGAGAAGGAGCGATCCCTTTCCTGCCGCCACCTCGATCCCCTCGGGAGCGACAGCCAGGATCGAACCCGGGATGCCCCGGCCCTCGAGGGGGCTGGCCCTGAACAGCCTCAGCGCCTCCCCCCGGAAAAGGGTCTCGGCCACCGGCCAGGGACAGAGTCCCCTCACCTGGTCGTGGAGGACCCGGGCGTCACGGGACCAGTCGACGCGGCAATGTTCGCGCCCCAATCGGGAGGCATACGAGGCTTTCGCGGGATCCTGAGGTATCCGGGGTGCGCGTCCCTGGACCAGGAGTTCGACGGCTTCCAGGAGGGTCGAGGCCCCCATCCCGGCCAACCGGTCGTGCAATGTACCCGCATCCTCGTCAGGGTCGATGGGTGTGGAACGCGCGAGGACGACATCGCCCTCGTCCAGACCCTCGCTCATGTGCATGATACTGACCCCGGTCTCCCGATCACCCTCCAGGATGGCCCGATGGATGGGCGCCGCCCCCCGGTGTCGCGGCAGGAGCGAAGCATGGATGTTCAGGCAGGCCAGGCGGGGCAGGTCCAACAAGGGCTTGGGGAGGATCTGCCCGTAGGCGGCCACCACGACGAGATCGGGACGCAGGGCCGTCAGTCGTTCCAGGACATCGGATGACCGGATGCTTTCCGGCTGGAGGAGGGGCCATCCGTTCCGACAAGCTTCCTCCTTGACGGGAGAGGGTTTCAATGACAATCCCCTTCCGGCGGGGCGGTCCGGCTGGGTAACGACGCAGGCGATCACATGTCCCGCCGCGCCCAGGGCCCGGAGCGCCGGAACGGCGAAATCGGAAGTACCCACGTAAAGGGTCTTGAGGGGTTCCACGATAGACCGCCGTCGGGAAGGATGACTGCCTGGAGATTATAACCCATTCAGGCATGGCGCGAAGGGGCGAAGTGCCGGGTTCGGACCGCGATGGGATCCAGGCGGAAACTTCAGAGTGTTACCGGAAGGGACGGGACTCAGCGGCTGGCGCCCTGTCGTTTCCTCGGGAGGTTTGCTTCTTCTGCCTTGAAACGCCTTTCCAGTTCCTTCAAACGGGGTTTCAAAAGAATGCGCTTCACGGCGGGGACCTTCATCACGAACAGTTTCCCATCCATGTGGTCGATCTCATGCTGGATGCAGCGGGCCAGGATCCCTTCGTACTCCAGGACCCGTTCCTTGCCGTCGAGGTCCTGGGCCTTGACCCTCACTCGGGCCGCCCGTTCCACCACTTCGCGGATCTCCGGCAATGACAGGCAACCCTCCTCGCAGGATTCCGTTCCCACGGCCTCCTGGATCACCGGGTTCACCAGGACCCGGGCTTCGCCCTTGTCCTCCCGGTCGAAACGCTCGTCCATGGTCATCAATCGCAGCAATTCGCCGACCTGCACGGCCGCCAGCCCGATCCCCTCGGATTCCCGCATCGTTTCAATCATGTCGGCCGCGAGGGATTTCAGGGCCGCATCGAAATGGACGACCGGCCGGCTTTTCGTCATGAGCCGAGGATCGGGATAGAGAACAACGGGAAGTCGCATGGTCATTACACCTCACCCGAAGTATAGGACGGTCTTTTCGGGGATTTCAAGCCGAGTAGCCCTTCGGAAGAGAAGGTCGGACGGAACGGAAAACCGGCGATTAAACCGGATGTTTCATCAGGATTTCGACGAAAGCCCGGGTCGCTTCCAGGGGATTGGGGGCCGCCACCACAGCCGAGACCACGGCCAATCCCCAGGCACCCGCCTCGAGGATCTCCTCCGCGTTCGATAGGTTCACTCCCCCGATGGCGAAGGCGGGGATTCCCACCCCGGCATCCTTCATCTCCCGGAAAATGGAAAGGCCGGCTGGGGGAGCGGCATCGCTCTTGGTGGGGGTGCGGAAGACCGGGCCTACACCCAGATAGTCGGCCCCGATTCCGAGGGCCGCCCGGGCCTGGTCCATGTTCTCCACCGACAATCCGACCAGACGGTCCGGGCCCACGATCCGCCGCGCTTCGGCGACCGGGATGTCCCGTTGACCCACGTGGACACCATCCGCCCCGACCGCCGCCGCCAGTTCCGGGATGTCGTTCACGATGAAAAGGGCGCCGGCGGCCAAGGTGAGTTTGCGGATCTCCTGCGCCAGCGGAAGAAGAACCTCGTCCGGGAGACTCTTTTCCCGCAGTTGGATCATCCGGGCCCCGCCCTCGAGGGCATCCATCACGGTCCGGATGGACGAGCGCCCACCCGCGAGACTCCGGTCGGTGATAACGCAGAGTCGCGCCTGCTCAAGCCGCTTTCGGGAAGTATCCTTCTCCATGGCGTCTCCAGGGCACGAAAAACCGCCGGGAATGGGCGCACGGGCGTCCTTTCGCGACGGCCGAAGTCAACGGTTCTCTTTTTTGATCTTCTCGACGAGGTCCGCGACGCGCGCTTCCCACTCGTCCTCGAGGGCGCTTTGAGGCAGGCCGAGAAACCGGTTCAAGGCGATCCGCACCACGTCGCTTTTCCGAAGTCCGGGCTCGCGGGCCGACAACTTGTCGAGGGCCTTCACCTGCATATCCGTGAGTTTGAAGCTTTTCCACGCGCCCCGGACGTGAATACGTCCCGGATCGGAACGGAACAGGGAGGGTTTTCCCGGAAGGGCTTCCTTTCGCGAGGAGGCCTTCATGCTCTCAAGCCGGCGGATGGTCTTCTCGACGAAGGTGCGACCGGGATCGAAGGCCTTCTCGGCCGATTCCTGGGATGCCTTGGCCTGGGCCAATCTCAAGGATTCGAGACGTTGGACCTGCCGTTCGGCATCGGTTAGAGGTTTGCTTTTTTCGTCCACATCCACCTCGTCATCGTCTCGTAGTGGACCGGGCCGCCGCCAACGTCGGGCCCGGCCAATGCGACCGCACCCAGGGTGCCACGCGGTAAAGGACCAGTCCCGCCATCAATCCTGTCAGGGTATCTACGACATAATGATAACGCCCGTACACCGTCCCTGCAAACATCACCAGGGTCATGAAAAGCACGGGGTATCGCCATTTTCCGAGGGATTTCCATGCCATGAAGCAGATGACGGAGGCCGCCACGTGGGAAGAGGGAAAGGACCCGCCGGGATAGGCCACTTCCTTCAGGGTGGACCGCAGCAGATCCGACCACAGGTATCCCGGAAGCGGCTCCCGGAGGGCCGGGTCGAAGAGTCGGGGACTGTGCGCGGGCAGGAGGATGAAGAGCAGGTAGTGGATGAAGTACGTGAGGATCAGGGAGAACATGAACGTCGAATGGCGCTCACGGGTACCCTTGAACCAGAGCGCAAGTGCGGCGATGGGCATCAAGAAATAGAAGAAACTGTATCCCAGGTGGAAGAACTCGGTCACCCATCGGGGCGGGATCGTTTCCTGTTGGATCGCCCAGAGGGCTGGACCGCCGCCTAACAGGAAGCGATCCACCTCCCAGAGGAGCGGATCCAGCGTCCCCGGGAAGAAAGCGTGCACCAGGAGGCCGGCTTCCATGTAGAAGAAGGTGATGAAGACCAGGGGATAGTTCCCTCGCAGGAACCGAACGAGTGGATGATGGATATTCCGGTCCCAGAGGAACAACAGGAGCAGGAAAGCTGAGAAGATGACGTGACCAACCCAATAGGCCCACTTCGGCCCGGGGACGTTCCCGACCAGGACGATCAGGCAGACGAGGGTCTGGTAGGTGAAGACCAGGGAATCCGTGCGGTCGATGAGCGGAGGTTTTCCCGCCCCGGCGTTCTTCCGGGTGCCCATTCGGCTTTTTTCAGCTTTCATGCTTACCGCTCCCGCCCCTGATCGGTCGGAACCCCGGGGACGGGCCATAAGATACCACGCGGAACCGTGAATCTCACGTCCTCATTTCACGCGGGGCAAGGAATAAACCTTCCGTTCCGTGACGTTCCCCTTTGCATCCAGCGTAAGCCGGAGGATCCCATAGCCTGGCAGGTCCGCTTCAATGCGCTTCCCCAGCCCGCGGTCCACCCAAAGATCCCCCGATTTTCTGCCGAGGGAAATCCTCAAAGTGCGGTCATCCCGGGCCCCGATATTCATCACCACGATCCGGCATTCACCGGGTTCCTTTTCGGCCCTCACCGCATAGACCTCGACACCGCTGATGAGCGAGCCGCAAGCGACCGGGATCCCCCGGAGGTTCCGGCATGCGTCCAGGAAACCCTCGAAGAGAGGCGTTGCCTGCGGAACGGACGGGAAGGCCGGGAACGCGTACAGAGCACCCTCCTGGGAGGCAACGCCAACCAGCATCGTAGCCCAAAGAGCGTGTCGGCTTTTTCCATCTTCACCCGACGGATCGTCGGCGGCCTGCCCTCCCACCAGGACGAGAGGAACCCGACGGCCGGCCAGGGCCCCGATCCCGTATTGGACCTGCCGGAGGGCCTTCCCGAGATCCCAGCGGATTTCGGGAAGGGGTCGAGGCCGAGGCGAATCGGGGTCGAAGCGCAGGACCAAGGCATCGATGATATCCCCGTCATAGCGCAAGAAAGGTGTCAGCCATGCGTCGAAGGGAGGGTCGAGGGGAAGGTCGGGCCCCATGACATGGATGAAGGGATCCGTTGTCTTCATAGAATTGTAGTAAACCCGGAATCGATTCACGAGATCGTAGGGATCGGGAACCACCTTGTCATTCCCGGCGAAGGAGAGCACCCAGTCGCGGATCTTCCCGGACGTTTCTCGGCGGCAAGAGCGTACCCGATTGGCCGCCTCGATGGGTCCCAGGGTTCCGGCATCCAGGCGCAGGATGACACGGCGTTCCGTGCTCAGAATGCCCTTCAAACCCTCCCACCCGGTCGGATCAGAGGGGCAATCGAGCAATATCGCGCATCCCGACTCATCCCCGAACACCCCGGGGTCCAGCCGTCCAACGGGTCCATGGAAACCTCCGGGCCCCGTCCCCGACGGCTGGGGGGCCGCCGTGAGTTCCGGGCTTGGCGCACCCCTGCGGACGGGCGCGAGCGCCGTGAAGAATCCATCCCGGGATGCCGTAACAACGCTCCGGTCATAGACTTTCGCCTTTTTCAACAGGAAGGTCCCGTCGGCGGCCGTCAGATCCTCAGTGGATCGTGGCCATGTCCGGACCCTGAAACCGGGGACGCCCTTCCCGGCGGCATCCACGACCCTCCCGGTCACGTCCCCTACCGACAGGAGCGTGGATTCCTTTGTCCCCTCGAGGACCCGACCCACCCGGGAATCCCAAGGCTCCACCCAGGGAATCGAGGCCTTCGCCGCACCCGAAAATCGCACGGTCGGCCAGGATCCCGGATCGCGCCAACTGCGTTCGCGTCCTGTCAGGTCGATGGCGAATAGACGATCCCCCGATACGGGACCCGCGAAACCCACCGCCACATTGATGCGCGCCGTCCGATCCGGTCCGACCTCCATTCCGCCGAAGGCCGCGAGCGGCACGGCCGCCTCCAGCAGGTAGCCGGTGTTGGTCTTCCGAGAGGAGATCCGCAAACCCGGGACTTCCCGGTCCCGGTGGAAGCACCAGCCCCGCGGATGGACGGCGCCGTTCCCCGGTGTGAACCCAATATGAGCGTCACCCGTCGAAAAGAAGGGATCGAGACGCCCCTGCCGGGTGGACACCATCAACTCGATGCAGTCGCCGTTCCAAAGCTCGGCCCCGTCCCTTGTGTTCACGGCCGGATGGTCCTGCATGACGACCGCCGCCAGGTAGAGATATTCGGCGTCGTAGGTGAGATAGACCTTCGCGCTCCCGTCAGCGGGTCCCTGCCAGAAGCCGCGACCCTCCGCGACGAAGTCCTCCCGGTCCATCAGGACAACGCGGGATTCCGGCCAATCCTTGAGTTTCCCGTCAACCCGAATGGGCCGGGGCGAGTCCTTGAGGGTCAGTTCGGCGGGAAGGATGGCGGCGAAAGACCGGGAAACCGGGTAATAAGAAAAGAACATTGAAAGGATGAGGAAAAAAAAGGCTTCTCGCATGGGGCCTCCCGCAGTAGGGATCATTCTACCAGAAGGCCTGCGGTTTACGGGTACGCTCCGTCTCCAGCCCCGGAGGGAGCATACATGCCGAAGAACCGGCGCTTCGCGCCCGGAAAATCCCCCGCCTCGATTCCCGCCCGAATCTGGTTACACACCTCGTTCATGAAGCATAGGTTGTGCAGCGAAAGAAGACGCAAAGCGAGGAGTTCCTCCGCCTGGAAGAGATGTCGCAGGTAGGCGCGCGTGTAGTTCCGGCAGCACTCGCAGGGGCAGTCCGGATCGAGGGGCGTGAGGTCACCGGCGAATCTCGAGTTCTTCAGGACGATGCGTCCCCGGCGGGTGAGCGCCGTCCCGTTGCGGGCGATCCGGGTGGGCATCACGCAATCGAACATGTCCATTCCCCGCTCGACGCATTCCCAGAGGTCCTCCGGGGTCCCCACGCCCATCAGATAGCGGGGCTTGTCCTCCGGCAGAAGGGGGGCCGTGTAGCCCACGACCTCGTAGATGGTCTCCCGGGGTTCGCCCACCGAAACGCCGCCGATGGCGAAGCCCGGCAGGGGGAGGGCCGTGATTGCACGGGCGCTCTTCTCCCGCAGTCGTCGGAAATTGGATCCCTGAACGATTCCGAATAGGGCCTGGAACTCCTCCCGCCCTGCGGCCGAATGGGCGGCCAGGCAACGCTCGGCCCACCGGGTCGTCCGGTCCACCGAGGCCTCGACGTATTCCGCCGGAGAGGGATAGGGGATGCATTCGTCGAAGGCCATCAGGATATCGGAGCCGATCGCGTGCTGGGCCCGCGTGGCCTCCTCCGGGGAAAGGAAGCAGGGTTTACCGTCTAAGTGGGACTGGAACTCGACTCCCTCCTCGGTGATCTTCCTCAGTCGGGCGAGGCTGAAGACCTGGAAGCCGCCGCTGTCGGTGAGGATGGGGCCGTCCCAATGCATGAAGGAATGAAGGCCCCCCGCCTTCACGATGAGATCGGTCCCAGGGCGCAAATAGAGGTGATAGGTGTTGGCCAGCAGGATCCCAGAACCCGCCGCCCGTACGTCCTCCGGGGATAGCGCCTTCACGGCCGCCTGGGTCCCGACGGGCATGTAGACCGGCGTCCGGATGGACCCGTGGGGCGTCGTCAAAACGCCGCAACGGGCGCGGGTCCCGGGATCTTTCGCGGTTACCTGGAAAGAGATGGTCATGATCCTACACAGCCTCCAAGGGTCGGCATCATATCGCAGTTTTGCCATTCCCGGCATCGCTTCCAGGTCCTCGGGAAGGGGCCAACCCAACGCATCGACGGGTACCCTCCCGTTGTCGCGAGGTCCCTGGGTTCATCATGATATTTTCGCACCCTTCGCACCCGTATTTGAATAGACTTGACCCATGGCCCCGTCCACTCTTTCCTCCCTCCTCGTGAGGGTCCTGTTCCCGATCTGGGCCCTATGGGTCCTGGGACACTTTATTCTCAGATCCGTTCCGTTCCCCGACCTCCTGGCCTCCGCATTCCGGATGCCTCCTGGCTCCGAACCGTACCTGTCAGCCTTGCTCCGTTTCTGGTCCCTTGCCGCTCTCCGGGCCATTGAAGCCCTGTCACTGCTCCTGGTCTTTCACGATGCCGGCCGGCGGCTGCGCTCCCTCATCCTGCCCCCCCACTCGGATCCACGCATTCGCATCCCCCTCCAGACCGGATTGGGTGCGATCCTATGGTCCTCACTCTTCTTCGGTCTCTCCCTCGTCCGGTTGTGGCATCCCGTCCTGTTGGGGGTCCTTCTGGGGTTGGGGCTCGTGGTAGCTCTGCCTTCCCTGAAGGACGCGCTCCGGCCTTGGGCCCTCATCCCCCGTGAACAGCCCT
>CAZGWJ010000038.1:0-22920 GCA_964529445.1 uncultured bacterium
GAGACGGATAGCGTGCTCCCCCGCCGAAAGGCCCCCGAAGGTCCGTCCGGTCTCGCCGGGACGGGTACGCCAAGGCTCCAGGGGTCTTCCGTCCAGCTCGAGGCGGTAATCGTTGTTGCCATCGGAAAGGTCCAGCGTGAAGGAGGAACCCCTGAACCGGAAGGAGAGGGACACGCCGGGCCAGTCGAAACGGGCGATCCCGTCCTCGAACAGGACACGGCCCGTCCAGGAAAGACGGTCATCGGAGGGTCGGACCCGGAAAGGACCGGGCGGCACGGTGCGGGCCATCAAGGCGTGATCCGGAAACCCTCGTCCGCAAGACGCGCGGGGCACTTCAAGGCGTCATGGACCCTATGCTCCATGACGGGACCTCCCGCCGAAGCGAAACGAACGCGTCCCCTCGGGAGTCGACCCCTGCGGAAGTTTTCCCGATCCGCTCGGAAAGTTGAGGGCATTTTACCAGTCCTCGAACCTTTCCCGGAAGCGAGCATCTTGGGGTTCAGGACCTCGAAGCACTCGAGGCAAGGGCAACCCGGTCCCGCCACGAACCAGGCCCAATGGCGCTTCCCCAGGGGCCAGACGAGCAGGGTCTCCTCCCCGCTCCGTCGGGCCTTCCGGGAGACGGAAAGCAGTTTCTCCCGGTCGGCGGAAAGGATCACCGGGCGGTCGCCTCGCCGCTTCAAAGCGCTACTTCGATCTTCAGGATCTCGTATCGCAAGACCCCGGCCGGCACCTGGATCTCGACCTTCTCTCCGACGGTTTTCCCTATCAATCCCCTCGCGATGGGGGTTCGGATGGAGATGCGGCCCGAGGCGAAATCGGATTCCTCGTCCCCGACCAGTGTGTAGCGCTCCTCGCCGCCGCTGACGAGGTCCTTCAGGGTCACCACGCATCCGATGGACACGTGCTCGCCGGTGATGTTCTCGTCCTCAAGCACCCGAACGCGGGCCAACTTGTCCGACAGTTCGGCGATGCGGGCCTCCACCACGCCCTGCTCCTGCTTGGCGGCATCGTACTCGGCGTTTTCGCGAAGGTCTCCATGGGCGCGGGCCTCGGCCAGGGCCTTGGCCACCTCCTTGCGCTTGGCGTACTTCAGGTGGTTCAATTCCTCCTGCAACTTATCCCGGCCGGCCCTGGAAATGAAGAGTTCGGACATCGCTTGGCTCCTCGCACGATTTGGAAGGAAGAATCTATCAGGGATGGGCGCGCGATTCAAACACCCGGGAAACCCGAAAAACCCAGCAAAAGGGCCGTCCGATAGGTGATCCAGGCGGCCCCATACCCCGCCAGCGTCATGCTCGTCAGCATGGCCAGGGGCCACCTCCAGCCGCCGGTCTCCCTCCGGGCGATGGCCACGGTCGAGGCGCATTGGAGCGCGAAGACGAAGAAGACCAGGAGCGCGAAGGCGGCGGCCGGGCTCATGGTGCGACGGAGCGCCGTCGCCAACCCCTCCCTGGAATCGTCGCCATCCTCGATCCGGTTCAGGGTAGCCAGGGTGCTCACCATGACCTCCCGGGCGGCCTGGGCGGTCAATAACCCCACCCCAACCTTCCAATCCAGTCCGAGGGGTTCCAGGACGGGTTCCATCGCCACCCCGATCCTTCCCGCGAAGGTGCGACGGGCCGCCTCGTCGGCAGGGGTCCCTGCGGGCGAACCCGGGAAGGTGGCCAGCGCCCATAGAACGAGGTTCACCGTGAGGATGATCGTGCCGGCCCGTCTGAGGAAGATTTTCGATCGGTCCCACATGAGCAGGAACAGCGTCTTCCCCGACGGCATGCGATAGGGAGGCATCTCGAGGAGGAAGGGGGTCCCGTCCGAGCGGAGGATGCGGCTCTTCAGGAGCCATGCCGTGAACAACGCGGCCGCGAACCCAAGGACGTACAGGCCGATCAAGGTCAGGGCCTGGAGTCCCAGGAAGCTCCCGAGCACGGCCCGACCCGGCACGAAGGCGCCGATGAGGAGCAGGTACACGGGAAGTCGCGCGCTGCATGTGATGAAAGGAGCCACGAAGATGGTCGCGATTCGATCATGCCGGTCCTCGATGGTCCGGGTGGCCATGATACCCGGCACCGCGCAGGCATAGGACGAGAGCAGGGGCAGGAAGGACTTGCCCTGGAGTCCCACGAGGGACATGAAACGGTCCATGACGAAGGCCGCACGGGCCATGTATCCGACGTGCTCCAGGAAGCCGATGAAGAGGAAGAGGACAAGGATCTGGGGCAGGAAGATCACCACCGATCCCACGCCGGCCACGACGCCGTCCTGGAGCAATCCCGTCAGAAGCGGCGGCAAGGGCAGCATCCCGGCCCATCGTCCCGACTGGACGAAAAGTTGGTCGATGCCGTCCATGAGGGGACGGGCCCACGCGAAGACGGCCTGGAAGACGACGATCACCACCGCCAGAAACAGCAGGGGGCCCGCCACGGGGTGGAGCACGACGGCATCCACGCGTGAACTGAGGATGTGAGGTTCCACCACCGAGAGCGTGACCGAATGCGCGATGCGCCGGGCGACCTCCTGTCTTCGGACGGCCGACTTGAGGTCATCCACCCGGATCCCGCAACGTCGTGGGTGGCCGGCCCGGCGACTCACTCCGAGAAGGGTTTTCCGGATCTCCGGCATACCCTCTCCGCGGGAAGCCGACGCCTCCAGGACGGGCACCCCAAGAAGCCGCCGGAGCTTCCTCCGGTCGATCCGGCCGCCGCGGGCCGACAGCTCGTCCATCATGTTGAGGACCACCACCACCGGGACCTTCGTTTCCATCAATTGCAGGACCAGGTAAAGACCCCTTTGAAGGTTGGTGGAGTCCACGACACAGAGTACGCCGACGACCGGCGCCATGTCCCTCAGGGTGCCGGTGACGACACCGCTGGCGATGCGCTCCTCCTCGGAACGCCGGCTGAGACTGTAGATGCCCGGAAGGTCGACCAGGCCGATTGAAACCCCGTTCTCCTCCAGCATCCCCGTCACCTTCTCGACGGTGACCCCGGGGTAGTTGGCCACCTTCTGCCGCATCCCCGTCAAACGGTTGAAAAGGGTGGTCTTGCCGCTGTTGGGATTGCCCGCGACGGCGAAAAAAGGCGGCGTTTCCGGGGTCCGGGGCCTGCCGGAGCGACGATCGCAGTCACCGAGCACGGCTTCTCCCCTTCCGGATCGGGTCGGGATGCACCAGGATCCGGGACGCCTCGCGTGCCCGAAGGGCCAGATGGTAATGGATGAGTCGGATCTCGATGGGATCCCCCGCCGGGGCGCGGCGAATGAAGCGCACCTTCCGCCCGACCGCCAAACCCATCTCGGCCAGCTTCACCGCCACCGGCTCCGGCAGGTCGACTCGGACCACGCGGGCGGTGCTCTCGGGCGAAAGCCGGTCAAGGGGGACGAACCGAATCACTGCTCTTCCCACGGGATCACCTCGAATACCATCCAAAGGCATGGACGCCTGAAAAGCAAGGGTCCGACCCCGGCGAATCCGGACTCGAACCGGACAACGGGAAACCGCCTTTCGGGACACTTGTTCCGAAGGGAAAAGGTTCAATTCATCATGATGGGCATGAGGACATTGGAGCGGACAACGTGCTGGAAAGCCCCCTGCACGTTGTGGATGAGGTCGGAAAGGGTCTTGATATAGTCCATCCCGGGATGGAGACGGTCGGCCAAGAAGGAGGCCCTGAGGAGGATGGCCACCTGCTCCCGGACGGCCTTCGTGGCCCTGACCATGTCGTTGTGGAAGCGGCTCCCCGCCCCGCCCCGGGAAGATCGGTGATAACTGAGAAGGCGAAGCTTCCGCTGGGACTGCGCGATGGAGGCCGACATCTGGGCCAAGTGGGCCTCCAGGCGATCCCGTTCCACGCGGCGGCCGTGAACCATCCTCACGACCGCATCCTCCAGGAATGCCGTGTGCTCGAAAAGTTCCCGGTACAGCAGGAGGAAACCCTCGTGGGTCCTCGGATCGTGACTGATGGCCAAGCGGCTCTCCGTGGGAACGTCTGGCGTGGAAGGAGTGTCGGGGTGAACGGCGCGGTGCCGTTCAGAAGAAGCTGAGGTATTGCAAACGCAGGATGCGGGCGAAAACTTCGGGACGGTTGATGTCGCGGAAATCAAGGCCCAATCGCACGGGTTCGTCGAAGGCCAGGATGAAACCGGCGTTGAACTGCCACAGGTCCGAAGGGACCTTGTCGATCTCGGCGTTCACGACGAAGGAACGATGGAGGGCGAAGGAGAGACCGCCGAAGAAACCCAGGTCGCGGTCGGATTCGAAATCGGAGAAGCTCACCACGTTCGCACCCCCGTGCATCTGGAGGAAACCCGCCTTCGGGAACTCCCGGCTCACGGCGGCGTAGAAACCCTTCTGGAGGCCCGGATAGAAGCGGCGGGAATACGCCTCGCCGTATCCCCGGTCATCCCAGGCCGCCGCCAGGGCCACCGGCGATCCGCCCTGCTCCAGGATCTTCCACTTGACGGCCAACCGGGGCTCCTGCACGTCGATGTCGCCATGACCGATGACATTGGTGGCGTTACCCGAGAAACCGATCATCAGCCGGTCCTTGAAACCGATGTTCCCCCGCACGAAGAGTCCGCCGCCCTCGTACATGCGGGCGACGAGATCATAGCCCCCGTGCAGGAGCACATAGGCGGTCGGCGCCTCGACCATCTCGTAATTGGAGGGCGCGGCCGCATACTTGCCCTTGGCGGCGAAGAGAAGGGACGGCGCAAGGATGAGCAGGAAGAAGGCGGCGGAGCGGGAAAGATTCAAGCGTACCCCCCGACTGGTTTTTCACATTTTAAGGTCGTCGCCGCGGAAGTCAAGACGAAGCCCGGGATGATGTCGACGACCCCTCGATGGAGACCTTCGTCACGCTCCGGATGGGGCGACCCAGGAATCGCTGGGCATGCTCCTTGAATTTCCCGGAAAGGTCGCTGACATAGTAGCGCTCCCCACCCCGCGCCCCGGAGAGCACCCCGATCTGCTCGAGACTCCACTTGAGAACGCGCGCCGTCTCCTCCGCGCTGTCGATGATGCGCACGCCTCGGCCGGCACGCCGCTGGAGTACGCGCTTCAGGAGCGGATAATGCGTGCACCCCAGCACCAGGGTATCGATCCGCTCCCGCAGGAGCGGGCGCAAATATTCGTCCGCCACCCGATCGGTGACCGGGCCCGAAACACGCCCCTCCTCGACGAGGGGCACGAAAAGCGGGCAGGCCTTCTGGAAGACGCGCATCCCGGGCCGAAGAGCGCGGATGGCGCGCGGATAGGCGCCCGATGCCACGGTCCCCTCCGTTCCGATGACACCGATCCGGCCGTTGCGAGTGATCTCGACGGCCGCATGGGCGCCCGGCTCGATGACCCCCAGGACGGGAATGTCGGAACCGCGCCTCAAGGCTCCCAGGGCCCAGGAGGAGGCCGTATTGCAGGCCACCACGAGAAACTTCACGTGCCGGCCCTTCAGGAAACGGGCAATCTGGCGCGAGAAACGGATGACCGTCTGCGGACTCTTGTTCCCGTAGGGTATGCGGGCCGTATCCCCGAAATACACAATCCTCTCCCGGGGCAGGACCCGGCGCACGGCCCTCACGACGGTCAAACCACCGAGTCCGGAATCGAAGATGCCGATGGGACGGGAATCCACGGAAGAGGGGCTCCTTGCCTCAGCGCGACGCGCTGTCCTTCATCAATTTGTAGTCGATGGAATCCACCAGGGCCTCCCAGGAGGCCTCGATCATGTTTTCCGAGACGCCCACAGTGCTCCAGGTTTCCCTCTTGTCGGAATTCCGGATCAGGACCCGCACCCGGGCGGCCGACCCCTCCTTGGCATCCAGAACGCGAACCTTGAAATCGGTCAAGCGCACGTCCTTCAACGAGGGATAGAATTTCGTGAGGGCCTTCCTCAAGGCGTTGTCTAGCGCATTGATGGGGCCATCTCCCTCGCCCACGGTGTTCTCGAGCATCCCGTTCACCTTGACCTTGATAGTGGCCTCTGAAATGAGCCGCCCGTCTCCCCGGTTCTCCACGATGACACGGAAACCCACCAAGTCGAAGAATTTACGGTGGCGACCCAGGACCTTCTTCAGGAGGATCTCGAAGGACGCTTCGGCTCCCTCGAACTGATAACCCTCACTTTCCATGACTTTGACGGTTTCGATGATCTGCCGGGCCTCGGGAGTATCCCGTTTCAGGCGAATGCGACGATCACCAGCCTTGTGCAGGACCACGGAAAGACCCGATTGGTCGGACAGCAGGATCCGGCGTTCGTTACCGACCATGCCAGGTTCGACATGCTCATAGGTGCCCGAATCCTTCCGGACAGCCGAGATGTGGACGCCCGCCTTGTGGGCGAAAGCGCTCCTCCCCACGAAGGGGGCGTTGTCCCGCGGATTCACGTTGCAAATCTCGTCCACCAGCCGGGAGATCGGGGTCAGACGCTTCAAGGCCACGGGGCGGGCGAAATCCGCCTTCCACTTGCGGGCCAGGATCGGGATGAGGGAGGTGAGATTGGCATTGCCGCAGCGTTCGCCGAAACCATTCAAGCAACCTTGCACCTGGGTCACCCCCTGGGCAACGGCCGCCAGGGTGTTGGCCACGGCCAGGTCAGCGTCGTTATGGCAGTGGATGCCGAGGACCGCTTCCGGGAACCGCCTGCGGACCCTCGCGGTGACATCCTTCACCTCGTCCGGAAGGGCGCCTCCGTTCGTATCGCAGAGAACCAGGGCATCCGCTCCGGCGGAAAAGGCCGCCTGGAGCGTCATCAAGGCGTAATCGGGATTCGCCCGGAACCCGTCGAAGAAGTGTTCCGCATCATAGAACACCTCGTCCACGCGTCTCTTGAGGAAGCGCACCGAATCGTGGATCAGGTCGAGGTTCTCGGAAAGCGGAACGCCCAGAGCCTTCCGGACATGGAGATCCCACGACTTCCCGAAAAGGGTGATGGCCGGCGTGCCGGCCGACAGGAGGTTCTTGAGGAGTGGTTCCTTCTCGACACGGAACCGTGCCCTCCGAGTCATGCCGAAGGCCACCAGGCGGGACTTGCGCGAGCGGTTCCGCGACGCCTCCCTGAAGAAGGCGATATCCTTGGGGTTGGCACCCGGCCACCCCCCCTCGATGTAGGACACGCCCAACTCGTCCAGGGCGGCCGCCAGCATGAGCTTGTCCTTGAGGGACAGGTTGATGCCCTCGGTCTGAGGTCCCTCCCTCAGGAGGGCGTCGTAAAGGACGATCTTGCGTTCCATGGGTCCCTCATTTCGACCGGCCCAGCTTGAACTGTCGGTGCAAGGCCTTCACGGCCTTGGCGACATCCTTCTCATCCACGATCACCGAGATCTTGATCTCGGACGTCGAGATCATCTGGATGTTGATCTTCTCGGCCGCCAGGGACTTGAACATCCGGGCCGCGATGCCCGAATGGGACCTCATCCCGACGCCTACCACGGATACCTTGGCGATCCCCTCGTCGGCCACGACATCGCCCGCCTTTAACTCGACCGCCACCTTGCGCACCTTCATCATGGCCTTCTTCAATTCCGAACGGTCGACGGTGAAGGAGATGTCGGATTTGCCCTGGTCACCGATGTTCTGGATGATCATGTCCACATTCACGCCCGTTCGTCCCATCTCCGCGAAGAGAGTGGCTGCCACGCCGGGCCGGTCGGGGACCGCGCGAACGGTGATCTTGGCCTCGTTCTTGTTGTAGGTCACACCGCTGACCACGATCTTCTCCATGGCTTTGGTCTCTTTCATGACGATCGTCCCTTCCTTTTCATTGAATGTCGGCCGGACATGGATCTTGATGCCGTAGTTCTTGGCGAACTCCACGGACCTCGAATTGAGCACCTGGGCGCCCGCGCTGGCCATCTCCAGCATCTCGTCATAACTCACAACGTCCAGTTTCCGGGCCTCGGGCACGAGGGACGGATTGGCGGTGAAGACGCCGTCCACGTCCTTGTAGAACTCGCAGACATCGGCCTGGATGGCCGCGGCCACCGCCACGGCGGTGAGATCGCTGCCCCCGCGGCCCAGGGTGGTGATCTCCTGATCCTTGTTCATTCCCTGGAACCCGGCCACGATGACCACTTGGCCGCGGCGAAGGGCCTCCCGGATGGTCCGGTCGCCCACCCGCATGATGCGGGCCTTCATGTGGGTGTCGTCGGTTACGATGCCGACCTGGGGCCCCGTGAACGAGACGGCATCACAACCCAGGCTCTTCAGGGCGATGGCCAAAAGAGCGATGGATTGCTGCTCCCCCGTTGCCAGGAGCACGTCCATCTCCCTCTCATCGGGCAACTCCGTGATGGCCTTGGCCATGGCGATCAGGTCATCGGTGGTGTCGCCGGGAGCGGACACCACGACCACGACCTGATGCCCCTTCGCCCGCATGGCGGCGATGCGCCTGGCCACGTGCAGCATCTTCCCCGCGTCGGCCACGGACGAACCGCCGTATTTCTGCACGATGAGTGACATGGTTCCTCTCCTCTACAGGTTCAAGGCCTTCAGAATGGCTCCCATTTCGGGCTTCAACACCATGGGCTTCGGACAACGGGAGATGGCGCAATCCGGGTCCTTCAAGCCATGCCCGGTGAGGATGCAAACGATGCGCCTGCGCCCCTCCGTGAAATATCCGTTCTTGTTCTTTTTGATGACTCCAGCCACCGACGCCGCGCTGGCGGGTTCGCAGAACACGCCTTCCAGGGAGGCCAGGAGCGAATACGCCTCCAGGATCTCCTCGTCCGTGACGGCTTCGATAACCCCGCCCGATTCGTCGCGGGCCGCCTCGGCAGACTTCCAGGAGTAGGGATTCCCGATCTTGATGGCCGTGGCGATGGTCTTCGGATCCGGAATGATGCGTTTCTCGACGATGGGAGCCGAACCGGCGGCCTGGAAACCACAGAGGCGGGGCAGCTTCCGGATCCGTCCCTGGTCGTGGTACTCGCGATAGCCCTTCCAGTATGCCGTGATGTTCCCCGCGTTGCCGACGGGGATGGCGTGGTAATCCGGGGCTTCCCCCAAGGCGTCCACGATCTCGAAAGCCCCCGTCTTCTGTCCCTCGATGCGGAAGGGGTTGTTCGAATTCACCATCGTCACGGGATGCTCGTCGGCGATCTTCCGGGTGATGGCCAGCGCCTCGTCGAAGTTGCCCTCGATGGCCAGCACCATCGCGCCGTGCATCACCGCCTGGGCCAGTTTGCCCATAGCGATGGAGCCGTGGGGCAGGAGAACGGCGCAACCGAGCCCCGCATGGGCGGCATAGGCCGCGGCGCTGGCCGACGTGTTCCCCGTGGAGGCGCAGATGACGTGCCGCGAAGCCGATTCCAGGGCCTTCGTGATGGCCAACGTCATGCCGCGATCCTTGAAGGAACCCGTCGGATTCGCCCCCTCGAACTTCAGCAGGATCTCCAGGCCGTTGCCGAGCTTCCGCGAGAGGTTTTTCGCCGGGATGAGGGGCGTATCGCCTTCCTTCAGCGTCACGACGACGGTCTTTTCCGTGACCGGAAGGTATGGCCGGTATTCCTCGATGATTCCGCGCCAGAGTCCCATGGCTATTCCCCCTTGTCCATGCGGATCAGCAGGGTCTCCTCAACGATGAAGGGCAAACCGTTGATCTTCTTGAGCGCATCCTGAACGCTCCCCTCCTCCGCGCCGTACGTGGTGATGACGACGGGGACCTTGTCGCCCTTCTTGCGTTCCTTCTGAACGACCGAGGCGATGGAGATCTGGTGCTCGCCGAGAATGCGGGCGATGGCCGACAGGACGCCAACCTGATCCACCACGGTGAACTTCAGGTAGAAGCGGCTCTTCGCGTCCGCCATGCGGCGGATGCGCTTGATGGAGGGGTTATCCCCCAAAAACCAGCAATTCGAGGTCGCGCCCGCCACGCCGTCGTGAAGACTGCGACCCACATAAATGATATCGCTCATGACCGCCGAGGCCGTGGGGGATTGCCCGGCCCCCAAGCCATAGTACATCGTAGTGCCCACATGATCGCCCGTCACCAGCACACCGTTGTACTCGTTGTCCACGGAAGCCAAAAGATGGTCGTCGGGGATGAGGGTGGGATGCACTCTCACCTCGAGCTCTCCATCGATGACCTTGGCGATCGCCAACAGTTTCACGACCCGCCCGAATTCCTCGCGGGCGAACTCGATATCCTGGGCCGTGATCCGCTCGATGCCCTCGACGTAGATGTCCTCCAGACGCACGCGTTTGGAGAAGGCCAGGGAGGCCAGGATGGAGAGCTTATGGGCCGCATCCATGCCGTTGAGGTCCAGGGTGGGGTCGGCCTCGGCAAGACCCTTTTTCTGGGCGAGTCCCACCGCCTCCTTCAGCGACCGTTTCTCCTCGGTCATGCGTTGGAGGATGAAGTTCGTGGTCCCATTGACGATGCCGTACAGGGAAAGGATGTTGTTGGCGGCCAAGCCGTCGTTGATGGCCTGGATGACGGGAATGCCCCCGCAGACGGCCGCTTCGAAATAGATATCCACCTTGTGCTGGCGGGCCGTCTCGATGAGTTCATCCCAGTGCTTCGAGAGAACGGCCTTGTTGGCCGTGACGATGTGTTTACCCCGCCGCATGGCATCGAGCAGGAAGGTGCGGGCAGGCTCGTACCCTCCCATCAATTCGAGAACGATGTCGATCTCCGGGTCGGTGACCAGGTCGTCAAAGCGGGACGTCCGGACCTCCGCGGGGATGTCCACGTCCCTCGGCCTTTCCCAGTCGAGGTCGCAGATGCGCTTGATCCTCAGGGAGGCGCCGATCTTGGCTTCGATGAGCGCGCGGTTCTTCTCCAGAAGCTTCACGACGCCCTGGCCGATGTTCCCCAGGCCCACCAGACCGATCTGGATGACCGATTTCTCCTTCATGATCCCCTGCCTCTCCCGGTCGAACCGCGGTCCGCGTGGACGATATTATGAAAAAAGCCCCGGGCGCGGTGGGCGTCCGGGGCCGGTCGGCTGATGTTCGAATATATCGGAAACAAGGGGCCTTTTCAAGCGCCCCCGTCATGTCAAGCGGACAAGGAGGCCGCGAATCGACGGATCCCCTCCCGGATGGTCTCCTCGCTGGCCGCGTAGGAGAACCGGAGATATCCCTCCGCGCCGAAGGCGATCCCCGGGGTGACGGCGATCCCGGCCTGATCGAGGAGATAATCGGCCAGTTCCATCGAATCCTTGCGACCCGGCTTGAGAAGGGCCTTCACGTTCGGGAACACGTAAAAGGCTCCCTGGGGCTTCAGGCAGGAAACGCCCGGGACCTTCCGGATCAGGTCCACCATGAGATCGCGCCGTTTCTCGAACGCTTCAACCATTCCCTGAACCTCCGAGGGGGGTAACGCCAGGGCCGCGCGGGCGGCGACCTGCGAGATGGAGGTCGGGTTGGAGGTGGAATGGCTCTGGAAATCCGCGATGGCCTTCATGACCTTGGCCGGCCCGGCCGCGTATCCGATGCGCCATCCGGTCATCGCGTAGCTCTTGGAAGCGCCGTTCACCAGGATCGTACGCTCGTAGATCTCCTTAGAGAGGGCCGGGAAACAGACATGCTCGGTCCCGTACACCAGCTTCGAGTAGATCTCGTCGGAAACGACCCACAAATCGTGCTTGCAGGCCAATTCCGCGATGCCTTCCAGGGTCTTTCGGTCTACGACGGCCCCCGTGGGATTCGAGGGCGAATTGAGGATGAGCACACGCGTCTTGGAGGTGATCCGTGCCCGAATGGCCTCGGGAGTGAGTTTGAACTCCACCGACTCCGGACAATCCACATACACCGGGACGCCCCCCGCCATTTTCACTTGTTCGGGATAAGTCACCCAGTAGGGTGTGGGGATCAGGACTTCGTCTCCCGGGTTCACGAGGGCCAGGAAGGCATTGTGCAGGGAATGCTTGGCGCCGCATGAAATGACCACCTGGGAACCCTCATAGTGAACACCATATTCGGCCTGAAAATGCTCGGCCACGGCCTTGCGCAGTTCCAGGGTCCCTGCGGCAGGAGTGTATTTGTGGTGACCATCCCGGATGGCCTGGATGGCCGCCTCGCAAACAACTCCGGGAGTTCTGAAATCCGGCTCGCCCACACCGAAATTGAGGATATCCTTACCCTCCGCCTTCAAGCGTTTGGCCTTGGCATCGATGGACATGGTGACGGACGGGGAGATCTGGCTCATTCGAGATGCGATTTCCATGCTTTGCTTTCTCCTTGTCGATTGACCCGCGTTCAGCGGGGATTACTGGAACAACATCCGGATGTTCCGAAGAGCCTGGCGAATGCGATCCTTGTTCTCCACCATGGCGATGCGAATATACCCTTCGCCGAGGTCCCCGAAACCAGTGCCCGGGGAAACAGCCACGCCGGCCTTCTTAAGCAACATCATGGAAAAATCCATGGAATTCATGTCCCTGAACCGGGGAGGCAGGGAAGTCCAGATGTACATGGCGGCACGGGGCTTTTCAACCGGCCATCCCATCCGGTTGAGCCCCTCGCAGAGGATGTCCCGCCTTTCCTGATAAACAAGGGCCCGCCGACGCACCTCCTCGAAGGGGCTGTCCAGGGCCGTGATGGCCGCCACTTGGATGGGGGTGAAGATCCCGTAATCCATGTAGCTTTTAATGCGCGCCAGGGAGGTGATCACCTTGGAATTTCCAGCCGCAAAACCGATGCGCCATCCGGCCATGTTGTAGGACTTGGACATCGTGAAGACCTCGATCCCCACGTCCTTGGCCCCCTTGACCGACAGGAAGCTGGGGGCCTCGTACCCATCATAGGTGATATCGGCATAGGCCAGGTCGTGGACCACGAGGACCTGGTTCTTCTTGGCCCACTTCACGACATCCCGGAAGAATTCCGGATCCACGGAGATGGTCGTGGGATTGTGCGGGAAATTGAGGATGACCACTTTGGGACGCGGACGGGTCTTCCGGTAGGCCGCATCGAGGTTCCGGAGGAAATTCTCCAGCCCCTCCAGAATGGGAACCGTCACCAGTTTCCCGCCTGCGATGATCACGCTGTAATGGTGGATGGGATAGGTGGGGTTGGGGACCAGGACCCGATCTCCCCGATTGAGGACAGCCAATCCCAGATGGGCGATCCCCTCCTTGGATCCGATGACCGAAACCACCTCGTCCTTCGGGTCCACGGTGACCTGATAACGGCGTTCGTACCACCGGGACACGGCCTTCAGAAACGCCGGAATCCCCTTGGAGGAGGAATACCGGTGGGTCTTCCGGTCCCGAACCACTTCCACCAGTTTATTGACGATGGGTTGGGGGGTGGGGATATCGGGGTTACCCATCGTGAAATCGATGACATCGATGCCACGCTGGCGGGCGGCATGGCGTTCAGCATTCAGTCGAGCGAATAAATAAGGAGGGAAAGTCTTGATCAAATCGGATTCGGTCTGGATGGCCATGACAGTTCCCGCCGTCCCGGTCAGGAGAAATCGTTCATTGCCGGTTGAATCGGCGTCTTTCCGGTCAACGAGGCGGCCCTTGCGGACCCCCTTCACCACCGTTGACTCCTTCGTCCCACCTTGCCGTCAACGGCGGTCCTCAAATTTCGAGGGATTATACACGGATTCGCGGGATTTCGCTTAATCCCCTGAAATATTCGAATCGGGACTTCAATCGTGAGATCGTCAGGCCCGTCAGGGCTTTGACGCTGAACCCCTGGACGGTAAAGGATGCCACCAGGCTCCCGGCTACAACCCCCTCCCGCAAAGTCCTGGCATCCACGCGCCCCTTCGAGGCGAGGTAACCCACCAGACCACCCGCAAAACTGTCCCCGGCGCCGGTGGGGTCCACAACTCTTTCAAGGGGTACCGCATGGGTCAGGAATGACCAGCCGGATCCCACCACCAAGGCGCCGTGTTCACCCTTCTTGACAATGACGGTCTTCGGACCCCAGGAGCGGACTTTCCGGGCGGCCAGTGACAAGGACGTGATGCCGGTTAGAAGCCGCACCTCCTGGTCGTTGAGGACCGCCAGATCCACCCTTTTCAAGACCCTTATCAGGGCCGCTCTACGGGTCTGGATCCAAAGGTTCATGGTATCCAAAACGACATATTCGGGTTTCTTCATCTGGTCCAGAACAGACTCCTGGAGGGCCGGGTGGATGTTGGCCAGGAAAAGGAAGGGAGTCCTCCGGTAGGCGGGGTGGATAACGGGATCGAAACCCGCAAAAACATTGAGTTCCGTCCTCACCGTATGGGCAACGCTCATATCACCATCGTAATACCCCTTCCAAAAGAAGGTCCTTCCCTTCTCGCGCCGGATCCCGGTCGTATCGATGCCCTTCCGCCTGAGAAGTGCGAGGTCAGAGGCCCTGAAATCCTCCCCGACCACTCCCACCATGGCCACCGGGGCGAAAAGGGAGGCGGCAATACTGGAATAGGTGGCGGACCCTCCCAACGCCCTCTCGACCGACCCGAAGGGTGTACGGAGTGCGTCGTAAGCGACGGAACCGACAATGAGAACCTTGGACATGATCAATGACCCTCCGAACCGATCACCGGATTCAAGACAGGGTATAGCGCTTCAGGGATGCCGCCACAACCCACAGGACAAGAGCCAGGAGTGTGACCCCGGTGAGGCGGAGCAAGAGGGGATTGTCCTCGTGACGGTTGCACTTCACACGCCAGCCATGAGCGGTCTCGCCGACGAAATAGTAATGCGAAGCGGCATCATAGGCGAAACCTTGCGGGACAAGGCCGAGGGAAACCATGCGTCCGGTGTCCAGATCTCCTCGAACGGGATCCGACGGATGCATCCGGTCCCTGTCCTCCACGGCCTTCTGGATCATCCGAACGCGGGCATGACAATCGCGTTCATCCTTCGGAATGAGCACCGTCCTCAGGACTCCCACGACCAGGAAAGCCGCCAACCAACAGACCACGAATAAAAGGATCCCGTTCTTCCATGTCAGCTTTCGTGTCGCGCCCATCGAATCCTCCCTCATCGACCGGAAGTATATCAGAAAACCCGTGCCGCGAAACCATCACCCCTTGAAGCCGATGAGGGCCGGGCGGCGAATGGAATAGGAGATATTCAACAGAATCCCGAACTCGATCCAGCTGTACAGGAGCGAGGAACCCCCGTAACTGATGAAAGGGAGTGTCAAGCCAGCCACGGGCAGCAACCCCACGGACATCCCGATGTTGATGAGGGTCTGGATGGCGTATAGGGTCACGATGCCCAGTGCCAGCAACGAACCCTCCCGGTCGCGGGCCTTCTGGGATATCTCGAACGCCCTCTGGAACAGGAGGAAGTAAAGGATAAGAACCGTCATCGCGCCGACGAAACCCCACTCCTCCCCGATGACCGAGAAGATGAAATCCGTGTGATGTTCCGGAATGAACGACAATTGTGTCTGGGTACCTTGAAGAAAACCCTTGCCGGAGATGCCGCCGGACCCCACGGCAATGATGGATTGGATGATGTTGTAACCCGCCCCGAGGGGATCGGACTGGGGATCCAGGAAGATGGTGATGCGACGCCTCTGGTAATCGTGAAGGACCTGCCAAAGGAGGGGGGCCGAGGCCAGACCTAGGATGCCCATCCAAAGGAGCCACCGGAGCCGGACGCCTCCAGCATACATCATCACGAGGGAGACCGGGACCAGCAGGATCGCGGACCCGAGGTCCGGTTGTTCGAGGATGAAAGCAAGCGGAATCGCGATCATCGCGAGGATAAAGAAGAAGCGGCTGGCATAATACAATTCCAACCCCTTACTGCCGATATAGCGCGCCAGCGCCAGGATGACGGCGAACTTGGCCAGTTCCGAGGGCTGGAAGGAGAAGATGCCGAAATCGAGCCAACGTTTGGCTCCCTTGGTGGCATCCCCGAAGATGAGCACCATCAGGAGGAAGAAGAGCGCGAGTCCGTAAAGGTAAAAGGCGCTCTCCAGCCAGAGCCGATAATCGATCTGGGACACCAGCCACGTCACCAGGATGGCCCCCAGGAGCCAAACGGCCTGTTTCTGCCAGACATGGGAGAGACCGTGAATCCCCTCGGTCGCCGAATAGACCATGAGGATCCCGATGGCGGAGAGGGTGAAGACCAGGAACATGAGGGTCCAGTCCAGCGTCTTGACATGGGTCTTCATGGGTTCTCCTCCGCCACAGGCGTCAATTCGACCATGGGCGAAGGGGTGGGACCCGCGAAGGCAGGCGCGTAAGGAACCTCGGTAGGGGTCGGCCGTTCCATGGGCGTCACTTCCATGCCCAGCACGGATTCCATGAGACGCTTGGCAATGGGCGCGGCCACAACCCCTCCTTCCCCGCCGTTCTCCACCATGACGATGACCGCCACCTCCGGGTTGCCGGCGGGCGCGTAGGCCGTGAACCAAGCGTGGTTCTCTCCGTGGGGATTCTCGGAGGTACCGGTCTTCCCGGCAACGCGGACACCCGCGACCCGAGCCCTCCGACCGGTCCCTTGAGGCGCTCCGACCACTCGTTCGAGAGAATCCCTCAGAAACTCCACGTGTTCCTTGGAGACCCCGGTGTCCAGAAGAAGCTCGCGCCTGCGTTCCATGCGGGGCCTACGGGTACGCTGGTCCAGGACCCGCAGGAGGAGATGGTGCTGGAAGACCTTGTTCCTCATCGCCATCGCACAGGTCACGTTCATCATCTGGAGCGGCGTCGTGAGGAGATAACCCTGACCGATACTCATCTGGATGGTATTACCGGGAAACCAGGGCATATGTTGGGTGGATTCCTTCCACTTGGGGTTCGGAACCAGGCCGGCGTCCTCGGCGTCTAGGTCGATCCGAGTCCGGCTTCCGAGCCCAAACCGGCGACATGCGCGGTACAATCGATCGATCTTCACGTCCAACCCCAACTGGTAGAAATAGATGTCGCAGGACTCGATGATGGCCCTCTGCAGGTTGACCCACCCATGGCCTGACGTCGCCCAACAGCGGTAAGGCCACGTCTTGTACCAGAAGATGCCCCGGCACAACCGGGCGCGTTCCTTGTCGAAATCGGCATCTTCCAGGGCCGACACCGCCGTCACGATCTTGAAGATGGACCCCGGGGGATATCGCCCCTGCGTGGCACGGTTCTGCAGGGGATGGAGTTCATCCTTGAGAAGACGATTCCAATCCTTGGTGGAGATACCGTCGACGAACAGGTTGGGGTCGAATCCTGGTTTACTGACCAGGGCCAGGATCTCTCCATTCTTGGGGTTGGACACGATGATGGCGCCCGCCTGCTCCCCCAGAAGTTCCTCTGCAAGACGCTGGACCTTCGCGTCAATGGTGAGCGCCACCGTATGTCCCTGGACCGGCGGGCGGTAAGCCAGGATGCGTTTCTGGACCCCGGCCGCATTCACCTCCACCTGGACGCCTCCCAACTCGCCCCGCAGAAGAGGGTCATACACCCTCTCGATCCCCTTCTTGCCGAGGATGTCGGCAACCCGATATCCCTGGTCCCTCAGCCGGAACAGTTCGCCCTCGCTGATCTCGCCGATATAACCGAGAAGGTGGGAAGCGAATTCTCCATGAGGATAGTACCGCTCGGGTTCCATCTGGATGTAGACCCCCGGGAGCCGAGCTCGATTTTCCTCGATTCGGGCAATCAGGTCCTCCGTCAGATGCCGCTGGATACGCAAGGGTTCGAACTTGCGAGTTCGATAGCGCTCGGAAACCCGCCGCTCTAGGTCGGCAACCGGCATACCCAGGATCTCGCTCAAGCGGACAATGGTCGAAGCGTGAGTCTTGAGATCGGCCGGAACCAAGAACAGGGTGTAGGTGGGGCGGTTGGTCGCCAGGACAACGCCATTTCGGTCCGTAATGAGGCCGCGCGGCGCCCTCTGCGGAATCAATCTGAGGGAGTTCTCGTTCGACAGGGTGCGATAATGCGTGTAGTTGATGATCTGAAGGTAAAAAAGCCGGAAAGCCACTATCCCGAAACCGATAGCCGCGATCGTAAAGATGCGGCGGACCTTCCTCTCCGTCACCGCCCCCGACAAGGACCGGGCGAGTGAACCCCTCAAGGGATCCTCCCCGAACCAAGAACTTCTTCCGGAGACGTGCGGTCCATCCGATGCCCCCTCATGCGGTGGCCGGATCCCGGTAACGTCGGCCGAACCGGGTCAAGAGAATGGAAGCGGCGAATCCGAACAGGCTCGTGGCCAGGAACGTCCAGGAGGCAAGGGCGGCGGCATCGGTGAACGAGGGAGCGGACCCACCCCATGTGGCCAGGGCCCAGATCGAAAGCTGCTGAAGGAAACAGGCGCCGGTCACCACCAATCCCTGCGTCAATGCTCTTTCCCGATAGATGCGGTTCCTAGCCCAACTCGAAAAAGCGGCCGCAAGTCCGTTCGCGATCAAATGCGGACCAACCCACGAGACCGAGCAGAGGTCCTGGATGAATCCGGCACCCATTCCCCAGAGAACGGCCGGAAAAACGGGCATTCTGAGCCCGGCCAGCGAAACGGTCACCAACACGAGATCCAAACCGTGGTCGGAAACGCCCTGGGCGGGCTGGAAAACGAGGGCTCCCAGGATAAGGAAGGTCGCGTTCCTTGTGCGCACGAATGAAAGAATGGGGTTCATGGACGTTTCGCGATCCAGGGAACGTCCGAATCGAGTACGAACACGTGTTCCAATGCGCCGAAATCCGCCGACGGTGCCAACTCGATGATCAGGCTCAAACCGTCATCGGAAAGGATTTTCCGAACGACCGTACCCACCGGCAGGTTCTTCGGGAAGACGCCACCCAGACCGGACGTCACGATCAGATCGCCCGTTTCGATGTCCGAACCCGCGTTGACATATTCGAACATCATTCGGTTTCGCCCGGTGCCCTTGGCCAACCCCTTGACGCGGGATCGGACGTTGATCCCGGAAACGCTGGAAGCGGGGTCCAGAATGCTGAGAACCCGCGAAGAGTCCTCCGAAACGCTCCAGACCCGCCCCACGACCCCTGCCGTCGAAACGACGGCGCGGTCCTGAGCCACTCCTTGTGAAGCACCAGCGTCGATGACAAAGCTCCGGTTCCATGTGCTGGCATCCTGGGCGATAAGGGAGGCCAGGACGCCACCCCGGGCGGAGGAACCTCTTCTTTGAAGGGTCGATTTCAGGACTGCCAATTCGGCCTCAACGCCTTTCTGGCGCAGGAGCTCCGTCTGGAGAGCGCGCAATTCACGAACAAGCCGCTCGTTCTCGCTCTTGAGGTTGAGCCATCGACGAGCGGTCTCCATGGAGCGCTCGGGCAAGCCCAGCACCCAGCCCGAAGCCTCATGGAAAGGCGACCCTGCCGCCAAGGCCGTGTGATGCCAGAATCCCCCGCCCGTCCCGGGATGATTACGGCGGTGCCACAAGAATAGGATGGCGACCAGGACAAGGAGGAGGGAGAGGATGAGCCTCAGTCGACCTTTAAAAAGGGATCGGGCCATAATGCCCCTAGAAGGATGCTGAAGAAGTCCCCGACAGGGATCTTCTCTCGTCGTGCGCGGACCAAGCTAAAAAACAAGCAGCAGTTCCTCTCACGGACCTCTCGAAACACGTCATCGGGCAGGCCACCGATGAACGGACCCGGCACTCGAACGGTCGATAGGCGGCCATCGCGTTGATAGCGTCAGGAATACTCGCGTTCGAGCACGGAGATCTTCTTCAGGAAGTCCATGGATTCGTCGAGAAGTTTCCCGGCGCCCATGGCCACGGCCGTGGTGGGATCATCGGCCAGGTTGACCGGGACCCCGGTCTCGTCACGAAGACGCTCGTCCAGGTTCTTCAGGAGGGAGGACCCGCCCGCGAGGATGATCCCCCTGTCGACGATATCCGCCGCCAGTTCCGGAGGCGTCCGTTCCAGCGTCATCTTGATGGTCTCGATGATCGGGACCAGCGGTTCCTCCAGGGCCCCGCGGATCTCCTCCGAGGTCAATTCCACTGTCTTGGGGAGCCCCGTCACCAGATCGCGGCCCTTGACGTGCATCCGCAATTCCTGTTCGAGTGGAAAAGCCGACCCGATCTGGATCTTGATGTCCTCGGCGGTTCGTTCTCCCACCAGAACGTTGTAGGTGCGCTTGACGTAATTGACGATGGCTTCGTCCAACTCGTCCCCGGCGGTCCGGATGGATTTGCCGTACACAATATCTCCCAGTGAGATGACCGCAACCTCGGTGGTCCCGCCGCCGATGTCCACGATCATGTTGCCCTGCGGTTCGCCGACCGGCATGTCGGCTCCGATGGCCGCCGCCATGGGCTCCTCGACCAGATAAACCTCCCGCGCACCCGCCTGCTCGGCCGAATCGCGAACGGCCCGTTTCTCGACCTCGGTGCAACCGGAGGGAATGGCCACGACAATGCGCGGTCGGATCAGGGATCTGCGGTTATGAACCTTCGCGATGAAGAACCGAAGCATCCGCTCCGTCACTTCAAAATCGGCGATCACTCCGTCCTTCATGGGGCGGATGGCCTGGATGGAACCAGGCGTCCGGCCCAACATGAGTTTGGCGTCGTTCCCGACCGCCAGGATCTCGTTCGTTCCCTTGTGCACCACCACGACGGAAGGTTCGCGAAGGACGATACCGCGCCCCTTCACGTAAACCAGGGTCGTCGCGGTCCCCAAGTCGATGGCGACGTCGTTGGAGAAGAGACCGAGGAAGAAGTTGAGCACGAAGTGTTCTCCTTGGATTCGCGGAAGAGTCCGGCACCCTTCGTAAGGATGGCCGACCTAGAAAAAAAGATTTTATCACACTGATTATCGCCGGCCAACTTTATTCGGGCAGGCGATGGAAGCCTCAGGATTCGGGTCGATGAATGCGTCAGGAGGGCGTTTGCCGGGACAAGACAAACTACTTGGAATCCAGCTTGGGAGGGGCGATCTTGTCGAGTTTCTCCTGCCGTTTGTTCTTCTCCTTGAGGACCCTTTCGAACAAGCGCAGGTATTCCTTCTTGAGTTCGGCGGACGGAAGACCCCTGTACAAGCCGGGGTCGAAATCCTCTCCTAGGTATTCCTTGCTCTGCTTGATGAACGGCAGGATCATCGCCGCGCTCTCGCCCGCATCGGCGGAGGTCCCGATCATCACCTTCTGGAGGATCCCGTCGTGCCTATGGCGTTGGACCTCGTCCAACGTCGGGTTGACGATGACCGAGACCTGTTCGAATTCCGGATCTTCCGACCAGAACAGAAGCTCGACCTCCTTGCCGAAAAGGAGTGTCGTCACGGTCGGCCGTTCCCTCCGCGTGGCGCGCGTAAGTTCAGCCCCGCATTCGGAGCAGTACTTCGACTTGATCTCGTTGTCATGTCCGCATTGAGGGCATCTCATGAAGCGACCGAAACCTCCGAAGCCGCGATAAACGCCGTAACTATAGCACAGAAAGACCTCGTTTCAAGAGGCCGCCGAACGGTCCCCCATGCGGGGAAGCCGCACCCGCGGGCCGTTCCGGCTCGGCGGGGAGCCGACCGGCCGGAACGTCCGCCCTCGAAGAACCCACCCGAAAGAGGGGATGGATCAGCGGAGGATCATCACCTTGAGTGTCTTCTGCCCGATCAAGGCCCTCTCCTTCCGGAGGTCCAGGACGGCAATATAGGTACCGTTGGCCAAGTGGCGCGACCCCGGTCCGCGAACCTTCCACGGCACCTCCTCCGGACGGCCCGGTAGGCTATGGAGGGTCAGGACCAGTTCCCCGGAGACCGCATACAGCCTCACAACCACGGCATCCACTCCCATGGACGAGGCATCGACTCTGAAATGGGCTTCATCCACGCGGTTCAGGACGATCGGATTCGGCGCCAGGACCACCGACGCGAGTGTCGACTCGTCCTTTGCCTGGACGGTCACTTCGACCACCCTCTTGTCCTCGGTCTGGGTCCCGAGCAGCGATCGAACCTCGATGAAATACTGGCCGTTCGTCACGATCCGTCCCGCGTCGTTACGCCCGTCCCAAACGACGGACCGGCCGCTTCCGAGGGTGATCAGCACATAGCGCCCCGGTCCCGTCGGATCGGTGTACGAGGGGCGAATGACGGTCGGGGAGAATCGGGCTCCGGTCACCGAATAATCCGGCAGGAGGAGGATACCACCCAGCATGCTCTCGATGTCCTCCTGGACGATGGTCCTCACGATCTCGCCGGCCGCGTTATAGACCACGATGCCCAGCTGTCGAGGCTCGACCTGGACGGCCACGCTGCGGATGACGCTCGTGGTCACGTTGTAGGGATCCACGTTGTCGATCTTCACGTAGTATTCACCCGAGCTCACGATGCGACCATCCTCAGCCGTACCATCCCATGACCCGATCTCCTTGCCGTTGTAGATGAACCTCGAGATGTCACCCTCCTGGCGGATCACGGGGTCCATCACCTCGAAGTTGAGGACGGTACCGGCCAATTCGAGCGTACTCACCACCTTGATCAGTTCCCCGGCCTCGTTGTAGATGGCCAAGGTGACGCGGTACTTCCCGATCACGCGGACCGAACTGGATGCCTGGATGGTCCACCCGTTGAAGGTCAATCGAGCCGTATTGACGATCCGATCGTCGTTCTTTACATCCACCCCCACGCGGAACTGGTAGGAAAGGGTCACCGATTCCCCGGGAGCCACGGACGGGATCGTCCAATTCAATGTGTTGGTGGCCGCATCGTAGACACCTCCGCCAGCATCCGCCGATCCCGGAACATAGGTGCCCTGAGAAAGCGGAGGAAGCGCATCCGTCACCGCGACTTGGGTCACGGTCATCGACCCCGGATTCGTGTAAACGAGGGCGTACGGGATGATTTCCAGGGCCTCGGTCGTATCGCGGGAGAGTTTACGGAAGATCATCCACGGAGTGGGTGTCGGAGTGATCGTCGGCGTATCCGTGGGCGTGGGGGTCAAGGTAACGGTATCCGTCGGGGTGATGGTCGGGGTGGGCGACCAAGTATCGGTGTGAGTGGGGGTCGGCGACAGGTAAACCGTCCAGGTCGAGGTCGCCGTGTTCGTATAGGTTCGAGTCGTGGTGGC
>CAZGWJ010000039.1:0-22919 GCA_964529445.1 uncultured bacterium
CGCCGGGCTGGATCTCGAGCGCGCGCCGCCAGGCCTCCACTGCACCTTCCCGGTCTCCCATCTTGATAAGACAGACGCCCAGGTTCATCCAGGAATCGAAATGACCGGGTATCACGCGAAGTGCCGCGCGAAAGGCCCCGGCCGCCTCCTCGAAACGTCCGAACCGGAACAACGCCGCTCCGCGTATGAAATGGGGCCCGGCGTAATTGGGGGCGATCTCTGCGGCCTTCTCGGCCCTCACGAAAGCCGGGATCGGCTGATCGGTCTGCATCTGGACCGCGGCCTCGGCCGTCATGGCCTCCACGGAATAGGGGGCCAACTCCACGGCCTTCTGATAGGCCTCCAGGGCCGTAGCGGGCAACCGGGCGGCTTCCAGGGCTTTCCCGTAATTGAACCATCCCTTGCTGTGGTGGGGATCCAGCGAAAGGAGCCGTTGCCCGAAATCCTGCGCCAGGCCGATCCGCCCCAATTGAAGCTCGCCCGTGAGGTTCCGGAAAGCCACGGATGCCGCAAGGGTCTTGAAACCCACGAGCAGGACCAGGGCCGTCAACGACAACGCTAGGACCCGGCCCCGGGGGAGGGACGCGGGGACCCGAACCGCCCCTTCACGGGCGGCAGGGATCGCCAGGTAAAGCGCGAACAGGACGGTCGTGGGCGCGATCTGCAGCGGGAAATTACTCATGGCTTGCACGAGGACGGCCGTCACACCCCCTGCGGAACCCAACAGCAGGGCCCGTTCCAAGGTATCCGGGTTCGCGTCCGAGAGCCTCCGGATGAGCTCGCGAGCCCACATCCCAAGCAGAAGAAGGAACAATCCCAACCCGACCAGCCCTCCCTCCTGATGGATACGAAGGAATTCGTTGTGGACATGTTCCGTGTGGGTATAGGGGTGTTTTTCGTAGTCGTCGGGCTTGAACGGGCGATGCTGGTAAGCGGGATACAACACCTTCAACTGCTCGACGCCCGAACCCAGCAGGGGCCGATCCTTCACCATGAGCCAGGTGACCTTCCAGGTCTCAAGTCGCTGCCGGGCGGTCTCTCCCTCCAGGCTGAAGATGGAAAACCCTCCCAGCGACATCACCGTGAGCAGGGCCGCCAGAAGGGTCCCGCCGTATCCCGCGAGAAGGAAACGCCGGTTCGGACGGGAAACCGAAAGCCCCCAGGGCGTCAGGAAGAGGAAACCCAAAAGAGCGAAGGAGACGCCCAGGGCGAGATAGGAACCCCTGACCCGGGACATCATCAGGGCCACGAACAGGAGGAGGGTCACCAGGCCCCAACCGGCCCTTCCCCGTCCCCGGACGGAAACCATCCGGAGGAATGCGGCCGGCAGGAGCGCGACCAGATGTCCGCCGAGGTAGTTCGGGTTCCCCAAGGTCGAGAAGACGCGCCCGTCGAAACGGGAGGTCCAATGAAGCGCCCGGTCGACGCCGAAACCCTGGAGGATGCCGAGGATCGATACCAGACCGCCGGCCAGGAGACTCAGATCCAGGGCGCGACGGATGAGATCCGGCCTCCCCTGGGAAACCCGGAGAACGGCCAGGATCCCCCCGGAAAGCAGGAGCGTGTGGATGATGCCCCGGAACACCTCCGCTTTGGCCACGGCCGTGAAGAGCGAAATGCAGAACATCCAGGCCGCGAAGAGGATCGACAGCCGGGCGATCCCGCCCCCGAGGATCGGTTTCCAGCCCGCCGCCGGGGCGCAAACGAGCAGGAACGCGAGTCCGGACGCCGCCAGGATCTCCTTGGTCAAGGTGAAGCCCTCGGCGGCCGGCGTGAAGAACGCCAACGGCGCCCAGAGGAACACCATCCCCAGCACGAGATGAAAGACGCGACGTTCCACGCAACACCCCCCGACGGATGAACACGAAGTGCCGAAGCCCGCGGAGCCGCGGCACGGGAACGACTCGACCCTGTTCGAATATCCCGGATCAAAACCATCACCCGCAACACAGGCCGGTGTCGCTACCTTCCGATTCAGCCCGGGTTCGGGTACCATCCCCTCGCGACCTTCCGCACGGCCGATGCCCTCGCTTTCATCCCCGCCGCATCGAGGATTCCCGCCCATCGGGAATAGCTCTCGCGCTCCAGCACGCCCCGGGATTCCGCCTCCCCGAAGCACCTCAAGGCTTCCTCGTTCCTCCCCGCCAACGCCGACAGATAGGCTTTCTGTTCCCACCAGAAGGAAAGGGCCGGACAGGACGCGAGCCCCTCGTCCGCGAAACGCTCGGCCGCGCCCGCATCGCCTCTCGAAAGCGCCTTCACGAAATCCGTTCCCAGGCGGGACATCATGATGAAGCGGGCCGCGGACCGCGGTCGGACCTTCCCTTCCGCCGGCTCGGGCAGGAGCCGATAGACGGCCTGGGCATCACGGAGATAGGCGATCGGCTCGAGGCAACGCGTGACGAAGTCGTCCAGGCGGGACCATTCGTCGGCGGACAGCTCGTAATGACGGTAATCCGCCGCACTGCGAAGACCCTCCTCCGCGTTCACCAGGAGATGCGTAAAGCCCATGCGCCCCAGGCGCCGCAGGATCTCCGGAGCGGCCAGACCCTCCCTCAACGCCGCGGTCAGGACCGGATCGTCGAAGACGGAATTCGTCAGGGTCCTGTGCCGGTAGTAGAGGCCGCGCGCATCCCCGGCCACCAGGAGGACGGATCCGGGCGGCAGGTTCCGGTTCACCCACTCCGGCAGTTCGAAGTACGGAGCCACACCGGCCCTCTTCAGGTACAGGGTCCGGGTCTCGACACCCCGCCAGATCCCGGCGCACGAATAGAAGTGGCGGCTGACCTGGGCGAGCGTCGGAGCGCCCAGGACCGCGACGAGAAGCGCCGCTCCCACCAAGGTCCTGCGGACCCAGGCCGGCGTCGCGGCCGAAAGGATGGCGATGAAGACGTATCCCGCGGCGAATCCCGCCAGCAGGAACCTCATGT
Organism: uncultured bacterium; assembly: GCA_964529445.1. Lineage (GTDB taxonomy): Bacteria > Oederibacteriota > Muellerivitia > Muellerivitales > Muellerivitaceae > CAZGWJ01. The sequence continues at coordinate 2,931 of CAZGWJ010000039.1, forward strand.
GATGGGTCACGGCCAGGGCCGCGACGAAGAAGACCGCGAGCATCGCGCCGAGAGGGCGGGTGGCCCCGATCCGGATCCGATAGACGAGGAACAGGGGAACCGCTGCCAGCAGGATCGGCCCGACCGGTTCTCCCATCACGAGCGTCCAGGGGAGTTTCAACCAATCGCCCAGCGCGGCGGCATGCATCTCCCTTTGTTCGGCGATCAGCCGGGCGTATCCCCAGGATGGAAGCTGCCGGCCCGAGAATAGCCCGGCCAGATAGGGATAGAACGGATTCCCGGTGAAAACGGCGTTCTTGAGGACCCAAGGCAAGACCGCCGGCAGTCCCGCCAATCCCGCGGGAAGCGCGGCCCTGATGACGCCGGACCAGCGCAGAATGAATCCCGCCGCGAGAACACCCGCGCCGATCCCGAGGATCGATGTGTACTTCACAGAAAGCGCCATGCCGGCGAAAAAGCCCGAGACTAGGGCCAAGCCCGCATCCCGGCTATCCACTGCCGTGAAGAAGGACCTGAGGAAGAGCAGCAAAAACAAGCACACCATGCCTTCGAGCTGGGCGGACCATGCATTCATCACGAGCAGGGGAGTCGTGACCAGCAAGGCACCCGACAGGAGGCCCGCTTCCCGATCCCCGGTCGCCGAGACGACCCAATCCCGGGCGGCGAGGACCGCCAGGATCAGGACGGCGCCATTGAGGGTTTTGGCCGCCTGGGACCCGAACAGGGGATCCCACAGGAACCCGTTGAAGAGCACCATCTCGCCGCCATAGGGATAGTTGGCGAAAAAATTCAGGGGATGGTCGACGATGCCCCGGCTGGACATCCAATACGACGGAACGGCCAGGTGATAGACCATCGAATCGTAGAACGTCTCGGGAACCAAGCCGTGAGCCAAGGTGATGGCCAGGATGCAGGCTGAGACCACGCCCAATGCCTTGGCGGGAAATGAAAGAGTCCTCCATCGGTCCATCATTTCCCCCATCTTAACGGGAAACCTGTTGAAATCCTGTCGTATCCAGGAGTAGACGCCTGCTCCCAAAAACAGGATCCCCGCCATCGTCAAAAAAGACCGTTGCCAAAGCCCGCAAAAACCGGTTCCAATCCACCATGCGTTCGCGATGGCCGCACCGAGTCCGAACCGGACCGGTAGGGAAAAAAGGAATCCGTCCCCCGGAGAACCCGCCAAACGGGCCAGATGCCCCCCCCAGCCGACAAGTGAAAACAGGATCACCCCGGCGAGGAGCAGGACCCCGAGGGATTCGACCTGAACAGCCGCCCAGGTGCCCGACGCGGGCGCCAACCCCGGTGGAAGGGAGAACATCTCGAGCAAGGAGGAGAAACGGAGGGGCCTTCGGAAATATGCGACCAGGACCAGGAGGGACCAGGCAAACGCCGACCCGGCCAGGACAGTGAAAGCCCTACCCGAGAAACGGCGCTCGATCATCAGAGGAGGGGTCATCGAGTCCCCCACTTCGGGATCGTCTCCAACAAAAAAGCACCCCATCCCCCGGTCGAGACCTTCGGGATGGGGTGCTGAAGGGTACGTCAGCGAGGATCAGGAGAGAACGGCTTCCTTGAGGTCCTTCAAGACCCGGACCTTCACGACCTTCTTGGCGGGGACCTTGACCATCTCACCGGTGCGGGGATTGCGAGCCATGCGGGCCTTGCGATCCTTGACCTGGAAGACTCCGAGGCCGTCCAGCTTGATCTTGGCTTCCTTCTTCAACGTCTTATAGACGGTGTTGCGCAGGGCTTGGAGCACGTTCTCGACTTCCTTCTTCTTCAGGCCGGTTTCATTGGCCAACATCCCCAGCAGTTCGCTCTTCGTCACCCTTCCACCTCCTTAGGGGTTAAAACCGGTTCTTTTTATACTCGCATTGGGGGGGGTTGGCAAGGGCATTTTTGGGCCATTATGGCCCCTCGGAGGGGATATCCCGACGGAAGGTGCGGATTCAAGCACGCCCCGAAAGAAGTCGCTGGATAGTCCTCACGCTCACTCCCATCCACTCGGCAAGATCGTTCCTGGACAAGCCGTGACGCCTGGAGATCTCCTGGATGAGGGTCCGGGAGAACTCGCGCCGCGCCTGGAAGAAGGACGTCTTCCTGGACGCGGCTTGCGCGCTCATGGAGTCGGCCAGGCGAGAGATCACAAGAGGCGGAAACCCCTTGCAAACAGGAGGTTTATCGATCCATTCCTGCAAGAGGCCCTCGCGGAGTTCCATGCCCCTCGCGACCCACCAGGCATCATGCGCACCCGCCCGCATCGCGCGGACCAGGGCGTCCACGGTCGGAATGGTGAAGAGCACGATCCGCCAGGCGGAGGGTTGCAAGCGTGAGGCGAGTTCCAGGAGTTCCGGCCCCGCCGGAGGCGAAAGCTGCCAATCGATGAAAAGCAGGTCGAAGGCTTCGCCGGCCATAGCTTCGCGGGCGGCCGCACCATCGATCGCGATGACGGGCGATGCCATTCCCTCGCAAGCTCCGACCAGAATGTCCCGGATCCCCGCGTCGTCCTCCGCGATCAGGATCTTCCTTCCGCTTATTCCCTGTTCCAAGTTCCGCTCCCGGGTATGTCATTGGTGCGAGACCGCCGAAAGACATGCCGCAGACCGAAGGATCGTTCGGAGGCGGGCACCGGCGGTCGGAATCAACTTTTCGAGCGCGTGCCCGACGCTTTTCCGGCCCTTCCCCTCTTCTTTTCGAGGATATCGCGGTAATCGTCGCGCATCTGCAGATCGCGAAGCTTCCAAAGGAGGGTGTTCCGGTGAAGGCCGAGCGTCTCGGCGGCGCGGGTCTGGTTCCCACGCGTGCCCTCCAGCACTTTCCGGATGTACTGACGCTCGAACCGCCGGCGTGCCTTCTTCAGTGACAGGCGGGCCTCCTCCCGGCCCCGCTCGCCGTCGACTTGACGGATGAGGACATCCATCGGCAGGTCCTCCACTCCCAGGGTCCCGTGCTCGGCGGTCAGCGACATGATCTCGACCGTATTCTCCAATTCCCGGACGTTCCCCGGCCATGGGTAGGACATCAGGAATTGAAGGGCCTCGCGCGTGAGCCCCTTGATGGGAGTCCTGGAAATAGTCCCGACGCGCCTCAGGTGGCGCTCGATGAGACCGGGGATGTCGCAGCTCCGCTCCCTCAGGGGAGGGATCTCGATCACCCGGCGGGACAGGAAAGCCTCCCACGGCTTGTTCCATCGGGTGTGCGGCAGGGGATCCGGCGTGCAGGAAGCCAGGATTCGCACGTCCGGGGCGGCACCCGCGGATGAAGAGAAGGCCTGGAAAAGCCGGCTCTGCGTCTCGACCGGCATGCGATCGGCATGATCCAGGAATAGGGATCCTCCCTCCGCGAACTCCATTTTCCCGGGATGGGAAACGCCCCTGCCCCGGGAGGATTCCCGGCGGCCGAAAAGATCCGCTTCCAGCGCTTCCCGGTTGTGGACCGATCCGGAAACAACGGCGAAGGGACGGTGCCCGCCTGATGCAACGCGATGGATCTCGCGGGCAACGGCCTCCTTTTCGGTCCCGACCTCCCCCCGGATCAGGACCGGGCCGCTCGCCGCGCCCGCCTCCGCGATCTGCCGGGCCAGGCGTTGGGATGCCGGACTCGATCCCGGGTACACATCCGGCCGGTCGCTGTCCCGGACCTCCTCGCGCAGGAGCCGGTTCTCACGGGTGATGTCCCGCCGCTCCCTCAAGCGCGCGAGTGCGGCCTTCAAAACCTCCGACGGAAAAGGCTTGCCGAGAAAGTCGTAGGCCCCCGATTTCATGGCCGCGAGCGCGGTTTCAACATCCCGCTCGGCGGCCACCATGATCACGTCGATTCCGGGATCGAACCGTTTGACCTGCCGAAGCAGGTCCAAACCGGAGGCGTCGGGCAGGTGCGTGTCGATCACCGCGCAACAGACGGGGTGCCTCCTCAAGAGCTGGATCGCGGCGGCCATGCCGTCGGCGGCCACGAGGTCGTGTCCCGTGCCGCAGGCAACGCGAAGGGATTCCCGCACGGCCGGATCGTTGCCCACGGAAAGCACGACGAAACGCATCGCACATCCTCTCATCTGCCTATTTTTGGTCGAATAACCGCACTATTGTGTTTTATGGGAGACGTTTTTTCAAGTCGAATTGTTCGGATCGCGGCGAAAGGCCCCCCGGATCGGGTCTTAGCTTGAAAGCAAATGGCTTCCGGCGGGCCCGGGGAAGGAAAGGTTCAGCGCAGTTTCCGGAAATGAACAAGGACGGCGGCGATGAGGAAGAGGGGCAGGAGGAGTCCCATGGGATTCCATCGATGGAGGATCAGATGCACGGTCTGACTCGCCATCACGGCCAGGACGTAGACGAAGAAAGGCTTTCGGAGCATCTGCCAAATCCCCACCAAGCACAGGAGGATCGTCAAGGAATAGACCGAAAGGAAAGGCGGATACCAGCGGGGCACGGAAGGATCCGCGAAATAACCAATGACCAGGAGCGGCATGAGCAGCGTTCCCAATCCATTCAGGATGATGAACGCCTCGATGGCGGCCGGCCGCTTCGATTCCCCGACGACACCCATTCCGAACCTCCCAGTCCTTGCCAAACCCTTTTCTCAATGCAATCCGAGACCCAAGCATAACGCCAGGTTCGTGACCTGGGTAACCCGGCGACTTTGCCGATCCTCCAGGAAGAGAAGGCACGCCTCCACGCCCAATGTCCATTCCGGACCCACCTCGAAATCCATTCCAAGCGCGGCCGGATAAAAGGGACCCTTGTGAGGATAGATCTCCGGCGGAGCCTCAGACCCCGCGTCCGTCTTGAAGACACCCACGCCTCCAAGAAGATAAGGCCTCGTCCCTTTGGTCTTCAGAAGGATCCGCGAAACGGCCGCGCCGCTGTAAAGACGCGCCGGGCGGCCGGACCCGGGACGGGCCGGATCCGCAGGATCCGGTACCATCCATTCGAATTCCTCGGCTTGGCCCCTGACGCCCACGGTCCAATGACGCCACACATGGACTTCCGCTCCGCATCGGAGCATCGGACCCCCCCTGGCATCGAAACGGTCCGCGGCTGGAAGCGACAGGCCGCCACCGACGCCGAACCGAAACCTCAGGGGTTTCCGCGTCACCCGCTTGCGCCGCCCCGCCTGTGAAGCCGGCTTTGCGGACCGGACCGAATTCCCGCCCGCCCTTCGAGCCGGCCCGGTCGACGACGGGGATGAGGATGCCGGGACCCGGGACGCTCGGGGAACGGCGGGGGTGACAATCCGGCGCACTCTCGGAACGGATCTCGCGACGGGAGTCGGTGTCCGGGTCGCGACCGTCCTTTGGGTCCCGACAGGTTTGGGCGCAACCGTCGGCGTCACCCCTGCCGAAAGAACGGAATACCCGGTCAGCGACATGCCAACCCCCGTCAGGGCCGCGATGATCACCCTGCGCAAGCCCGCGCCCCCTTTCTACCGGCCGGATCCCTCATGTTCGCCTCTCGAAATCCCTTCTCCCTCAGAATGCATGAATCGCAAACGCCGCAAGGCCTTCCCCTCCTCGGATCGTAACAGGAGCGGGTCAGGACGACCGGGACGCCCAGGGAAACCGCCTTCCGGACGATTCGGGCCTTGGTCATGCGAAGGAGCGGCGCATGGATCTTGAACCTCCAGTTATGACCCACGCCCCTCCTCGTGGCCAGGCGGGCCAACTTCCCGAAGGCCCGGATGTAACGGGGGCGACAGTCGGGATATCCGCTGTAATCCAGGGCGTTCACGCCGATGAAAAGGTGCCGGGCACCCAGCGTCTCGCACCAGGAGAGGGCCAAAGCGAGGAAGACGGTATTACGGGCCGGAACGTAGGTGGAAGGGATGCCCTTCGAGAGGGAGCCCTTGTGGACAGGGATCCTTCGGTCGGTCAGGGAGGACCCGCCGAAAGCATCGATCGGGACCCTGAGGATGAGATGGGCTTCGACCTTGTAGTAACGGGCGATCCGCCGGGCGGCCGCGACTTCGATTCCGTGCCGCTGGCCATAGAGGATCGTGAGGGCGTGGGGTTCGTACCCCGCCTTCCGTGCCAAGGCCAGGCAGGTGGCTGAATCCAGCCCCCCCGACAGGAGGATCACGGCTTTCTCACGTCCCATCACAGACCCCCTGATGACGGTGTCCCGGAATACCGCCGGATTCTAGCAGAATCGGAGCGCCCCCATCCATCAGCGTCCGGCGGGGGTGGATGAGCGGCGGAGGATCTCCTCGATCCGTTGTTGTGCAAGCGTGCGGTTTCCCGGGCATTCCGCCGCAAAGCGATAGGCCCTGAGGGCCGCCCGGGCATCTCCAGACAGGTCCAACATCGTCCCGAGATCGAAGTAGACGTTGGCCGCCGCGAATCCCTGCAGGAGCGCCCTCCGCAGATCGAGGATGGCCGCCGCATGATCCCCGTCAAAACCCTGCATGCTGGCCTTCTTCACCCGATAAAGCGTCTCCAGATAGGGGTCACCCTTGAAGAATCCGTACCCCTCCTTCAAGGCCTGAAGAGCCGGATCATGCATGGATCCCCAGGGCATCCGGGCGCGCACATCCTGCACGCTTCTCAACCATTGATTCGCATCGACCCAGCGATCCAGACGCACCCGAGTCCCGTTCCCGTAGGGTATCAGCGCCAACATCATCCCGCCCGCGGCGGTGCGGCTCCCATCCATCATTTCTTGCCATCGGCTTCCCGGAAAATCCCGCTCCAGAAAGGCCCGGTAATGGACATTGGTCAGCACGGCCACCCAGGACACCTGCCCCGCATCCAGCGAACGGTTGCGCGTCGCGTCGAAGGGGAAAGTCGGAACCGCGAATGCCCCGAAATCCCTCATGTGGAACTGTTCCAGCACAAAGAGGGGGCCGTGGGACGAGGACCATGTCCTCAAGGACCGCACAACCCGGGGCGAAACGGTATCGAACTGTTGAGTGGATTCCTCATTGTAACGGTTCGGGTCCTGGTAAGGCACCCGGTAGTGCCAGGCATCCAACGCGGAGGCGGCGATGAGGCAGGCCAGGAAGAGGAAGGACCTCCTGCGTCCCGTCGCCACGCCGGTGACCCTCACGAGGCCGATCGCGGCCGCCGCGATGAAGAACGGCAAGGCCTGCACCACGCGGTGCATCTGGACATAGCGCGTCAATATACCAGGCAGGAGCGCCGCCGCCAGGAAGGACAGCGCCCACGCTCTCGCCCCGCGGGAAAGGAAGGACAACCCCACGGCGATCCCCGCGGTCGCCAACCCGGCCGTCAGGAAGTTCAGGGACCCTCCCCAAGCAGACCCGAACGGCGGCGCCCTGAAACCGTCCCAGAAGAAGGCGATGAGATACGCCTGGAGACCCCCGAGGACATCCGGTTTGAAGAGCGTGACGGCATAAGCCACGCCGTCGCGACCCAGTCGGGCCCAGAACATCGGGAACGCCGTGGCGAGGGCAGCAACCGCGAATGCCGCGAAGACGGCCGGGCGCCTCCTTTTTCCCGCGAACTCCAGGACCGCCATGGATCCGGCCACCCACAAGGCGACGGCGGGCCAGGACGCGTAGATATAGAACCCGGTTCCCGTAGCGATTCCCAGGTGGATCCCCGTGCGCAAGCGGCCGGACGCGGACACCATTCTCAGATGCCGACCCAAGGCGCCCAGGACCCAGAAAACCGCGGGCAGGACCAGCGACGAGTGGAGTCCCATCCTCGCCACGGTGAAGGGCAAAAACGCCAATCCCGTCAGCCACAGGACCGCGAAGGAATGCGGCTTGTCCAGGAACGCACGGGCCGCCCAATATGAGAGCAAGGCCGTGGTGAGGGACACGAGGACCGTGAAAAGACGCACCGGGATCCATCCGACCGGAACCGCCTTGAGATAGAGGGCGAGGAGCCACGTGGCGAGGGGTTCGATCTGGTTCCCTCCCCGAAGCAACGCCCAATCCCACCGGTCCCTCAAGCGCAGCGCGTCGAGCTGGAGCACGGCCTGGTCCGAACCCGTCCAGGGCGGGAGATCGCCCAAACGATAGAGGTGCGCGACGAGGAAGAGGACGGCGAAAACCGCCCAATGGAGGAAGGAGATCCTGATGCCGGGAGGGCGGCTGATCGGCGCCTTCCGTCCGGCGATGGAAAAGAAAACCAGGGGCAGTATCAGGCCGCCCCCGATGAGGAGGGATCTCTGGAGGCCCGTGAGAGGCAGATGGGCCAGGAGGGCATGCACCAGGGTTGCCGCGACGAGGAAGAGGCCGAGCAGGGTCGCGGTCGGGAACGGCCGCGGAAGACCGGGGGCCGCACCGCGAATAACACGCCCTCGACCGGCCTTCCCCCGGGCCGACGGCCGTTTCCTCCCGGACGCGTGCAGCCTCATCGTCCTCTCGCACCGGCACGCCAGAGGATCTTGTGCAGTTGGACCTGCAGTCTCACGTCCAAACGATCCTTGAGGATCCAGCCCGCAAGACGACGGGCTGTCAGACGCCCGGCCAGGGGCGAGAGGAGTACCTGCTTTCCCCGAATCCGGAAACGTCGCAGGACGTCCTTGGCGAACCGGTAGTCCCGCCTGTCAGCGATCACGAATTTGACCTCGTCGGCGGCTCTCAGGCGCCGCAGGTTCGCAAGGAAGCCGGCCTTCTGCCGTCGCGAGGAGGGGCCCTTCACGTCCACGATCCTCTTGACGGCCCGGGGAACGCGCGCGAGGTCATGGACCCCGTTGGTTTCCAGCATCACCGACCGACCCGCCCGCAAGAGGGCTCGGAGCAGGGGAACCGTTGCCGTCTGTTCCATCGGTTCCCCGCCCGTCACCTCGACAAGCGGCACACGAAACGAAAGGGCGCGACGAACGACCTGGTCAACCGTCAGGATGCGCCCGCCGCCCCAGGCGTACTTCGTGTCACACCAGCGGCAGCGCAGCGAGCAACCCGCCAACCGGATGAAAACGCAGGGGAGACCCGCCCGGCTGGATTCGCCCTGGATGGAGAGAAAGATCTCGGAGACGCGGAGCCGAAGGGGCCTCAAAATTCAATGCCTTCCTTGGGGGGCTGTTTCCTGTCGTGGTAATGCTTCACCTTGCGCATCTCGGTGACGAGATCGGCCCGGGAAAGGATCTCCGGCCAGGCCTCATGACCTGTGATGACCAATTCGCATTTCCGTTCCTTCTCCCAGAGGTCGATGAGGTGGGTGACATCCGTGGGCTGGACGAGACGGGTCATGACACAAGTGATGAGTTCATCCAGGACGACGAGTTCGTACTTCCCCTGCGTGATGAGGTCCTCGGAACGGGAAAGTGCCTTTCGGGCCTCCTCGAAATCGGCTTCCGTGTTCTTGAAGCGGAAGGTCTTGGGGCCCAGGATCCGTTCCACGCCGAAGGGATACACGTCGAGACCGGCCAGTTGGCGCAGAATGCGCCTTTCGGAATAATACTCGCCCAAACCCTCGAAACCCTTGTCGAACTGGAGGAACGCCACGCGCAGGTTCGCCCCCACGGCCCGGACCGCCAGCCCGATGGCGGCCGTGGTCTTCCCCTTCCCCTTGCCCGTATAGATGTGCAGGCGGTTCCCGGGATTCTTCCCGTCGATGGCGCCGGGGATCGGTCTCAGCAAGCCCCGACCCCCATGCGTTTCTCACGCTCCGCCAGCCGCAGGTCGTGGTCCACCATGCGTCGCACCAGATCCGCAAAGGGCGTCTCGCAGCGCCATCCCAGGATCCGGCGGGCCTTGGAGGCGTCACCCAGGAGGGTATCCACCTCGGAGGGGCGCAAGTAGCGCTTGTCGAACCTCACAAACCTCTTCCAATCCAGTCCGGCATGGTCGAAGGCCAACTCGAGGAACTCGCGGACCGAATGGGTCTCCCCCGTGGCGGCCACGTAGTCGCCGGGTCGGCGCTGCTGAAGCATCATCCACATGGCGCGCACATACTCCTTGGCATCTCCCCAGTCCCGTCGCGCGTCCAGGTTGCCCAGGACGAGTTCCTTCTGGAGGCCGAGCTTGATGCGTCCGACCGAACGCGTGATCTTGCGGGTCACGAAGGACTCGCCCCGGCGCTCGCTTTCGTGGTTGAAAAGGATGCCATTGGAGATGTGAAGACCGTAGGCTTCCCGGTAGTTGCGGGCGGCCCAATAGGAGTACAACTTGGCCACTCCGTAGGGACTGCGGGGATGAAAGGGGTCCTTCTCGGTGTACCCCCTCTTCGGGCAATCCAATCCGCCGTAGAGTTCGGAACTGCTGGCCTGGTAGAAACGGGCCCCGGGGCACTCGATGCGCATGGCCTCCAGGAGACGGATGGTGCCGATGCCGGTCACCTCGCCGGTGAAATCGGGCTGGTCGAACGACACGCGGACATGGCTCTGGGCCCCCAAATTGTAGATCTCGTCGGGGCGGATCTGGGCCATGAGCTTGAAAAGTCCGGCCGCATCGGAAAGGTCCCCGTAATGGAGGAAAAGGGTGACGTCATGGACGGCCGGATCGAGACAGAGATGGTCGATGCGGTCGGTGTTGAAGGTCGAGGAACGCCGGACCATGCCGTGCACCTCGTAACCCTTGGAAAGCAGGAGTTCGGCGAGGTAGGACCCGTCCTGCCCCGTGATGCCGGTGATGAACGCCTTCCTTCGTTTCTTCGCCATGAAGGTTCTCCTTGGGATGGGTGAACCGGCAGTCCCGGCAAAGGTCCGGGATCCTCCCGCCGGGCGAAAGCGTCCCGGCCGACGTCGGGCCCCCTGAAAACGGCTCGGACCCGGCTAGGAAGGCTTCTTATGATAATCCTGCAGGGGGCAAACCGAGAAGTCCTTCTTGAGCAGGGCGTCGACGGCGTTGGCCGCCGCCTCGCAGGCCGAGAGCGTGGTGATACAGGGGATGCCGTATTGGATGGCCGCCCGGCGGATGGCGTAATCGTCGGAGCGGGGCCCCTTCCCCACCGGGGTGTTCATAACGAGCTGGATCTCACCGTTCTTGATATGGTCCAGTATGTTGGGTCGCTCCTCGGCAACCTTTCGGACGGTCTCGACGACCACCCCCGACTGGGCCAGTGCTTCCGCCGTCCCTCGAGTGGCGACGATCCTGAATCCCATGTCGGTCAGGCGCCGGGCCACGAAAACGATGTGGCGCTTGTCCTTGTTCTTGACCGAGATGAAGACGGTGCCCTTCCTGGGCAGGGCCGACCCGGCGGCCATCTGACTCTTCAGGAACGCGGTCGGAAAATCGCGGTCCAGCCCCATGACCTCGCCCGTGGACTTCATTTCGGGACCCAGCACGATGTCGACACCCGGAAACTTGTTGAAGGGGAAGACCGACTCCTTCACGGCGCAGTACTCGAGTTTGCCGGGTTCCACCACCCCCATCCGGTCCAGGGTTTCGCCTGCCTGCACGCGCGCGGCCACCTTGGCCCAGGGAACACCCGTCGCCTTCGACACGAAAGGCACCGTCCGGGATGCCCGCGGGTTCACCTCCAGCACGTAGACCATGTCGTTCTTCACGGCGTATTGAACGTTCATGAGGCCCCGAACCTTCAGGCCCAGGGCCATCTGGCATGTGTAACGGCGGATGGTCTCCAAAAGATCGCCCCGGAGGGTATAGGGCGGCAATGCGCAGGCCGAATCGCCGGAGTGGATGCCGGCCTCCTCGATGTGTTCCATGATGCCGGCCACGACGACTCGCTCCCCGTCGCACACGCAGTCCACGTCGACCTCAATCGCGTCCTCCAGGAAATGGTCGATGAGAATGGGAAGGTCCGGGGCGGCCTCCATGGCCCGAGCCACGAAGGAATCCAGCATCTCCTCGTCGAACACCATCTCCATGGCACGCCCTCCCAACACGTAGGAGGGACGCACCATGACCGGGTATCCCACCCTCCGGGCCACCGGCCGGGCTTCATTCGCGTTCATGGCGATCCCGTTGTCCGGCTGTCGGATCCGGAGCCGCTTGAGGAACGCGCCGAAGAGCTTACGGTCCTCGGCCACGTCGATGGATCGCGGGGACGTCCCGATGAGGGGAGCCCCGGCCTTCTGCAGGGGCACGGCCAGCTTGAGGGGCGTCTGTCCGCCGAACTGGACCACGACCCCTCCCGGCTTCTCGCGGTCGAGGATGTTCATGACGTCCTCGAACGTGAGCGGCTCGAAATACAACCGATCCGAGGTGTCGTAATCGGTCGAGACGGTCTCGGGGTTGTTGTTGACCATCAGAACCTCGTAGCCGGCCTCCCTCAAGGCGAAGGCGCCGTGGACGCAACAGTAGTCGAACTCGATGCCCTGGCCGATCCGGTTGGGCCCCCCGCCGAGGACGACGATCTTCTTCCGGTCGGTGGGCGGCGCCTCGTCGTCCCGCACCTCCAGGGAGGAGCGGACATCCTCGTAGGTGGAATACAGGTAAGGCGTGAAGGCCTCGAATTCGGCCGCGCAGGTGTCCACCCGGCGGTAAACCGGCAGGATGCCGAGGGACTTGCGGTACTTCCTCAGGACCGGCTCCTTCACGCCGCTGAGAAAGGCCAGTTGGGCGTCCGAGAAACCGAGCCCCTTGGCCCGCGACAAAAGCGGCTGGGGCAGCCGCCTCGGAAGCTTGCCCTTCCGGGCCGTCGACCTCTCGATTTCGCGCTCGCACTCGACGAGGGTTCGCAACTCCTCCAGGAACCAGGGATCGATCCCGGTGATCTCGGCGAGGGTCCGGGTCTTCCATCCCTGCCAGAGCGCCTGATGCAGGTAGAACAGCCGGTCGGAAGCCGGTTTCCTCACCTTGGCCCGCAAGGTCTCCTCGGACAAACGGCGGGGTTTGCGCGCCCCGGTCCGGACCCAGCGGCCTTCCACGCATTCGCGCCCGTCGGCACCATATCCGGCCAGGCCGGTCTCCATCGAGCGGAGCGCCTTCTGGAGGCTTTCCCGGAAGGTCCTCCCGATGGCCATGGTCTCTCCCACGCTCTTCATCTGGGTGTTCAGGACATCCTCGGCCTCGACGAACTTCTCGAAGGTGAAACGCGGCACCTTGGTGACCACGTAGTCGATGGCCGGTTCGAAGGCCGCCTTCGTATAGCGCGTGATGTCGTTGGGCAGTTCGTCCAGGGTATAGCCGACCGCGAGCTTGGCCGCGATCTTGGCGATGGGGAATCCCGTGGCCTTGGAAGCCAGGGCCGAGGAGCGCGACACCCTCGGGTTCATCTCGATGACCACCATGCGCCCCGTCGTCGGATGCACGCCAAACTGGATGTTCGACCCGCCGGTGTCCACGCCGATCTCGCGGATGCACGCGATGGAGGCGTCTCGCATGCGCTGGTATTCCTTGTCGGTGAGGGTCTGTGCCGGTGCCACGGTCACTGAATCGCCCGTGTGGACGCCCATGGGATCGAGGTTCTCGATGGAGCAGATGATGACCACGTTGTCGGCCAGGTCCCTCATGACCTCCATCTCGTATTCCTTCCATCCCAGCACCGATTGCTCGACCAGGCATTGGTGCACGGGACTGGCGTCCAACGCCTTGGTGAGAAGGTCGTCCAGTTCCTGTCGGTTGTAGGCAACCCCGCCCCCGGTCCCGCCCAGCGTGAAAGCGGGCCGCAGGATGACGGGATACCCGTTCTGTTCGACGAAAGCCCAGGCCTCCTCCAGGCTCTTCACGACACGGCTGTCCGGAAGGTCCAGGCCGATGCGGCGCATGGCTTCCTTGAACAATTGCCGGTCCTCGGCCTTCTGGATGGCCGGAAGCTTCGCACCGATCAGTTCCACGCCGAACTCGGCAAGCGTCCCGTCCTCCGCCAGGGCCACGGCGGTATTGAGCGCCGTCTGTCCTCCGAGCGTGGGAAGCAACGCCTGGGGCCTTTCCCTCTCGATGACCTTGCGGACAACCGCCGGGGTCACGGGTTCCACGTAAGTCCGATGGGCGAACTCGGGGTCCGTCATGACAGTGGCCGGATTGGAATTCACCAGGACGACCTCGTAGCCCTCCTCCTTGAGAGCCTTGCAGGCCTGGGTCCCCGAATAGTCGAATTCGCAGGCCTGGCCGATGATGATGGGACCGGCCCCGATGACGAGAATCTTGTGGATGTCGGTACGTTTCGGCATTTAAGAACCTTTCAGATCAGGACAATTCCTTTTCACCACCAGGGCCTTCGGCCCCACCAAGGCTCCTTCGGAGCCTCACCAGCAGGCAGGATGTTCTTCCCTCATTCGACTGGTGGCGACCGAAGGTCGCTGGTGGTCCCCCAAAGGGGGACTCGTGGTAAACCTTGGTTTTCGTATTTTTAGCATCCCTTTTCAACGAGTACCCTGAACTGTCGGAACAGGTAGTGGGCGTCATGGGGTCCCGGCGAAGCCTCAGGATGGTACTGGACGCTGAAAGCCGGGACCCTTCGATAGCTCAAACCCTCGCTGGTGTCGTCGGAAAGGTTCACGTGGGTCGACACGACCATCTCCGGATCGAGAGTACCGATGTCCACGGCGAACCCGTGGTTCTGACTGGTGATCTCGATCCGGCGTGTGCCCCGGTCCAGGACCGGCTGATTGGCGCCCCGGTGGCCGAATTTCAGCTTGAAGGTCCTGCCACCGGCGGCGAGACCGAGGATCTGGTGGCCGAGGCAGATGCCGAAGATCGGCAGGTGCCCCAGGATCTTACGGACCGTCTCGACCACGTAGGGGACACCCTCGGGATCACCGGGTCCGTTGGACAGGAATAAACCCCGGGCACCGGAGGCCAAGAGGGTCTCAGCCGGGGTCGAGGCCGGGAACACGGTGACATCGAATCCGGCCGCCGTGAGTTCACGCAGGATGTTGTACTTGATACCGCAATCGAGCGCCGCCACCGGGAGGCGCCTCTCGCCCTCCGAAAGGGGCAGGCGCATCTGGTTACGCCGCTCCGGATGGGAAAGGTCATAGGGCGGCTCGGCCCAGGGGTAAGGACGATCGCAAGTGACCTCCCGGACAAGGTCCCGCCCCACGAGCCCGGGGCTCTCCTGCGCCTCCCGGACCAGGCGTTTCGGATCCAGGTCCCGGGTCGAGAGGACGGCTTTCTTGGAACCGTGACGGCGAAGATGGGAAGTGAGGGCGCGGGTATCCACGTCCGTGATGGCCACGATGCCGTTTTCCGCGAGATAGTCGGCCAAGGGGATGGTCATGCGGTAATTGGACGGGTGGGAGCAGTGCTCCCGGACGATCAGGCCCGCGACCCACGGCTGACGGGACTCCACGTCCACCTCGTTCACGCCCGTATTGCCGATATGGGGGTAGGTCATGGCCACCATCTGGCCCCGGTAGGACGGGTCGGTCAGGATCTCCTGATAACCCGTCATGGACGTGTTGAAGACGGCTTCCCCGAACGCCTTTCCGGGCGCGCCGAAGGAGGTCCCCTCGAACCAGGTCCCGTCCTCCAACGCGAGGATTGCTTTTTTCCGTTTTACCGCCATATCAAGCCACCTGCCTTGTCATTGTGATCGTCCGCCACGCCGCGTTGAATTCGAATGAGGCATCTGAAATGTTGATTGTGTCACGGCATTTCTCGCGTCATCAACATTCCTAACTCCTCATTCCTGATTCCTCATTGCCGTATTCGTACTTGAGTTGCCCGTTCACGTAGGTTCTTACCGCCCATCCCTTGAGACGCCAGCCGCCGAAGGGCGTGTTCCGCCCGCGGCTCTTGAAACGGGCCGGCTCGACGGGCCGCTCGGTCCCCAGGTCGAACAGGGCCACATCGGCATCGGCCCCCTCGGAGAGCGTTCCCTTCCCCACCCCGATGACGGCGGCGGGGTTCACGGTCAACATCTCCACGGCCCTCGAAAGGGACAGGAGGCCCGGTTCCACCAGGTGCGCGTAGGTCAGGGGGAAGAGGGTTTCCAGACCCACGATCCCGAACGCGGCGGCGTCCCACTCGCACTGCTTCTCGGTGGAGGCATGCGGTGCGTGGTCGGTGGCGATGCAGTCCAGCACACCTTCCTGGAGTCCCTTCCGGACGGCCGCCACGTCGTCCTCGCCCCGCAGGGGCGGGTTCATCTTGAAGGATGCGTTGTAATTCCGGATGGCCTTCTCGGAAAGCGTGAAGTAGTGAGGGCAGGTCTCAGCCGTCACCCGCAATCCCTTCCTCTTGGCGGCCCGGATGAGTTCCACGGAACCCGCAGTGGAAACATGCTGGATATGCAGTCGTGCACCGGTCATTTCGCAGAGCATGATGTCCCGGGCGACCTGCACGGTCTCGGCCGCCGCGGGGATCCCGCGCAGTCCCAGGGCCATCGAGACCGGCCCCTCGTTCATCACGCCGTTGTTGAAGAGATTCGAGTCCTCGCAATGGTCGGTGACGACCAGATCCAGCGGCTTGGCGTATTCCATCACGCGCCGCATCAGTTCAGCGTTCATGACGGGCGATCCGTCATCGGAAAGGGCCACGACACCCGCCCTTTTCAACTCCCCGATCTCGGCCATCTCGACGCCCTCCCTCTTCTTCGAGATGCATCCGACGGGATAGACGTTGCAATACCCCTCCTTCTCGGCCTTGGCGCGGATGAAATGCACGATGGCCTGGTCGTCGATGGGGGGGTTCGTGTTGGGCATGCAGGCCACGGAAGTGACGCCTCCCGCAACGGCCGCATGGGTCCCGGTGGCGATGGTTTCCTTGTACTCGAAACCCGGCTCCCGCAGATGGACATGGATGTCAACGAGTCCCGGGGTCACGATCATTCCACCGGCATCCACGATCTCGTCAGCCTTCGTCTTGAGTCCCTTCCCCACCTTGGCGATCTGACCATTCGACATCAGGATATCCGCCGGCCCATCCATCTGGTTCGCCGGATCGACCACATGACCGCCCTTGATAAGAATGGTTCCCATGTTACCCTACCTCGTTTCCCGTTCATCGTTTGTCCCGAGACCCCAGCTCCCGGGACGCCAGTTAGGAGTTAGAAGTTAGAAGTTGAAGCCAAAAACTCCTAACTCCTCACTCCTAACTACTCACTTGCTGTTCGTTCTTTTCCCCCATCAACAGGTACAGCACCGCCATGCGCACGGCCACTCCGTTGGTCACCTGCTCGTCGATGAGCGACGCGGGACCGTCCGCCACGCCCGAGGAGATCTCGACGCCCCGGTTCATGGGCCCCGGATGCATGACGATGACGTCCTTCCGGGCCTTCCTCAAACGCTCTGAGGTCACCCCGTACATCTGCGAGTATTCCCGGATCGTCGGGAAGAGGTTCTTCTTCTGCCGTTCCAACTGCAGGCGGAGAACGTAGCAAACGTCAGCCTGGTCGAGAGCCGCATCCAGGTTGTGGTGGACCTCCACACCCCAGGAAGCCACGGCCGGCGGCAGGAGCGTCGGCGGGGCGCACAGGCGGACCGTCGCACCCATCTTCTTAAGGCCCTGGATATCCGAGCGGGCCACGCGGCTGTGCGCGATATCCCCCACGATAGTGACCGTCAGCCCCTCGATCCGGCCCTTGGTTTCGCGGATGGTGAAAAGGTCGAGAAGCCCTTGGGTGGGATGCTCGTGGAACCCGTCCCCCGCGTTGATGACGGATGATTTCGCCACGTCCGCCAGCATCTGGGGCACTCCGGAACAGGCATGCCTCACGACGATGGCGTCGATGGTCATGGCCTCCAGGGTCTTGACGGTATCGATAAGGGTTTCCCCCTTCACCAGGGACGAGCCGGCCGTCTGGATGTTGAGGATGTCGGCCGAGAGCCGCTTCGCGGCCAGCTCGAACGAGGTGCGGGTGCGGGTGGAGGGCTCGTGGAAGAAGAGCACCACGGTGCGACCCCGGAGCGCCGGGACCTTCTTGACCTCACGCGTGGAAACCTCCTTGAAGGAGGCGGCCGTGTCGAGGATGCGCGTGATCTCGGCGGCGGTCAACTCCTCCATCGTCAGAAGATCCTTCGATTTCCAGCTCATAACGCCCCCCCTTTGAGGAACCACCCGGTCAACTCACGTTCCAATCGTCCAGCCCAACCCGTCCTTAGCTACGGTTTGAATGGTGAGAAAGGCATGAATGGTTCGAATGGCCAAAGCCTCGTCGCTCACGCCCTTCACGCCCACTCCCCACTTCTCACTCCCATCTCCCCACTTGAGTCGAGAAGGACTAGCCCTTCTCGACGATGACCACCTCGTCCACACCGTCCTTCTCCTTCACACGCACCAGGACCTGCTCCCGAGCTGAAGAAGGGATGTTCTTTCCGACATAGTCGGCATGAATGGGAAATTCGCGATGCCCCCGGTCCACCAGGACGGCCAGTTGGATGAAGAGCGGCCTTCCGAAGTCGATGAGGTGGTCGATGGCGGCGCGAACACTCCGGCCCGTGAAAAGGACGTCATCCACCAAGACGATCTTCCGACCGTTCACGTCGAAGGGGATCTCGCTCTTCTGGGGAGCACGTTCGGGCATCTTGCTGCCCACATCGTCCCGGTAGAAGGTGATATCCAGGGACCCCACGGGCACGTCATTCCCCTCGATGGTGCGGATCTTCTCCCCCACGCGCTTGACCAGGATCTCACCCCGGCTCTTGATCCCGACCAGGGCCAAACCTTCCACGCCCTTGTTCTTCTCCAGGATCTCGTGGGCAATGCGGGTGAGGGCCCGTTCCACATCCCGGGCATCCATGATGCGCGCCTTGACGCGGTTCTCGTTCATCGTTGAGCCTCCCGGGAGATCCCATCTTTCACGGAAATGAAGGGAAAAGATGCGGCGTGTCGGCGAAGTGTCCGGCAAAAGGCGCCCGTCGTTTCCGGGCATAAAAAAACCCGGCCTCCCCATGAGGGGATCCGGGTGCGGATGCATTCGTCATCGTGCGGATAGGCGCGCGACATTTTCCTGCTCCTTGGGGATCTCACGGGACCCCTCTTAAAGGCCGGTTGGATTATACGCAGGCGCCCGGGAATGTCAAGCGAAGGCCCCCCTCAAGAGGGCGGGGACGGCCAGAGAGCCTTCAACCGGTCCTTGAGCCTTTCGGCCTCCATCACGAGAGGGATGGAATTCCGGGCTCGCTTGGATTCCTTCAACAAGGCCTCGTGAACCAGGTAGGCGATGGCGGCGAGCGGTTTCCTTTTACTCTCGTCGGCGGGAAGCAAGTGAACCGCCTCGTCCAGCAGCGCGTAGAGACGTTCGAAAAGAGCGGGGTTGACGGTTCCACTCATCTTGACAGGCATCAGGAGGTCCACCATGAACCCGTCGATCTCATTCTCGATCTCCAGGATGCGCCTGCGCTGCCCGTCGTTCCCGGACATCGGAAGAGACTCATAGACCTGTTGCGCGGACTCCCTCAGGCCGGAGGACGCCTCCCTCACCTTCAGGGAACCCAGGAGTTCGTCGGGGGTGGCCATGGCCTTCCCCGACAGGTTCAACTTGTAATCCTTGATTCGCGTCCCCTGGATCCTCGCGAGGGCGATGGCCAAGGCGGCCGCCAGTGTCAGCTTCAAGGGGCCTCCCCAACGCCCCTCCTCGTCCAGGATCCCGATACCCGCCTGGAGCCCCCGGTCCTCCTCGGGAACTTCCTGGGATCCGTTCCCCGATTCGAACAGGATAAGCTGGACCTTTTCGGGATGCCCGGAGATGCCCAGGTAAAGCGTGGGCCCCTCCGCCAGGCAGGGATGATCGGGGCGGACGGGCCGAAGGGCGCCATCCTCGTCGAGGACCTCGGCGGTCAGCATGGGCGGCTCATCCACGGACAGGAGGGAACCGAGGGTGCGCCACCCCTCCGCCAACAGTTCGGCCATGGTGATGGTATGGCGGCATTGGACGGACAGGTCGAGTGACATAGCGGCACGATTATACGGACCTATCGACGTTTGTCGATAGGTCCCCGGCGGAAGGCAGGAGAGAGAAGGCCGTCGATCCGTCCTCCGGAAGCCGTCCCTGGACTTCCTTCTACCGCGGAGCGATCAGATTTCGTCCCACAAACTTTCCAGGCGTTCCTGAAGCTTGCTGGCCTGTTCACGGATCTCGCCGGGGTTCCGGGACAGTTTCGATTCGGCCAGGAACACCTCGTAAACGAGGTATAGGAAACTCACGACCCGCTTCTTGACGTCCTTCTTGTCCCGGACCAGGGCGACCAACTCGTCCAGACCGACAAGGAATTTCGCGTAGAGGGGTTCGTCGAT
>CAZGWJ010000040.1:0-15468 GCA_964529445.1 uncultured bacterium
CCGTCGCCGTATCGGTGGCGGTTGCCGTCGGCGTGTCCGTCGGAGTCCGTGTGGACGTCGAGGTGTCGGTGGGAGTGGGTGACGGCGAAGCCGTAGGCGTAGCGGTGAGGGACGCCGTAGGCGTCATCGAATCCGTCGGGGTCGAGGTCATCGTCGAGGTCTCGGTGCTCGTCGGCGTGGAAGTCGGGGTATCCGTAGGCGTGTCGGTTCCGGTCGCGGTCGGTGAGGACGTCGGCGACTCCGTCGCCGTATCGGTGGCGGTTGCCGTCGGCGTGTCCGTCGGAGTCCGTGTGGATGTCGAGGTATGGGTGGGCGTGTCCGTCGGGGTCGAGGTTGCGGTATCGGTGGGCGTGGAAGTGGGTGATGCCGTCGGGCTGTTTGTGGGGGTGGAGGTTGGCGTGTTCGAACTCGTCGCCGTTGGCGTCATTGTGCCCGTATCGGTGGGAGTGTCCGAGGGCGTGTTCGTGGGGGTATCGGTGGGTGTCAAAGTGGGGGAGTCCGTCGGACTGTTCGTGGGGCTGTCGGTCTCCGTTTCCGTCGGGGTTTGGGTTGGGGTATCGGTCGGCGTATCGGTGGGCGTTGAGGTCGTTGTCGAGGTTTCCGTGAGGGTCGGCGAAGGGGTCTCGGTCGGCGTCATTGTGGGCGTGGGAGGCAAGTCGTTGCAGTAGAAGGCGAACAAGGACATCTCGGCGGTGCTCTGGTCGTTGCCGCTCCAGGACGCCGGCATCGGGCTGGCGAAATTGAAACCGGCCACGAAGTATTCGGACTTGGACCAGCCCAGCTTGTTGCCGGTGTACACGATCGTCGCGGGGCCCGTCTGGTCGATCAGCATGGCCAGCCAATAGGTGGCCGGGGCGGAAAGCGCGTGATCGACGACGTCGAAGGTGTTCCATCCGACCTGCAGGGGTTGGTTGGCCGATTCGAACCTCAGGGTGCCCGGCTTGCCGTTGTTGTCGTTGTAGATCCCCACGCGACCCTGGTTGCCCGAGGAGAAGGACAGGTAAAACATCATGTGGGTCACGGTGGCGGGGGATGACAGGAACACCTTGTTGGTGTCGAGGTATCCCGCGTTGTTCCAGGGCGTGGCCTCGATCGTGGCGTTTCCGATGAAACCGGGGCTGGCGCAGGCCGGGGTGTTCGTGGCCGTGGGGGCCGGCGGCATGCACAACTCCGCGTAGAGGGAGAGTCGCCCGTCGTCCTTCATGTTGAGGGTGGGATTGTCCGGAAAGGGGCCGTATCCGTTGCTGGAGACCCAGGTGGCGTCCACCCATTCGTCGTTCTGGCTTCCGGTCTGGTCATAGGCGATCGAGACCGGACCGGCGTTGTCGAAGAGGCAGGCCAGCCAATAGGTGGTGGGCGTGGAAAGGTACGTGTCCGGCAGGTCGAAGAAGTTCCACCCGGCGTTCAGCACCTGGGATCCCGACTGGGCGAGTACGAGGCCGGGCCGGTCCGTGGCGTTGGCGTAGAGGGCCACGCGCCCCTGGTTGCCCGAGGTGGATTGGATGTAGAGCCGCATGCCGGTGACCGTGGCCGGTGCGGCCAGCATGACGCGGCAGGCGTCGTAATATCCCTGGTCGTTGAAGAAGGAGGAGCCGACGGCCGCATACCCGAGGGTGCCCGGGGAGGGGCAATCGACGGTGGATGTGACGGTGGGGGTGAAGGTGGGGGTCCCGAAGGGGCAGTACTCGGCCACCATGTTCCAGAGGTAATTCGTGACGGTCACGGGGCTAGGCGCATTGAAGGGTTGCGGGAAGACCCCGAAAGCCTGGGTCACGGCGGCGCCATCGGAAGAACCCGTGTTGTCCAGGGCCACGGTCACGCCGGATTGGACCTGGAAGGCCAGCCAGTAGGTTCCGGCCGATAGAAGCGTATCCGGTACGTCAAAGGTGTTCCATCCGATCGCGGTGGTGCGGGCTGACGATTCGGCCCTCAGGTTACCCGGCAGGGAACCGGAGTCGTCGTAGAGCGCGACACGGGCCTGGGCGCCCGCCGTGTTAAAAACATAGAGGGAAAGACTCGTGACGGTCCCGTCCTGGGTGAGATGGTACCGGGAACTGCGCACCGTGCCCGGAGGATGGATGATGTACGCGCCGACCGTGGGCCGGCCGAAAACCGATGCGGGACTGCACAGAGGCGTCAAGGTCGGGGTGGGTGTCTGCGTGATGGTCCAGGAGGGGGTCGGCGTGTGGGTGGGCGTCGGGGAATAGGTGGGAGTGTCAGCCGGCCCGCCCACGGTGGGCGTGTGGGTGGCCTGGGTTTCCGGTCCCATGACGAGTTCCATGTAATAGCGGGAGACGTCATGGGTGGCGGGGGCCGAGGGGCCGGTGACGACCGAGCCGGGCAGGCCGGGATAACCGGGAACAGTGATGAGCTGGTGCTCGCCCTCGTAGTTCAGGGACGTGAGCCCGCAACCCGCATCCGAGATCCTCAGGACATAGCCCTTGGAGCTTGTCCCGTCGGTCACGGCCGCTCCGAAGAGCGTGGAGACCGGCATCGCCATCTCCAGGTTCCAGACCCCTCCCGCATAGCTGATGGCGCTGTTCATGAAGTTGTCGGTGTCGGTGTCGCCGTTCCAGAGGAGAGGCGTCCCGGTGGTGTTGTTCCGCCAGAACATCCGGAAACGTCCCTTGGTCAGGAGGCTGGTGAGGTAAGTCTCCTCTCCGCGGTCCTCGAGAGCGGAGAGAGCGTTGGGTGTCGTGTTGAGTACCAGTTGGAAATCCCGCCCCTGGGTTCCGCAACCCTCGAAAAGGAGGTCCGCGTAGTCCACGTGGGAGGTGTTGAGCCAGGAGGCGCGGTTGGAGTTGAGGTCATCGTCCGGCCAGGTGGCCGCGAAATAGATGATGTTTGTGGCCCACGTACCGGTCTTCTGCCAGCGGAGGGTGACGGCGGACGCCGTCTGGTCGATGACCACGGGGCAGACCGCCTTGAAAGCGTTGGGATACTCGAGCGCGTCGTTGACGATCCCGTCCAGGGCCGGTACCTGGGCTGTGGTGGGGCAGAAATGCCTCCGGTCGGGAAGGGTTTGGCGCCTCAGCCGGATGGAGTAGTTGAGGGTGTCCCCGGTTGCGTTGGCGTAACTGCGGCATCGCACGTAGTAGGAACCGGCCTGGTTCGGGATGAAATCGACCTGCGAGTTCTTCCAGCTCGGTTTGTAGCCCAACACGCCTCCGGCGTCGTCGTTGGTTGCGACGAGTGTGGCGGCGTCGGGCTGGTAGAGTTCCAGGACCGTGTCGGTGGTGAATTGGGAGGAGATGCCGGTTTCGATGACGTAGGCCGTTCCCAGATCGCTCTCCGGAACGTCGAACCGGAACCAGTCGTAATAATCGGTCTGGAAATTGTGGTATTGGGGGGAGGCGTCGGGAAGAAGCAGGGTCGCGGAGGCGGGCGTATCGTCCTCTTCGTAGGCATCCTCCATCCCCGTGGGGATCCCGATCTGCTTGAGCCGGCATTGATACCGGGTATCGGCAGGGCCGGTCCCGCCGATGCGACGGATCTTCAAATACCAGGTTCCTGTCGAGGAAGGCGTGATGAGCACGCCGACATCCTCGCCGAGACCCACCGCCGTTACTCCGCCGGCTTCGGTCCCGTCCGGTCGGTAAAGGGTGACGGCGACCTGGGCTTGGGTTCCCACCACGCCGATCCGGAACTCGTAACGGTGCCCCTCGAAGAGATGGGCCTGGACGAAGTCCTCCTCGGGCGCGGTCTCGTTGAAGTCGTGGACCTGGTAGGGGCCGTTCACATCGATGAAGCGTGCTTGTGCGATCGTGTTGTCGAATTCGAAGGCATCCTGTGAATAGGCGGGGGTCATTGCGGCAAGGAAAACGATGATCGCAGGGAGGGAACAGTTTTCCCATATTCTGAAGATCTTGCAATCCATGCGGGTCCGGACCTTGAAGGAGTGGTTGAAGCGGCGATTTGGTTTTAGTTGAATTCAGTTTATCGCTCGTTTGGTTTAACGTCAAACCGAACCTTGACAAAGTGGGGAGGGCGTGATTTGAAAAGACGGGTCAAACAGGTGGCGGTTTACCGTTCCATTCCTCGTGGAAAAGGTCCACGAAAGGCTGGTTAACTGTTGTTTTGTTTAAAAGGTGCCTTACGCGCGCCTGAAAAATCTTCCCAAAGAAGGGGTGCTTTGGTAGACTCTAAATCCGATTTTGCAAATCATCCCAAGGGGTTTCCGATGAATAAAATCGCCGCGACGGTCCTGGGGTTCGTTTTTTTACTCGCCTGTCAGAGTCCATCCATCGCCGCGGGTCCCACCTATGTGACCAGCCACGTCATGGCGAGCACAACCTGGACCAAGGCCGATAGCCCCTACATCATCCAGGGTGATATCCTGGTCGCCAAGGGTGCGATCCTGACGATCGAGCCGGGGGTCGAGGTTCGCTTCGTATCCACCCAGGGCGGCAAGGTTACCGGGGCCACCACCGCCAACACCGATCTCATCGTGCAGGGCGGCCTGAGAGCCGTCGGCAGTTCCACGGAGCCCATCCAGTTCGTCCCCTACACGGCGGGCACTTACTGGGGAGCCATCTATTTCTCCAACGCCGATTCCGCCAACTGCCTCCTGCAGGGTTGCATGATCAAGGGCGGAAAAGTCGTCTGCAACTTCGCCTCTCCCACCATCACCCAATGCGCCATTTTCGGGTCCCAGAGCGGCATCGAGGTGGCCTACAACGCCCAACCCCAGATCGTCAACAACCGCATCACGGCCAACGGCGCCGGCATCGTGCTCTGGGCCAATTCGTCGAACCCCGTCCTCCAGCGCAACCAGATCTACAACAACAACTTCGGCATCTACGCCAAGAGCTTCGGCACGCCCACCATCTCCGACAACGCCATCTACCAGAACCGCAAGTACAACGTCGTGAACTTCGCCCCGGCTGACCTGACCATGATCAACAACGATTTCCGGGACACCGTGGCGGACAACATCGCCCGCCTCATCTATGACGGCCTCGACCGCCCGGGGCTGGGCAAGGTTCTCTTCATGCCCTATGTGGGCATGCCCGCCGGGACCACCATGGCGGGGGTGACGGCCCAGCCGGCCGCCAAGGAAGAACCCAAGCTCGACTACGAGGAGGAACTCTGGGGTTACGGGCGTCCTTTCGACGCCATGAAGCTCGAGAACCTCGAGAAGAAGCAGGCGAAGCCCAGCTCGACCATCAAGATCCTGGCCGTTGGCGCCACCGCCGCCCTCACGGTCATCTTCCTTTTCCTGTAAAGCCGCCTTCCATCCGAGGGGCGCCGGGTACACCCGGCGCCCCTTTTTTTTCGAGCGACTGCCCTGAAAAGAAAGCGTTATGGCCCCCTCGTTGAAACGGGGGTACAATGAGACCGTTCACCGAAAGCGGGTCGACGCCCCGGCAGGGACGGGACCGGCCCTTTCGCGTCATGGCAGGCGGGCTTCCGATGACCCAGGAAAAACGAAAACACGACCGCGAGACCCTCTCTCTCCCCGTGCATTACAAGGTCTTCGACACGGAGAACCTGGAGGGCGACCTTGACGATCCCACACTCGACCGCATGGGCATCCTGCAGGACCTCTCCGTCGGCGGCATGCAGGTACTGACCGGTTATCCCGTCCGGGAGGGACAGATCCTCGAGCTCGAACTCGAGGTGCCCGGCCACGGGAGGGCGCGCACCCTGGCCAAGGTGGCCTGGACGAGGCCGGGTTCCGGGCCGCCCCGGGGCGATTGGCGTTGCGGCATCCGCTTCATCCCCGTCTATCACGAGGATATCGAGAAGATCCGCGAGTACTTTGGCGTCCTGGAGGAGAGCGAAACGTGACCGAGCCATCCGAGCGCCGCATCGAATCCAGGATCCCCGTGCGCATCCATGCCCGCTACCGGCTTCTCTATTCGCCGGACGGCACGCCCCCGGAGCCGGAACTCCACAACGGCAACAACATCCTTTTCAACCTCAGCCGCGGCGGGTTCTTCCTTTCGACCAAGAATTTCCTGGAGATCGGGTCCAAGGTCCAGGTGGAGTTCCCGCTCGACCCGGTCCAGGCCACCGTGAGGGGCGTCGCGATCGTGGTGAGGGCCAACAACTACAACTATCCCACCCAGGGCCGTTACGAGTACGGCTTCCAGTTCGGCGAACTGGGCATCGGTTCGAGGGAATATCTCGATCAATTCGTGCAACTCGCCCGCTGAATTCCGGCATCCCTCCGTCCCGGCCCGCGAGGGGTCCGGCGCGTTGTCGGGCCGCCTTGAAACGGGTAGAATCGGTCGCCGGAAGCCGTTTTCCTATCCCGATTCTGAAAGTGCGTCCATTCGGAGGTTCTTCCCTTGAGGTTCCGGTCGTCCTGGATCGCCGCCCTGCTGTTGTCCTGCGCCTTGCCCGCGGCGGCCGGCAACGTACGGATCGGCATCGTGGACATGCCGAGACTCTTCGCGGAGTACCCCGGAACGAGGGCCGCCCAGGTCCGTTACGAGGCGGTGGCCCGCGAGCGGGAACGGCGGCTTGCGGAGGACGAGAAGGGATACCGCGCGAAGAAGGCCGAGCACGACCGGCGGAAGGCGACCTTGGATGCCGCGGCCCGGAAGTCCGCGGAACGCGAGCTGGCACGCCAGGCCCGGGAGATCGAGAAGAGGAAGGAAGACTATCTCGCCGAGATGAGGGACCGGGAAGAACGCATGTCGAGGGACTTGGTGGAGGAGATCCGGACCCTCGTGGCGAAGGCGGCCGGAAAGCGGAAGCTGGACCTTGTCCTCGACAAGGAGAAGGCGGTCTACGTGAGGGATGCCGTGGACCTCACGCCCGAGATCCTGGACTCGTTCAAGGCCGCGGCCGAAAAGGACGCCCCCTGATGGAGAAAAACGCATTCAGCCTGGAAGCCCTGGCCCTTCAGGTCGGAGGCCGGTACACCGGTGAGGGTTCCGTGCGGCTATCGGGGGTCGCGCCGCTCGATGCGGCCCGTGACGGGGACCTGGCTTTCCTCACGAACCCGAAATACGCGAAGGCGGCGGCGACGACCCGCGCCTCCGCCGTCCTGTGCGCCGCGGAGATCCCCGGTGTCGATAAGCCCTTCCTGCTTTGTCCCAATCCCTATGCCGCCCTGGCGCGGATCATCGGATTGTTCCATCCCCCGAAGGCCCTGAAGGCGGGGATCCGCGAGGGGGCGCGGGTCCAGCCAGGCGCGGAGGTGCACGGGGATGCCTGTGTCCTGCCGGGTGCCCACGTCGAAAAGGGCGCCCGGGTGGGCGCCCGGACGATCCTCTATCCCGGCGTGTTCGTGGGGGAGGACGCGACGGTTGGGCAGGATTGCATCCTCTATCCCAATTCGGTGGTGCGCGAGGAATGCGTCCTGGGGGACCGGGTCATTCTCCAGCCGGGAGCCGTGATCGGCGGTGATGGGTTCGGTTTCGCGCCCGATAACGGCTCCTACGTCAAGATCCCCCAGGTGGGCAATGTCGTCATCGAGGACGACGTGGAGATCGGCGCCAACACCTGCGTGGACCGGGCCGTGCTCGGTTCGACCCGGGTGGGGAAGGGCACCAAGCTCGACAACCTCATCATGGTTGCCCACAATGTCGTGATCGGTAAACACAATGTCATGGCCTCCCAGGTCGGCATTTCCGGTTCCACCACCTTCGGCGATCATGTCACCGTGGGCGGGCAGGTGGGACTGGCGGGGCACCTCCATGTCGGGGATCGGGCCACCCTGGCCGCCCAATCCGGTATCATGGCGGATATCCCCCCGGGGAGCGTCCAGTTCGGGTCTCCCTCCCAACCCATGGCCGATGCCATGAAATGCGCCGCGGCTTACCGGGAACTGCCGGAACTCCTGAAGCGCATCCGCCGCCTGGAAAAAGAGATCGAGCGACTCCTTCATCGGGCGAAGGAGTAGGCGCCATGCCCCGATCCCAAAGGACCCTGAAGGGGAGCGTCCGGTTCGAGGGCGTCGGCCTCCATACGGGCCGCACCACCCGGGTGACGGTCTCGCCCGCCGCGCCGGGTTCGGGCATCCGTTTCCTTCGGAGCGACCTTTCGGCGGAGATCCCCTGCTCGCCCCTGGCCGTCTCGGCCACGTCCCGCAGCACCACCCTCTCGGACGGGAAGGGCGCCGAGGTCCACACGATCGAGCATTTCCTGGCCGCGGTTGCGGGCTTGGGCCTCGACAACCTGGTCATCGCGATGGACGGCCCCGAGATGCCCATCCTGGACGGCAGTCCCCGCCCCTTCCTGGAATCCTTGCTCTCCGCCGGTACCATCGAGCAGGCGGTGCCCGTCGAGCCCCTGCGCATCACCGAACGGGTGGAGGTGAACGTGGGTCCGGCCCGCCTGGTCGCCGAACCCGGAGGGGATTTCCTGGAACTCCGCGTGGACATCTCCTTCCCGAGGCCGGGGCTGGAAGCGCAATCGGCCGTCTTTCGCCTCGAGAACGACTCCTTCGAGCACGAACTTTCCGGAGCCCGGACCTTCTGCCTGAAGGAGGAGGTCGATCACCTGAGGAGCCAGGGCTTGATCCAGGGAGCGACCCTGGACTGCGGCCTGGTCTACGGACTCGAAGGTCTCCTGAACGGACCCCAGCGCTACGACAACGAGCCGGCCCGCCACAAGACGGTGGACCTGCTCGGGGACTTGATGTTGCTCAATCGTCCCGTTTGGGGCAGAATTACCGCTTCGAAAGCCGGTCATCGCTCCCATGTCGAGCTGGGCAAGGCCCTGCTCGAGCGCTTCGGGAAGGGACCGTCGCTGAAAGGAAAAGCCATGCTGGACATCGTGCAGATCCAGAAGATCCTGCCCCACCGTTACCCTTTCCTCATGATCGACCGGGTGCTGGAGGTCGATCCGGGGAAGAGGGCGGTGGCGCTCAAGAACGTGACGGTCAACGAACCCCATTTCATGGGGCACTTCCCGGGGCATCCCATCATGCCCGGCGTCCTGCTCGTCGAGGCCATGGCCCAGACCGGCGGGATCGCCTTGACCGATTACCTGAACCAGGGAAAGCTCCCCTACTTCGCCAAGGTGGACGAGGCCCGTTTCCGGGCCCCCGTGCGGCCCGGCGACCAGGTGCGCCTCGAAGTGGAGATCACCTCCCAGAAGGCCATGATCTTCAAGATGTCCGGGAAGGCCCTGGTGGACGGCCAGGTGGTCTGCGAATCCCAGTTCACGTGCGCTCTCGTTCCGGCCGCGAAGGAGGATTGACGCACGCATGTCCCCCTCTCCGCAGATCCATCCCACAGCCCTCGTTGATCCGAAGGCCGAACTGGCTCCGGGCGTCGTCGTCGGACCCTACACGCTCATCGGACCCCACGTGAAAGTCGGCGAGAACACGACCATCGGCAACGGCGTGGTCATCACCGGCCGTACGACGATCGGGAAGCGCAATCGCATCTTCACGGGAGCCATCCTGGGCAGCGAGCCCCAGGACGTGAAATACGCCGGGGAGGTCTCCTACCTCGAGATTGGCGACGACAACATCATCCGCGAATACGCCACGGTCAATCCCGGCACGGGGGAAGGCGCGAAGACCGTGGTGGGCAACGACACCTGGCTCATGATGAACACCCACGTGGCGCACAACTGCGTCGTGGGGAACCACGTGAAGCTGTCCAACGTGGCGGCCCTGGCGGGGCACGTGCGGGTGGACGATTACGCCATTGTCGGGGGGTTGACACCCGTGCACCAGTTCGTGCGCATCGGCCGCAACGCCATGATCGGCGGGGGACTCCGGGTTCCCCAGGACGTGGTGCCCTACACCCTGGCGGGCGGGGAACCCCTGCAGGCCGGCGGGCTCAACAGCGTCGGGTTGGAACGCTGCGGGTTCTCGCCGGAGACCGTCCGGATCCTGAAGGACGCCTACCGCATCATTTTCCGGAAGAAGCTCACGACGCAGGAGGCCGTCAAGGCCCTGCAGTCGGACCTTCCGCAGATTCCCGAGGTAGGCGTTCTCGTCGAGTTCCTTTCGACCAGCCAGCGGGGTTTCACGCGATAGGCCGAATCCTCGCCACGAAGGCACCAAGGCACGAAGGGGAATGGATGAGGGAACGGCCGAAGACCTTGGCGTGTACACCCCGCAACCTGTTCGTTCTTCATGGGTGCGTCACGTCGTGACCTTCATGTCTTCGTGAATTCGCGGCGGATCCGAGGTTGTCCATGACGAATCGGAAGAACAGTAGCGATCCCATCGGGCTGTTGGCCGGGGGCGGCGAATTGCCGATCCTCTTCGCGCGCCGCGCCCGACAGAAAGGCGTGCCCCTGGTCGTCGCGGCCCTCGAGGGGAACGCCTCCTCCCGGGTTGCCCGCCCCGGCGAGCCGCTCCTGCGGCTCCGGATCGGACAGTTGGGGGCCCTCCTCTCCTTCTTCAAGAAGCACGGCGTGAAGCGCGCCGTGATGCTGGGCAAGGTCCAGCATTCCTCCGTCCTTCGCGGCATTCCCTTCGACCTCAAGGCGCTGGCCGTCGTGGCCGGCTTGAAGGACCGCTCCGGCCCCGCCCTGCTGAGGGCCCTGGCCGACGAGCTCATGAAGGCGGGTGTGCGCGTGCTCGACAGCCGCACGATGCTCCAGGATGCCTTGTCCCCGCGCGGGATCCTCACGCGACGGCGTCCCGACGTTTCCCAGTCCCGATCGGCCTCCTACGGTTTGAAGCGCGCCCGGGCGCTCGCCCGGTGGGGGGTCGGGCAGACCCTCATCGTCAAGCGGTGCGCCGTTGCGGCCGTCGAGGCCGCGGAGGGCACCGACGGGGCCATCCGTCGCGCCGGGCAGGTGGCGGGGAAGGGGTGCATCGCCGTGAAGGTGGCCGCACAGACCCAGGACTGGCGGTTCGACGTTCCCACCGTGGGACCGGCCACGATCCGCACTCTCGCGAAGGCCGGCGCCGCCGGGCTCGTGATCGAGGCCGGCCGGACCTTCATCCTGCGCCGGAATACGACCCTGGCCCTGGCCGACCGGTACGGCCTCTTCGTCCAGGCCGTCTGATCCCGTGGGCTCGCTCAGGCAGGAACCGGACGGCCGCCTGAAGCATCCGGCCTTGTTCATCTTCCTTCTGGGGGGGCTCAGCGGTGCCGCCCTGAACGTCGGCCTCACCTTCGCGTTGCATCGCTGGGCCGGTTTCTCCCTGCTCGCGGCCTTCTTCCTCGGAACCCTGGCCAACGAAATCTTCCATTTCCTCTATTACACCCTCATCCACGACAACGAGGAGATGCATTTCCACACCCCGCTCCCCGTGCGGCTCTTGCTCTATACGGCCCTGGCCCTTTTGGGCGTCCTTCTCCTGGCGGCCGTCCTGACCTGGACGGACTGGCCGCCCTTGGGGGCCGTCCTGGCGGTCCTGGGGATCCTGTCGGTCGGCAACACGGTGTTGAACCGCATCTCGACCTACTCCTCGGCCCGGCTGGCCCAGGTCGAGTACGCCGACAAGGAGGGCGATTATTACGACGAGCAGTCCGATCCGGGGAAGGTGAGCCGGTTCCGCGCCTGGTACCATTCATCCCGTTACGAGGCCCTCACGCGGTTCGTGGCGGAGCATTACCGGAAGGGCATGCGGATGGCCGACCTGGGTTGCGGCAATTGCCGCTGGAACACCCGCGGCGTCCCGGTGACGGGTGTGGACGTGAACGCGAAGATGCTGAAGTGGGCGCGTTCGAGGGGCCGGCTTGCCTCGTTCAAGGTCACGAACGATCTTTCGAGCACGGGATTGCCGTCGCGGCGTTTCGACCTGGTGCTCATGTCGGAGACCCTGGAACACCTGACGGACCTGCGGGCGACCCTGGCCGAGGTGCGGCGCATCCTGAAGGACCGGGGCACCTTCCTCGTCACCGTGCCCTGGGACTTTTTCCTGGGGCCCTTCTTCACGCTCTTCAACCTGAATTGTCTCTACATGGCCTACGTCAAGGGAAGCCGCTACCACCGCTACCGGTGCGGTCACGTGAACCACTTCACGCGGGGACGCCTGAAGGCCGCGCTGGAAGCCAACGGGTTCGAACTGACGCACCTCTTCGTCGTGAACGGCCTGCTTCTCTACGCGTCAGCCCGGAAAGCCGCTCCGCCGGTGGGGAGAAAGGCGTGAATGCGTGAAGAGTGTCCGTCACCCAATCCCTTCGGGGAAGAGATCTTGCCGAAGGCGGATGAAGGGATGTGTCGTTAAGGATCTTGATGCTGTTCTTCGTGACTTCTTGGTGAATCCGCTAGGAGTCCATGCCTGAAATGAAGATTTTCGTGATGGTTCCCACCTACAACGAGCGCGAGAACATCGCGGACCTGGTGCGCGGCATCCATCGCGCGCTCCCTTCCGCGACGGTCCTGGTGGTGGACGATTCCTCCCCGGACGGCACGGCCGACGAGGTGAAGCGTCTGTCCCGGCGCGACCGGCATCTGCGCCTCCTGTTGAGGCCACGCGAGGTCAAGGGCCGGGGTTGGGCGGGACGCGACGGTTTCATCGAGGCCCTGCGGCTGGGCGCCGATGCGGTGGCCGAGATGGACGCGGACCTTTCCCACGATCCGAAATTCCTGCCCGCGCTCCTGGAACCCGTGAGGCGGGGAAGCGCCGATCTGGTCCTGGGAAGCCGTTTCATCCCAGGGGGGCGGGATGCCGACCGGCCCTGGTACCGGAGATGGGTGAGCCGCTTCGCCCGCCTTTACCTGTCCATCCTGCTGGGACTTGCCGCGAAGGATCCGTCTTCCGGCTACCGGATCTTCACGAAGGAGGCCTTGTCGGCCCTCGGTGTCGGGGGTCTCCGCTCGCGGGACCCCTTCATCGTGACCGAGATGCTGTACAGGGCCACCCGCGCCCGCCTGCGCATCGCGGAGGTGCCCATCGTCTTCGTGGACCGCACGCGCGGAACTTCCAAACTCGGGATGGGGACCCTGCTAAAATACCTGGTCAAAGCCCTGCAACTCCGCTGGAAAACCCGACTCCCGAAAGGAGCAGGCGAATGAGCCCCAAGAGAAAGGCGAAGAGGTCCCCGAAGGCGGTTTCCGCATCTACCGGGTGGTCGGCCGTCCTGCCCTTCGCGGTCTCACTGGCATTGGGATGGGCGGCCCAGCGGTACCTCGTGGATTGGGACGAGCCCAAGGCGCTCGTGCCGGGGCTCGTGCTCCTCTTCCTGGCCGTGATCCTCTTCGCGGTCGCATCCCGCCGTTGGCCGGACGTCCAGGTGGATCGCCCCCCCCTTTCACCCCGGTGGGAATGGTCCCTCTTCGGGACGGCTCTGCTGTTCGGCGCCTTCATGCGCTTTTTCCGCCTGGACACGATGCCTTCCGGTCTTTTCGTGGACCAGGGGTTCCAGGGACTCGCCGCCCTCAGGATCCTCCACGAGGGATGGAGGCCTTTCTATGTGGAGGAAACGCTTCACGCGCCGGCCTTCGCCCTCTACCTGCAGGCCGCCTGGTTCGGCATCTTCGGGGCCACCACGGAGAGCTTGCGGGCGTTTTTCGCCACGATGTCCCTGCTGTCCCTGCCGCTCGTGTACTGGGCGTTCCGCCAGTTGTTCGGCCCGCGAACGGCGCTCCTGTCGCTCTTCATCCTCTCCGTCATGCGGTGGAACTTCAATTTCAGCCGCAACGGGTTTCCCAGCATCCAGATCCTCTTCTACATGTTCGGCACCCTCTCGCTCCTGCTCTACGCCTACCGCTCGCGCAAGCGATGGGCCTGGGTGGCAGCCGCTGTGACGGGGGCGCTCGGGCTCTACACGTACCAGGCGTACAAGCTTTTCACGGTGCTGTTGGTCTGCTACGCGGCCTACGAGTTCTTCACAGACCGCAAGTATTTCAGGGCCCAGGCCAAACACTTGACGGTCTTCGCGGTCGTCTTCGCGGCCCTGACGCTCCCCCTCGTGGGCCATTTCCTCACCCACAAGGATGCCCTGTACCGGGAGGGCGGCCTGAACATCGTCAACAAGGTCTCCAAGGAGGGGAGTCTCATGCCCCTGGTCCGCAACTGGACCGCCACGGCCCTGATGTTCAACCGGCGCGGGGACAAACAGCCCCGACACAACCTCCAGGACCACCAGATGGTGGACACGCTCTCGGGCATCCTGATGTGGTTCGGGCTCGTCCTGGCCCTGCGCTTGATGAAGGGGAGGAAATATTTCTACGCCGTTGCGGGTTTCCTCGTGATGATGCTGCCCTGCCTCCTCTCGGTGGACCCGGCGCACGGCAACCGGATGGTGGGCATCACGCCGTTTTTGGCGCTCTTGATCGCCCTGCCCCTGGTCTTCCTGTGGGACCGTCTCGTCGCGGCCTGGAAGGCGACCGGCCACGTCGTCTTCCTGCCGGTTTTGGCCATCGCGCTCGTCGTCGTCACGGCCGAGAATTTCAACCTCTACTTCAACCGGCAGGCGAATCACTACTACTGCTGGAAGGAGTACCACATCGAGGAGACGACCATCGGCGCCCGCATCGCCGACCTGGGCGGGACGACCGATTTCTACCTCACCCCGTATTTCCACGGCCACCACACCATCGAATTCCTGGGATACGACCACGAGAAGACCACGTACCCCTTCATCTATCCCGACCACCTGGCTCCCCTGCGCAGCGGGGAAGGACGCGCGGCGGCCTTCGCGTTCGAGCCGGAAAAGAAGCCCACCCTCGACCTGATGAGGCAGCTGCATCCCAACGCCCGCGTGGAGATCGTACCGGATCTCCGGGGCGACCCCCTGTTCTACTGGCTCTGGCTGTCCGCCGAGGATGTCGAGGCCTCCCGGGGGCTTTCCGTCGCCGGTTCGCCCGCGAAGAGGGCGCCCGGTTTCCCGACGGGCCTTCCGGCCGGCCCTTTCACGGCCACCTACACGGGTAGCGTGTACCTGCCGAACTCGGGACCCCACTCCTTCCGGTTCTCGACGAACGCGAACGTGTCCATGTCCGTCTCGGGGCGGCCGGTCGTCCCCGGGGAGACTCGTACCTTCACCCGCGGGTACCATCCCGTCTCGTTCCGCATCGCGGCGGGCGAGGGACCGGTCCGCCTGTCCATCTCAGCCACCAACATGAGGTCGGGCACCTTCGATGTGGGACCGGAACATTTCACGACCCTGGTTTGCGACCGGGGAATGAGGGGCACCTACTGGAGGGACGCCGACTACAAGGGCGAGGCCCAGTTCGAGCGCAACGACCCCATCCTCAACTTCACGAACGGGAACGAACTGGTCATCAAGGACCTTCCCCTGACGGTCGAATGGAAAGGCACGTTGGGGGTCTCACAGGCGGGGCAATACGAGTTCATCGCGAAGGGGAACGACTATTCGGAGCTGTATATCGACGGGAGGCGGCTCTTGGACTTTGCCCAGGAGGTCAAGCAGACGACGCGGGCCAAGGTCGACCTGTCGGCCGGTGCGCATGACCTCCGCATCCGCCTGAAGAAGCTGGAGGGGTACGGAGCCCTGTATGACCTGACCTGGATTCCGCCGGGCCGCAAGACGCCCGAGGCCATTCCCAACAGCGCGTTCGGGGTGTTGCCTTAAGGGCGATGGATCTGCGCGGCCAGGCTTCAGGTCCCGACTTGTGGCCGGGACCTGGGAC
>CAZGWJ010000040.1:15568-22365 GCA_964529445.1 uncultured bacterium
CGATGGATCTGCGCGGCCAGGCTTCAGGTCCCGACTTGTGGCCGGGACCTGGGACACCCAGGCGCCTTAGAAGATATAGGTGGCGCTCAGGGCTCCGCCCACGGACTGGGAATTCAGCACGGCCGGGAACTTGCGGGTCAGAAGGGCCGCATTCACGTCCAACTTCCTGGTGAACCAACCGCCGCCCAGGGTCACATCCGTCTTGTCGGTCGCCGGATCCTTCAGGAGACCGAGGCGCACGCTCGCCTTCTGCCTCGGGTAGGACCGCTCCAGGGCGAACCGCCACCTCGTCTTGCGCTCGGTATGCCTCGACTCGGCGATGAGCTGGATGTCCTTGCCTTCGGGCATGAGCACCAGCCCGACGCGGACGGCGCGGGGGAGCGCGATCGTCCATTCCTCTTCCAGGACCGATGCCACCTCCGGACTGCCTGTCGAAGGGTCGTGCCGGAGGGTCTCGATGACCCCGTCCCAGGTCACCTTCGAGTTCACGTTCTCCCAGACGCATCCCGCCTGGAAACTCGACGAGAGTTTGGCCATGATGCCCGCGTCATAGCTGATCCCCTTGCCCCGGTCCGCGCGGAAATGGCTCGAGACCAGGCCGTCCGAGGTTCCCGCGACGAAGGATCCGCGCGTGAGCGTTTCCTCGTTCAGGGTGCCGAGGGTGTACTTGATGGATCCGCCTACGGCAAAGAAGGGGATGGAACCGCCGAGGGGGACGCTTTTTCCGGCACCCAAGAGGACATGGCGGGCCTTGACGCGCCGCTCGGACCGATCGGGCATGAAGGAATCCCCGGCGGAGAGGGTTCCGGTCCGGCGGGCTTCGATGAGATCGAGGGCCGATTGATTCGCCTCCAAATGGCAGGCGTCCTCCTGGAGCACGCCCAGCGCATAGCCGCGGTGCTGGACCGCGAAAAGTCCCTGGTAAAGGGTGACCCGCCGGACGGGGTCTGTCCCCGCCAAGGCGGCCTTGTGTCCCGTGTAGTCCAGGACGGGCATGCCGATGTTCGTGGAATCCGAAGCCGAGAAACCGGCCGAGGGCGCGGCATTGCGGATGTGTTGCCCGCGGACAGCCAGGGCGGCGGGATTCCAATGGACGGCGAAGGCGTCCACGACGGTCGCGGTGCCGCAACCGGCCAGCCCGAACGACTTGGCGTCCTGGGCGCTGAGGGAAGGGGCGCAGGCCAGGATCAGCAGGAGCGGGAAGAGCGTTCTTTTCATCGGTCGTTCATCCTTCGTTCGAGTTTGCCCGCCATTCTACGCAAAGAACGACGTGTGTTAAAGGTCTCGATGCGAGGCCGTGGATCGATCCGTCATCGAACCGTTGTGTCTTCGGGATGGGAGTTGTTTCCTGGGGCGGGTCCGCGCCGTCAGAGCCGGAATTTCTCCTTCAGGATCCTGCCCGCCTTGTCCGTCGTGATCTCCCATCGGAAGAACTTCCGGCGGTAGGGAAAGTCGAAACGCAGGTCCCGGATGACGTAGCGCCGCTCGCCTCCCGAGTCCGTCCTCTCGACGATGAAATGCCTCGCGAAGCGCCGGAACACCTTCGCCATCCGGCTCTTCTCCAGTTCGGGCGGGAAGGGGTGCGGCTCGTAGGCGTGGTGATGCTTGCGGCGGTTGGTCAGGACGTTCACGACAAAGGTCTCATAACGGTCGCGCCGTTTCACCACGCAGAGCCACACCAGGGGGATGCCGGGCACGGGGAAGGTGTCCGAATCCTCGATGCCGCCCCTGGCGTGGATCCTGAGAAGCGCCTCGGCCTTCGCCTTCGAGGCGCCATAGAAGGCGAAAAAGGCCACCCAGAGGATGAGGATGCCGAGCGCGAGGCCGTGGGCGTATTCCGGGTGCAGGTAGGAGAGGATGAGGGCGGTCGAGGAGAAGAGGAGGAGGACGGGTTCGAAGACGGGCATGGAATCCGTGGTGACGGGGCGCCCGTGGAAGGGGAGGAACACCTTCGTGCCGTAGGGGGTCACCACGTCGAACAGGATGTGCACCAGCATGGCGACGAGCGAGAGCGCGAAGAGGGTCCCGAAGCCGGCCTGCCTCGCCGCGGGCCAGAGGCCGACGAGGATTCCCGAGAGCGCCGCCGCTTCCACGGGCAGGACCATCAGCCCGTGCGTGATGCCGCGGTGGTGCTTCAGGTAGGCGGTGCTCCCGAAAGCGCGACTCACGACGTCGACGTCGGGAAGAAGCGACGAGGCGACGAGCGTGACGGCCGCCACCGGCCCCAGTTCGCGCGCGAAGTCCAGGCGGGAAAGGGTGAGGCCGATCAGGGTGTGGGACACCGTGTCCATGGGGACATGATAATGCCTCCGGCGTGAAAAGGTCGATGTCGATGCGGGACTTTTCCCCGCGAGGGCGTCCGGTGAGCCGGGTGGACGGGAGATCCACACCGGGGATCGTGGACGACGGGACCGCGGGGATGTTTGGAGGAGTCCCGCGGTCCTGCTACAATGATCCCATGGCTCGAAAGACCCGTTCCCCGAAGAAAACTCCGGCCGCGCATCCGTGGCAACGCTTCGCGATACCCGGGGTCCTGCTGGCATCCCTGTCGCTTTGGACCTGGGCCTTCCTCTTCCGAGGGGCCATACCCGGGATGGAAGGCCTCCTGGGCTGGGGGCGCGGTGCCGTCCTGCTCGCGGCCGCGTTCGGCGTCTGCCGGCTTGCTTCCCTGAAGCGCGTTTCCGACCTCCTGTTCCCCCTGGCCTGGTTGTCCGTTTCCGGCGTCCTTCATGACCTGTCCTCGGCGGACGCTTCGCGCGGATGGGCGTGGGTTCTGCTGGGCTTCGCGACGCTGGCCGCCTCCCTCGTCCTCAAGGACGCGGGCCGCCTGACCCTGGCCGTGATGCTGCCTCTCGCCGCCTTGTCGTTCCTCATGAGGTCGTCGCTTTTCATGTTCCTGGCTTTCCTCTGGTCGGGCCGGTCGGGAAGAACCCGGCCGCGAAAGCCCGCGTCGGGGCTTCTCGTCCACGCGATGTGGGCCATCCCGTTCGTTCTTTTCCTGTACCTGGGAGTCTGGAGGAATGCCGGTTTCCTCGCCGGGGGATGGTTGGACGCCTTCGACTTCGCGGTCGGGAAACACAACCTCTCCTTCATCCTCCTCGCCCTGCTGGGGATGGCCGGCTCCTGGAAAGCGCCCTTCGCCCGGCGGGGGATCCTCCAGTTCTTCCTGGCCTGGTTGGGTTGGTCGATCTGGTCGCCCCAGGACTCGGCGGGTGCCTTGAACGCCGCGTTGAGTGTCACGTTCATACTGCTTTCCGGTTTCGGGCTGAAAACCTTGCGGGACGAGTTGATGGACGATTCATGGCATGGACGGCTCGTATGGGCGGGTCTTGGCCTTCTTCTTTTTGCGGCGTTGTTCCCGAGTTTTGCGACCGGCACCCTGTGACGGGGGGCGGGTCCGGGGAACTCCGGTGCACGGGATGACTTTTCCGGAACTGTGCTATACAATGAACCGTCCCAATATGGGGTTCGGATATTCCCTCGCACCCTTCGGAGGAAATGAATGAGACGCTGGATCGGTTTCTTCGCGCTATGGGCCGTTCTGCCCGCATTCGCGGTTGCTTCAGCACCGCCGCCTGCGGCCACGTTCACGACTGGCGTCAAGGCGCCCCGGATCAAGTTCAATCACGTCAAGTGGGACTTCGGCAAGGTCGAGGAAGGGCCCGAGGTCAAGCATCTCTACCGGTTCACGAACACGGGCAACAGCGATTTGAAGATCGAGCGGGTCCAGGCCTCCTGCGGATGCACGGGCGCCGAAGCGGAAGGGCGCAACGTGGTTCCCCCGGGCGAGCGGGGGGCCATCCGGGTCGCCTACCACACGAACGGCCGGCCGGGACACACCATCAAGACCGTCACGGTGGTGACCAACGACCCCGACAACCAGCAGGTCGTCCTGACCTTCGAGGCGGACGTGGTGCGCGAGATCGACATCAATCCCGGCCAGGTGTATTTCTTCAACGTGAAGCGCGGAGAGAGCAAATCCATGGCCGTGACCATCCTCGCCAAGGCGGGCAAGCCGTTCCAGGTCCTGGAGGCCAAGAGCGCCAACGGGGCCGTATCGATTTCGATGATCCCCCATGTCGAGAAGCCCGTTCCTCCCGCCGTCGGCGCGTCCCGCCGGGGTGCCATCCTGGAGGTGACCCTGCCGAACAACCGCGAGATCGGGAGCATCTTCGACGAGATCATCTGCAAGACGGATTCGGCGAAGAAACCGGAGATCAAGATCCCCGTGAACGGGGAGGTGATCGGTCGGGTCCAGGTTTTCCCCAAGAACGCGTATCTGAACGGGAAGGGTGGCGATACCACCACCCTCACCGTCGTCGCGGATCCGCCGGAAGGTTTTTCTGTGCGTCGCGTGAAGATGGCGAAGGGAACGGTGAAGCCCTGGGTTAAGAAGAAGCGCACCCCCGACGGGAAAACGCAATGGCAGATCGATCTGTCCATCCCGAAGTCCCTGCCGGATGGCCCGATCGAGGATGAACTCTCCATCTATACCAGCGATTCCGAGCAGCCGGAGATCAAGGTGCCGGTCCGCGGGAACAAGGTCGCGCCTCCTCCCAAGCAGTGACCGGAAGGCCCTGGATCGCGGAGGGAGCGAAAAAAAGCCTCCCGCCCCTTCCCAAACGCCGGATTTTCATATAAATACATTTCGGGGGACGCGGTCCGTGCCGCGCCCCTCTTTTTTTCAGAAGCCGCCTGCACCGGGCGGGAAGGGGATGACCCATGGCAGCCGATTCAGGTCTTGAGGACATCGTCGCAACGACGACGACCATCTGTTCCATCGAGAACGGTGTCCTGGCGTACCGAGGGATCACCATCGAGGAACTGGCCGAGAAGGCCCGTTTCGACGAGGTGGCCTACCTCCTTCTTTATGCGAGGTTCCCCACGAGGGACGAACTCGCCCGGTTCGAGATGGCGCTCGCCGAGGGAGGCCGTCTCCAGCCCGAGGCCTTGGATTTCCTCAAGCACGTCCCCACGGTGGCCATGCCGATGGACTGGCTACGCACCGTCGTCTCCGCCATGTCCTTCTGGGATCCCGACACGGGCGACAATTCGGTCGAGGCCAATATGCGCAAGGCCGTCCGCCTCACCGGCATGGTGTCGTCCCTCGTGGCCGCCTTCGATCGGCTTCGCAACGGCAAAGAACCCCTTTCCCCCCGCCTCGACCGGTCCCTCGCCTGGAATTTCCTCTACATGTTGAAGGGCAAGGAACCCGACGAGGATTCCGTCCGGGTCTTCGACATCTGCCTGACCCTTCACGCCGAGCACGAATTGAACGCCTCGACGTTCGCGGCCCGTGTCACGGCCGCCACCCTGAACGACATGTACTCGTCCGTGACTTCCGCCATCGGGGCCCTGAAGGGCACCCTGCACGGCGGCGCGAACAAGCGGGTCATGAGGATGCTCGAGAAGATCGGGGATCCCGCCAAGGCCGCCGAGTGGGTGAAGGACGCCCTGGCCCGCAAGGAGCGCATCATGGGCTTCGGGCACCGGGTCTACAAGAATGGCGATCCGCGCGCGGCCATCCTCAAGAAACTTTCCGAGGAGATGGCCCGCAAGACGGGGGACATGCGCTGGTACGAGATCTCCTGCGTGGTGGACGAGGCCGTGCAGAGGGCGAAGAAGATCCTACCGAACGTGGATTTCTATTCCGCCTCGGTGTACCACTACCTGGGCATCCCGACCGACCTCTTCACGTTGATCTTCGCCTGCAGCCGCATCGCCGGCTGGGCGGCCCATGTGAACGAGCAGTTGGCCAACAACCGGCTCATTCGGCCTCGCGCCGAATACACGGGTCAATGGGACCAGCATTACGTTCCCATCGACCAGCGGTAGAAACGGGACTTCCCCGACCTTTGCCCTCTCCCC
Source organism: uncultured bacterium (assembly GCA_964529445.1). GTDB lineage: Bacteria > Oederibacteriota > Muellerivitia > Muellerivitales > Muellerivitaceae > CAZGWJ01. The sequence continues at coordinate 21,437 of CAZGWJ010000040.1, forward strand.
TTGCGGGAGAAGGAAGGGTGAGGGGTTTCTTTGGACGTCAGTTTCTTCGAGGGGGCGGGTTTCAAACCCGCCTCTTTTGTTAGGGCCCCTCGGCCCCCGCCCTTCCTCTGCTACAATGTCCCGGCCATGACCCGACCGAAAACTTCCCGGGAATCCTTCAGGACCTATCTGCGCTTGCTGGCCTACCTGGGGCCCCACAAGCGCCGCCTCCTCGCCGCTCTGGTGTTGATGATGACCGCCGCCTCGGCCGCCACCGCCATGATGTTCCTCCTCAAGCCCATCATGGATGGCACCTTCGGCAAGGTGGAAGACCCCGTCCGGGCCCTGCAGACCCTCTGGACCTTGACCATCCCCCTCTTTCTAGGCGTCGCCTTCCTGCGATACGGCTCCGCCTACGGCCAGAACTACCTGATGGGGTACCTGAGCCAGAGGGTTGTGCAACGGCTTCGCGTCGACCTTTACCGGCATTTCCTGGAGCTCCCGCTCTCCTTCTTCACGGTTCAGCGAACCGGGGGCCTGGCTTCCCGCATCATCAACGACGTGCTCGTGCTCCAGAGCTCCGTCACGAACGTCGTGGGTTCCGCGATCTCCTCCATCCTGACCTCGGCCGGACTCGTGGGCCTCCTCTTCTACCTGAACTGGCGTCTGGCCCTGGTGGCCCTCCTGGTCTTTCCCCTGGCCGTGTACCCCATCTCGCGTTTCGGCCGGAAACTGCGCCGCTCCTCGGGGGAGGGCCAGCAGTTGATGGCCGACCTGAACGCCCATGTGCAGGAAACCTTGTCGGGCATCCGCGTGGTGAAGGGGTTCGGCCAGGAGGCGCACGAGCGGAGGCGTTTCGAGGGCATCAACGACGGCTTCTTCGGGGTCACGATGCACCAGGTCCGGGCGATCGCGGCCTCGGGGCCCATCGTCGAGATGGCCACCACGCT
>CAZGWJ010000041.1:0-22262 GCA_964529445.1 uncultured bacterium
GCCCGACGCGCACCTTCACGCCGGTTCCGCCCACCGCGACGCCGACCCACACGGTGACGAACACCCTGACCCGGACCGCGACGAACACGCCCTCCATCACCTTCACTCCGACCCGCACCTTTACGGCCTCGAACACCTTCACCCCGACGTTGACCTTCACGGGAACCGCGTCGCCTTCGGCCACCTTCACGCATACGGGGACGCCGACGAGGACAGTCACCCCGACGCCTACGAGCACCAATACGGCCACCGCCACCGCGACCCGGACCGCCACGAACACGCCGACTATGACTTGGTCGTCAACGCCTACCTTCTACCTTCCAACTTCTACCTCGTCACCTACGGTGACGTGGACGTGGACGGGCACGGCGCCTCCGCCGACGTTTACCCACTCGCCGACCATGACCTTCACCCGTACGGCGACTCTGTCCCCGACGGCATCGCCGACGGCGACGAGTTCTTGGACGTTGTCGTTCACCCCGACGCTCACCTTCACGGGCACCGCGTCGCCCTCGGCGACATGGACGAGCACTCCTTCGCCCACGAACACCCACAGCCCGACCTCATCCTGCACGCCCACAAACACGTTCACGAACACCCCGACAGAGACCGACACCCCCACGTTCACGCCGACGCCGACCCACACCTCCACCCTCTCCTGGACACCGTCGGCAACCCCCACGATGACGGCATCGCCGACAACGACACGTACGCCGTCGGGAACCCCGACGACAACCTTCTCGGAAACGGCGACTTTGTCGCCGACATCGTCGCCAACGGCGACGAGTTCGTGGACGATGACTTCGACTCCAACCTACTCGGTGACTCCCTCCTTCACTCCCACCTTCACCTACACCTTCACGCCGACGGAGACGCCGACGGCTTCGACTACGGCGACGCGTACCGCGACGCCTACGCTCACCGCAGGCCTCACGAACACCTTCACAGCACCACCAACCCAGTCCTTTACGCCGACCGAGACGCCGACCCCCGTTCCGGGCGATTGCGAGACCGTGAGGGTGTCCCATGCCTATCCCAATCCCGTGGCCCACGGCAACGCGGTTTACGTGGACCTGCTCTCGGGATGTCCGAAGACGGTTTCCTGGAAGGTGTACACGACGAATTATCGTCTGGTCGCGTGGGGGACCGAGCTGGTGACGGGGAAGAGAACCGCCGTTTGGGACCTGCGGGACTTCAAGGGCAGGCCCGTCGCCAACGGCTATTACCACTGGAAGTTCGAGAGCGACGGCGCCTTCGTCATCCGCAAGGTGATGGTCCTGAGGTAGGAGAGACACGATCGGCGGGGAATCATCCGGGGGCGGCGAACAGCCGCCCCTTTTTCATTGCCAGGATTCCATCCGATGACCGGTCGGGAAGGGTCAGGCGGATTCGGGTGGGTCGGGGAAGAACAGCAGGAAGGTCGATCCCTTGCCGGGGACGCTTTCGACCCAGGCTCTCCCGCCGTGCAGGTCCATGACGCTTTTCACGGCCGCCAGGCCCAACCCCAGGCCCGAGGTTTTTCGGGCGATGTGATTCTCGACCTGGTAGAACTTGTCGAAGACGAGTTCCTGTTCGGCCTCCGGGATGCCTTTTCCCTCGTCCCGCACCCAAAGCACGGTTCCCTTGCGCCCGCCGCGTTCCTCGCGGCGGAATCCGGCCGTGACCGGTTTTCCGGACTCCGAGAACTTCAGGGCATTCGAGAGGAGATGGCCGAGGGCCTGCGGGAGCAGACGCGGGTCCGCGTAGATACCCGGATCCTCCCCGGGGAGGGGCTCCAGCGTGATCGTCCGGGAGGCGGTTTCGGGCCTGGCCGCGACGGCCTGCAGGGCCGCCTCCATCAGGGGTTTCACGGCCATGCGGGTTGGCCGGAGGTTCCCCGCATCCATTCCCAGGTGGGAAACATCGACCAGTTCCTCGATGAGTTCCTTGAGCCGGTTCGCGTTGTCGATGATGATCCGGAGGTATTCCCTCGGCTCCTTCGCGGTCCTGCCCTTCAGATGGTTCTCCAGCAGGGCCAGGTACCCGAGGATGGGCGTCAGGGGGGTCTTCAACTCGTGGGAAACGACGGCCAGGAACTCGTCCTTCATCTTCTGGAGGCGCCCCAGCTCATGGAAATCCCTGACCATCCGGGACAAGAGACCCCGGATCTTGACGGCATAGAGGAGCGTCTTGCGAAGCAGTTCCGGGGTCAGCCCGTCCTTCGAGAGGTAATCCTGGGCGCCGTACTCCAGAGCCTGGGCGACCGCCTGCCCATCAGCCAGGCCGGTGAGGACGATGACGGGTCGCTCCCCGGAGATCCTCACCATCCTTCGCACGGAATCGGCCCCGTTCGAATCCGGAAGGCCCAGGTCCAGGAGGATGGCCTGGATCCCCGGGTCGGAAAGGCGCGACTCGGCCTCGGCCAGGGTCGATGCCGTTTCCAGGAGGATATCGAGGTCCTGGATGCGGTTGGCCTGCAGTTCCACCAGTTTGGCGTCCCCGGGGTTGTCCTCCACCAGCAGGACCCGCAGGCCCTGCGGCGCCGTCGTCACGCTCATCGGGCGTTCTCCTTGTCCTGGGGGGGTAGTTTGACCACCGTGAGCCAGAAGTCCTCGATCGACGCGATGATCTTGTAGAACTGGGCCATGTCGATGGGTTTCGTGATGTAGCAGTTGGCGTGGGAATTGTAGCTCCTCAGGATGTCCTCCTCGGCCTGGGACGTGGTGAGGACCACCACCGGGATGCGCTTCAGGTCGGGATCGGTCTTGATCTCGCGGAGCAGTTCGCGGCCGTCCTTGCGCGGCAGGTTCAGGTCCAGGAGGATGAGGTCGGGGCGGGGGGCCTGGGAGAAACGGCCCTGCCGCGTCAGGAACTCGGAGGCCTCCACGCCGTCCACCACGATGTGGATCAGGTTGCGCAACCGGCCCTTCTTGAAGGCCTCGATGGCGAGCCGCACGTCGCCTTCGTTGTCCTCCACCATCAGGATGTCGATGGGCTTGATGTCATCCATTCGCCGCCTCCTGGAGGGCCGGGAGCGTGAAGATGAAGCTCGATCCTGATCCCGGCTTGGATTCGACCCGGATCCTCCCTCCGTGCCTCTCCACGATGCGACGGCAGAGGGCGAGGCCGATGCCGGTTCCGGGATAGCGGTCCCGGGAGTGGAGTCGCTGGAAGACCTGGAAGATCCGGTCGTGGTACTGCTCCTCGATGCCGATCCCGTTGTCCTTCACGGAGATGGTCCAAAGGTTGTCGGCCGGGACCGCCTCGATGTGGACCCGGGGGGGTTTTTCTCCCCTGAATTTAAGCGCGTTGCCGACGAGGTTCTGGAACAACTGCACCATCTGTCCCCGGTCGGCCGGCAGGGTCGGCAGGTCCCCGTTGGTGACGATCGCTCCGGATTCCTCGACCACCTGCCGCAGGTTGGCGAGGGCCTCCCCCAGCGCCGAGTGCAGGTCCACGGGGCGGAGGACGTCGGCCTGGGTCTCCAGGCGCGAGAAGGCGAGAAGGTCGCTGACGAGGGCGGATAGCCGCTGGGCGCCGCCGACGGCATACCCGATGTATTCCCTCGATTCGAGGTCGAGGCGGGCCTGCTCCTTCGTTTCCAGGACCTGCAGGAACGAGGCGATCATCCGAAGGGGTTCCTGGAAGTCGTGGGAGACCGCGTAGGCGAATTGCTGGAGTTCCCGGTTGGAATGTTTCAGGTCGTCGATCGCCTGCTGGAGGCGGAGGGAATCCCGCTTGCGTTGGGAGATGTCCCTCAGGATGCCGCTCGTGCCGATGACCCGTCCCTGGCCGTCGCGCAGGAGCCGCCCGTATTCCTCCACCCAGGCGGTATTCCCGTCGCGGTCGATGATCCGGAACTCGGTCAGGAAGGAACTGTCGTTGGCCATGACCTCCCCGAGCTCCCTGAGCAGGCGCGGCCGGTCCTCGGGGTGCAGGAATTCCAGGAATCCCCGGCCGACCAGGTCCTCGGGGCGGTAACCGTACCGGGAGACCTGGGGGCCGATGTGGACGATGAGGCCCTCGGCGTCGAGCTGGTAGATCACGTCCAGGATGTTCTCCGCCAGGAGGCGGTGCTTTTCCTCGCTCGCCCGCAAGGCCTCCTCGATCCGGCGGCGCTCGGCGTTTTCCTTCTCGAGACGCCGGTTGGACTGGGCCAACTCCCGGGTTCTCTCCCGGACCCTCCGGTCCATCTCCTCGTGGGCCTGGATGAGGCCGAGCTCGGCCTGGCGCTGCCGGGTCCGGTCGATGCCGACGCTGATGGTCTTGACCAGGCGCCCGTCGGAGTTGCGGATGCCGCGGTTCGTCCAGGCGACCCAGACCTTCTCGCCGTTCTTCCGGACGTTCTCGTTCTCGCTGCTGGTGAACTCGTCGGGCGCCTTCTGGACCATCTTCATCTTGATCCGGAGATCCTGCCCCTGGTTGTCCACGGGCGCGACGATGGTCCCGACGACGTTGCGCCCCAGGATCTCCTCGGGCGCGAAGCCGAAGAACTCCAGGCCGTAGGGGTTGAGGAAGAGGATGTCGCCTTCGGGGTCCCATTCCAGGACGATGCAGGACGATTGTTCGATGAGGGTGCGATACCGTTGGTCGCGGTCCTGCGGGGATCCGGCAGGGGCTTTCCGAGCGCCATCGCCGTGAGGGAGGGCGGTCTTCGGGGCGCGGGATCGATGCTTCCTCATGGGAACCCCCCGGGGCGCGTGGTGGATGGGGGTATTATACATCCGGGCGGTTCTTCGGGCCGGCCGGTGGGCGGTTCGGCAGGGTGAAACGAAAAACCGAGCCCGATCCGGGGGTGGATTCGACCCCGATCTTCCCGCCGTGACGCGCCACGATGCGTTGGCAGAGGGCGAGCCCGATCCCGGTCCCCGGGTACTGGCCCCGTGCGTGCAACCGCTGGAAGATCTTCTGGAAATAGCGTTCCTCGATGCCGATCCCGTTGTCCCTCACGGAAATGATCCAGGAATCCCCGGTCGGGGTGGCCTGGACCTGGATGCGGGGAGGGTCTTTCCCCCGGAACTTCAAGGCGTTGCCGACGAGGTTCTGGAACAACTGGACCATCTGCCCGTGGTCGGCCGGGAGCGTCGGAAGGTCGCCGCTGGTGACGGTGGCGCCGGTTTCCTCGATCATCTGGTGAAGGTTCTTGAGGGCCTCGTTCAGCGCCTCCCGCAGGTTCGTGGGCCGGAGGGGTTTGCCCCGGGATTCCAGGCGGGAGAAGGTGAGGAGGTCGTTGATGAGATTCTGGAGTCGCTGGGCCCCGTTCCGGGCGTACCCGATGTATTCACGCGATTCGAGGTCGAGGCGGCCGGTCTCCTTCTGCTCCAGGAGTTGAAGGAAGGAGGAGATCATCCGCAGGGGTTCCTGCAGGTCGTGGGAGGCCACGTAGGCGAACTGCTCGAGTTCCCGGTTGGACCGCTCCAGGTCTTCCATCGCCCGCTGAAGGGCCAGGGCGGCCTTCTTGCGCTCGGTGATGTCCTGCACCGTGCCGACGATCTCTAAGGCCCTGCGGGAAGGCCCGTCCCCCTCGAATGTCGTGACGCCGTAGGCCTCGATCCAGGTTTCCTGCCCGTCGGGCCGGTTCAGGCGGTACTCGGCCCGGTAGACGCCCGGCCCGGCCGGGTTCAGGGCGCTCGCGAGGGCTTTTTGGGCGACGGGGAGGTCGTTTCCGTGGATGAACGGGAGGATCCGTTCGCTCGGCAGGGCGCTCCCCTCGATCCCGAAGATGCGCCGGTAACCCTCGTCGAACTGGACGAGGTCCGTCCCGAGGTCGAAACGCCACCAGCCCAGCCGGGCCGAGTCGAGAGCCAGCTGGCGCTGGCGCGCGAGGGCGACCCGCTCGGTTTCCAGGTCCTTCCGGTGGGTGATGTCCCGCACGGTGCCCACCAGGCTCACGAGCCGCCGGGTGGGCCCCTCCCCCTCGTAATTCGCGGCCCCGTGGGCTTCGATCCAGACATTGCGCCCGTCGTGGCGGTGGATCCGGTACTCGAGGGCGTAGGGCTTGGGGTCCCCGGCGTCCAGGGACTTCCGGATCGCCGAGAGCACCCGGTCTCGATCCTCGGGATGCAGGAGCGCCGCGGTGACCGCCATCGGGTGGTGCCCGCCTGAGATGCCGTGGATCTCCTGGAAAACCTCGTCGACCGTGACGACGTCGCGGGAGGGGTCGTAGCTCCACCAGCCCATGTGGGCCGCCTCCAGGGCCAGTTGCCTCTGCTGGGCCATAGCGTTCCGCTCCGCCTCGGCCCGCTTTCGGTCGGACACATCCCGGAGGAACACCAGCGCGCCGTCCTGGCCCTCGTGACGGAAGGGGACCGCCGAGCCCTCGCCGGGAATGACAATGCCGTCCATTCTCAGGTAGAGGGCCTCGACGTGGGGGACGGGCCTTTTTTCCTCGTTGAGGATCCGCATCCGCTCCCGGGCTGCCTCCCGGTAATCCGGATGCAGGCGTTCCAGCAGGGGATGGCCGATGAGGTCGAGGGGGCTTTCGGCCCCGAAGAAACGGGCCGTTGCGGGGTTCGCGTAGGCGAAGAGGCCCCTTGTCTGGATGAAGATGGCGTCCGGGGAGCTCTCGATGAGCAGGCGGGACCTGTTTTCGCTCTCGTGAAGGGCCGTTTGTGCCTGCTTCAGGCGCGTGATGTCCAAAACGAAACCGATGATCTCCCTGCGGTTCCCGGGCATCAGGGCGTCGGAGATGAGAACGGGGATGCGGGTCCCGTCCCGACGGATGTATTCCTTCTCGTAGGGCTCGCAGGACCCCTTCTCCTCCAGTTCGCGGAGGGCCTTCTCGTCGGCGGCGACCCATTCGGGCGGTGTGAGGGCGCGCCAATCCACGCGCCCGCTTTGCAGGTCGTCCAGATCGTGGCCGGTGATCCGAAGGTAGTATTCGTTGGCGTGGAGGATCCTTCCGTCCGGAGAGGCCAGGACGATGCCCATGATCCCGGCGTCGAAGAACTGCTTGAGTTTCTGCTCGCTCTCCCGCAGGGCCTGCTCGGCTTGCTTGCGCTCCGAAATGTCCAGCACGAAGGCGGCCCCCCGGGTGCGGTCATCGCTGATCGTGGCCGCGCCCATGAGAACCTGCACCCGGGAGCCGTCCTTGCGGAGGTATTCCTTTTCCGCGGTGCCGGAGAAGACGCCCTTTTCCAGGAGTTCCCGGATGACCCGCTCGTCCTGTTCGCGGTATTCCGGGGGCGTCATGTTCTTCCAGTCGATACGTCCCTGTCCGAGGTCCTCCCGTGTGTAACCGACGATCTCCAGGAAGCGGTCGTTGGCGTCGGTGATGCGGCCGTCCATGTCCCAGAAGAGAACCCCGATGATGCCGGAATCCAGGAAACGCTTCAGTTTCCTGTCGTTCTCGGCCAGGAGCGTGTTCATGCGCGCGAGGGCCCGGTAATGCGAGCGGACGCTCCGATGCCTCAGGATGATGAAAAAACCGGCGATTCCCGCGCAGAGGGCCAGGACGACGGCCAGGATGGCGTTGTTGCTGGCGCGCAACGCTGAGAAGGCCTCGTCCCGGTCGATCTTGGAGACGAGGTACCAGGGTGTGCCCGGCACGGGGCGGTAGGAGGCCAGAACGCGGTGTCCCCGGTAATCGATCCCCTCCATGGTGCCGCGGCCGCCCAGGCGGACGGCCTGGGCGGCGGGAAGGACGGCTTGGGACAGGGGATAGCGGAGTTTCAGAGCCGACTCCCTGCGGAAACGGAGGTCGTTCAGGAACAGGACTGAATCGCCGTCCTTGCGCACGAGCAGGGTTTCGGCACTGCGGCTGACGATGGGCCATTGCTGGATCATGGGGAAGAAGTTCCGGCCGCAATCCCAGATCAGGACATAAGCCAGGAGGGGGCGTCGCGGGGAGTCATCCGTCATCAGGGGTACCATCACGGAGAGGTGGGGCGAGGGATGGCCTGGGCACTCGTGGATGTCGAGCAGGACGGGTTGCCGCCCGTTCAGGACCGAACGGATCTGTTCCTGGATCACGGGCGAGTGGGCGGGTTCTCCCTGTCGGGTCCGGAGGATGACGCGCCCGCTCCCATCGACGAGCTGGACTTCCGCGTAACCGTAATGCCGTACGATGGAATTCATCCTTCGGAGCATGCGGGATCTCATGAAAGGATCGCCGGATGCGACCTGGGATGCTTCCCGGTCGAGAAGGGGGCGGTCCGACAGGGTCAGGGCGTCGCTCATGCGCTCGCGGACCCATTGCGCGACCTGGTCCGTCTTGATCCGCGTGATGGATTCCAGGTCGTCGACGACTTGATGCCGAATGACATCCGCCTGTCGCCGGTGGATGAAATATCCGGCCGATCCAATGATGACCGCAACGACCAGGAACTGCCAGAGAAGGGCCCGGGGGAAGGCCTCGGGGAGGGGATGGGCGGGCGTTTGCTGGGGGAGTGGAACGGTTTCCATGAACATCCCGTCAGTCAATGGATTAACTACTTTAATATTACCGCCACGACGCAGGGTAGGGGTACCGGATTTTGATGATGGAGGGAGCGGCCGGATGCTGAAATGACCCCCGGAATGAGCATTATTCCGATGACGTTTTTGGGGCAATCGGGAATGGCTGAGTGCTGGAAAAGGGGGGACAAGAATGTCCGGGTCGATGTTTCCCATCCTGCGACCGGGGGCATTTAAGGCCTGTCATTCCGGTGATTCCGGCCGATCGACCGTGATCGATGGGTAAGAACGACTCATGTTTCGCGGCGTATTCGCGGGGGGGGCGGACGCTTGGAATTTCCAGTCGGGAACGGGTGAATGGTCGATGGGATGTTAGCCCCCGCTTCGACGGGGTGAGGGAGGAAACGAACCCCGGCCGTTTCTCTAATGGTCATGCGGCCTGCAGGGTGAAAAAGCCGTCTCAATGTTGGAAAAAACCGGGATGCCCCGATGGCGGGAATTGGCATGTCCCTTGCTTAAGGAAGGTGGGTGCAAATTTCGCTCGCGCGAGGCCGCATGATGACGAATCCGGAAACCCTGAACCAACCCGGCTCCCGGCGCCGCACGCTCATCACCCTGCGGTTCCTCTCCCTGGTCATCCTGGTGGCCCTCCTGATGTCCCGTCGCTCCCGGGACCTTTACGATCCCGAAGCGTTGATCCTCCTCGGCCTGTACCTGGCCTCGATCGTCGCCATGTTCCTCCTGAAGACCTCCTTCTTCGAGGGGAAGCCCGTGTTGTTCTCGCTGTTCGCCCTCGATACGCTCCTGGTCTCCACGGGGTTGTACCTCTCCGGCTTGCGCGAGTGGGACCTGGTCGCCTTCTACTTCCTCACCATCCTCCTGGCGGCCCTGGCCGGCGACGTGAAGGCCGGTGCCGGCATCGGGGTCCTCTCCTGCCTCCTATATTTCGGGCTTCAATGGCGCCTCACCGGGCAGGGGCCCGCCCTCGATACGCCGGAACTCCTCAAATATCCCTTCCTGATGGTCGTGGCCCTCTTCAGCGGCTACCTGGCCGCCGACTCCCGGGCGCGGGAGGAAATGGCCCGGCACATGGGGAGCATCAACGAGGCCATCAGCGAGCAGGCGGACCGCGCTATCCAGAAACTGGTGGCCTCCGAACGCCACCTGGCGGCCCTGGTCCTCTACCACCGTCTCATCCTGGGGAGCATCCAGACCGGCATCGTGGTGGTGCACCACGACGGGCGGGTCAAGACCTTCAACCCGGCGGCGGCTCGGATCACCGGGGTGGAGGGGAACCGGGCGGAGGGCCGCTTGCTTTCGGAACTGCCGGATTCCTTCAGGCCCGTGGCCGAGCTCATGGAGCGCAGTCTTCGGGAGGGGAAACCCTACCTCCAGGAGAACCTGGTGATCCAGGACGACCGCGGCGAGGGCTTGCCGGTCTCGCTCCAGACGCAACTGCTCTCCGGGGGCGGGGGCGGGGCACTCGGGGTCATCGCCACGATCAAGGACCTCTCGCTGGTGAAGCAGATGGAGCTCCAAATGCGCCGTTCCGAGAAGCTGGCGGGACTGGGCGAGATGGCCGCCGCGGTGGCCCACGAGATCAAGAATCCCCTGAATGCCGTGCTGGGGTTCGCCCAGCGGCTGTCGGCGAAGCTGGACGACCCCCGCCTGCGCGATTATGCCGGGATCATCGTGACCGAGGTCAACCGCATGGCGGCCATCGTCAACGACGTGCTCGAGTACAACCGTTACCGGGCCCCCGAGAAGAAACCGGCCGACCTGGCCGGGATCCTCGACGAGGTCCTGGTCCTGGTCGCTGATCGGGCCGCGAAGGCGGGGGTGGAGGTCGCGGTCGAGGCGGATCCCCTCCTCCCGCCGGTCCCCATGGACCGGGACAAGATGAAACAGGTGCTCCTGAACCTGGTCCTCAACGCCGTCAACGCCATGGAGAACGGCGGGACGCTCGCGGTGAGGGTGCGCATGGAGACGGGGGCGCTTCCGGCCGGACAGGAAACCGACCCGGACCGGACCCTGCTCCAGCAGGTTTTCCTCCAGCAGAGGATGGTTTCCGTCACCGTGAGGGACACGGGTTGCGGCATCGCCCGGGAGAACCTGCAGAAGATCTTCGATCCCTTCTTCACCACGAAGACCTCCGGCACGGGCCTGGGGCTGAGCGTCTGCCACAAGATCGTCGAGTCCCACGGGGGGTTCATGCACGTGGAAAGCCGGCTGGGGGAAGGCAGCGAGTTCTCGTTCTACCTGCCGCTTCCGGAGGAAAGGGAGGCCGCGTATGCCGTCGCCTGAGAGGACCCTGTTGGTGGCCGAGGACGAGAAAGCGTCGCTCTACCTGTATTTCGAGGAGTTGGGTGAGGAGGGGTACCGGGTGCTGACGGCCGAGAACGGTCTGCAGGTCCTGGGCACGCTCGAGGACCGGAGGGTGGACCTCCTGGTGACCGACGTGAAGATGCCGGACATGCACGCCTTCGACATGATCCCCCTCGTGCGGGCCGAGTACCCGGATCTGCCCATCATCGTGGTTTCGGCGTACCGGGGGCTGGAGGACGATTTCCATCTGCGGGGTTTCGCGATCGACGCCTTCCTCACCAAGCCGGTGGATATGCGGGTGTTGAAGGCGAAGGTGCGCGAGATCCTGGAGAAGTGCGCGAAGAAGACGCAGGTCGCGTGATTGCGAGAAAGAGAGGTGGATCATGAGGATCCTCTTGGTTTTGCTGGTGGTGATGACGGCCGCGGTCTGCGGAGCCCGGGACCTGACGGTCGAGCTGGACGGGGGCCGGAAGGTCATGCTGTTGGAGGACAACACGTGGGAATTCGTCCACGAGAAATCCTTCGACGGGACGCTCCCGGAGCAGGCTTCCCTGGCGGTGGGCGTCTGGGACGCCTACCTGAAGCACGAGAAGGGCAAGTACGGGATGCAGAGCGTGGGCCTCTTCATCGATTACGTGAATCGGACCGCCCTGCGGATCGTGGGCGTCGCGGCCCACGTGATCATCCGCGATCCCTTCGGGAACGTGTTGAACGAATTCACGAGGGAGGATCCGGTGGCGATCCACCCCAAGGGACGGCTGAAGAACAACCTTTCCCTCGCCTGGAAGGACAATCCCTTCGTCGAGGGGGAGATGTACGACAAGCTGGCCCCGGCCGCCCTGCACAAGACTGTCCAGGTCGAGGCGCGGATCGTGAAGGTGGTCTTCGAGGACGGCACCGTGCTGTCGGACAAGAGCCCCGGAAAGATGGCGGACGCCGGCGTCCCGGCCGCGAAGAACTGAGATGGGGTCCGACAGCGCTATCCGCGGGAGAGCGGGTGGGAACCCGGGATGGAAGGTGGATCGTGACGGGAACGGGCGTTTGGGGTTCCTCACGGACAGGGCCTTCGCACAGGGATGAAGGATCTTCCTCTTTCCGGCAAGGTTCGATCCATGGGAAGCGGCTCGATCCTGCGGCAGTCCGATCGAGTGTGCTCCAGTGGTCCGCCGCCTGGGCGCATGTCCTAGGAAAAATTCCGAGATGGAAGGAGTGCATATTCCCTGTTCGGACCCGATAATTCGAAAAAACGGGAATGCGCGAAGCGCGTCTTGCCTATACTATTGCGCGGCAAGGTTAATCGATACCTGTTCAGGAAAAACGTGAAAACCCACACTGCTCCCCGGCGCATCTTCCTGATCGAATGGCGCGCCATAGCGCGACATTTCCTTACGCGGCTTTTCGAGGATTCGCCTGATTTCACCTTTGCCGGCTGGTCCGATACGGCACGGATCAGCACGGAGAGCATCCTGGCCCGCAAACCCGACCTGGTCCTGACCGACATGTTTCTTTGCGACCTGTCGGGTCTTCACCTCACCGAGCGGCTCGCCAGGGAGGCCCCGCATCTTCCGGTCTTCATGTACGGTTTGACGGACGATGCGGCCTATCCCGTCATGGCCCTGGAGGCGGGTGCCAAGGGGTACACCAACGCCACGCACGAGAACCCGGATTCGCTCCTGCAGGGCATCCACAAGGTGCTCAAGGGGGAGAATTATCTGGGGGGCGGGGCGGCCGAATGCGTGGCCCAGGTCATGGCGCGGGACGGCTCCGACCGCAAGGCCCGGCCATCCCAGGTGCTTTCCCCCAGGGAATTCAGGGTCTTCCATCTCATCGGGGAGGGCATGACCACGGGGGAGATCGCCCAGAACCTCACCCTCAGCAAGAAGACCGTGCTGGCCCACCGGGCCAGCATCCAACGGAAGATGGGGTATCGCACCTCGGCCCAGTTGATGCACTTCGCCGTGCGCTGGTACTGCCACCAGGGAATGCATTGAACCGCTTTTTCGGCGGCCTGATAGCCCCTCCCGCGAATATCCTTCCGCCTTATTCCCGCTGAACATATCTGGATCGGTCGATGCGTTGCGCGGGCCGAACGATCGGGCCGGGGGAAAAGCTCGGGAGGGTGGCTTGATCCGCCGCTTCTTCCGAAAAACGCGCCTCCCGTGAACCATTCATTCGGGCCCCGCGTCCTACCGGTAGGGCCGGTAGAAGATTGAACCAGGCAGGTGGCCATCATGGGGAAGAAGAAGATCTACCTTGTCGAGTGGCGTTACATACCCCGTTTCTTCCTGACGCGGATGATCCAGGAAACGCCCGACCTGGAATTGGCCGGGTGGACCGACAAGCCGGACATCGCCACCGCGAGCATCCTGGCCCGCCAGCCGGACCTCGTCATGACGGACGTGTTCTTCCACGACCTGGCGGGCATCCGGCTGGCCGCCCGGCTCCGCAGGGAGGCGCCGCGACTTCCCGTCCTGCTGTATTCCCTGGTGGACGATCCCCTCTGCATCCTGATGGCCATGGAAGCAGGCGCCAAGGGGTTCTCGAACGCAACCCGGGAGACGCCGGAGGCGCTCGTCCAGGGCATGAGGCGGTTGATGAAGGGTGAGACCTACCTCGGAGGCGGTGCTGCGGAATGCGTGGCCCAGGTGGTGGCCCGCAGCGGGTCGGTGCGGAAGGCCACTCCCGCCACGATCCTCTCGGGTCGGGAGATGAAGGTCTTCCACCTGCTCGGGCAGGGGATGAGCACGCGCGAGATCGCCCGGAACATGGGCATCCACATCAAGACCGTCCTGACGCACCGGGCCGCCACCCAGAGGAAGCTGGGGCTCAAGGATTCGGCCAAGCTCGTCCATTTCTCCGTGCGCTGGTACTGTCGGCAGGGATTGGGATCGTCCGGCGAGGACCGGGAATAATTCCGGGGCCACTGTTCCCGAAGCTCCCGATGCGCGCGGGTTTCTGTTATGAACGCGAAGCGGAGGCGCTATCGTAGGAACGGTCTTCCCCCGGACGAAGCGGGAGGAGTCTTGTCGATCCGGTTTCCGCGAGGCGGTGACAGCTTGGAGACGAGCGCCATTCCCGGGACATCCTCCTGGGGCTTCCTTCCGACGACGGAGCATCTGCGGTGCGAGATCCAGGGCGCCCTGCTCGAGTGGCTGGGGCCGGATGTCGACCTGTCGCCGTCCGGCGATTTGGCACGGCCGGGTCATCGCTCCGGGTTTCGGATCCTGGGTGCCCGCCAGGGATTTCTGGAACTGTCCCTCTGCCCGGACTTCGTCCGTCGGTTGACCGCGATTCCCCGGGCCAAAACCGGATCTTCGAACGGCGGGGATGACGTATGCCGTGACTTCGTGCTGATTTGCGCCGGGCGCCTGCTCAAACTCCTGGCGGGCTCCCATTCCCCCGATTTCGTCCTCGAGAAGGTGAAGGAATATGCGCCCTCCCGGGTTCCCGAGCGGAACCCCGACCAGTCCGTCACGTTCTCGTCGGGGGGAGGCCTGATCCGGGTCCGGTTGTGGTGGGGAAGCGGGAGCCGCGGGTGATCCGCGGTTGTTCCGCCGTTCGACGGACCGGATGTCGGCCACAAGGTGGGGAGTATCTATGAGGGTCAGGAATATCAACGGGACCGGCGAACACACCTGCCGTTGCGGGACCTGGCTGGATCATTGGAAGAACTTCAGCAAGCAGGACCTCCCGGAGTTCTGCCCGGTCACGGCTTGCGTGCAGAAGCCGGAGGTGGGTGCGCACGTCCAGCGCGACATCTTCGCGGACAACCATTGGTTCATCGTGCCGCTCTGCAGGAAGCACAACGCCATGACCGGCCAGGCGTTGGTCCTGAACGACTGGATTCGCCTGGTGTCGTCGGACACCCGCTTCACCTGCGATTAGGGCGGACCGAAAGAAGAGGATTCGGGCCTGAATAAGGCCATGATACAACATTCGATTTCAGTCTTGTCCACGATAACCGCAAAGTTCACTACCCAGCCATCCCCTCACTCAGCATTCATCGCGAAAATCACGCTCGAATGCTTGCCCATGAAGCAGAGCGAAGCACGCTTCATGACAGGCCTCTCCCGCTGGCCCCCCGATTCCCCCGTTCGCGGGACCTTTGGCGGGGGATGCACACACGGGAGAGGGACGAACCGGACAGGAACCACAAGTTCATGTCCGAGGGTTGTTCGCACTGGCCCCTTTAGGGCCCGTGTAAAGGGAGAGGGGGCTTTTCCGACGTTCTGTGTCCAAGCCCTTCCAAATTCGGAAAAGACCTCTCGGGATGGATTCCGGCAGGACCGGTCGGGGGATTATAAGCTATCCGAACGGGGTGGTCTCCCGGGTTCCCGACAAGGGGTTATCATTACGGGGGATATCACTGGCCTAATCCGGGGGCCTTGCTGATATAATTCTTTTCGACCATCCGGAACCTGACGCGAACAGCATGTGGCGAAAGTCTTGAAACGTTTGAGGGCCGGTTGGCTTCAAATAGGGTTCCGGCAGTCGATATTCCGTGGGGGGATCACTGCGGATGCCAAGCATGAGGCGTCGAAGGGTTCTTGAAAGGGCGTCGCACCTTTTAGCGGGACTGGCCTTGCTGGCCTTGTTCCCGGCCTGCACGCGGTCGATCGGCGTCCCGCCGGTCACGCCGAGCGCCCCGGCGACATTCACGCCGACCGGTTTCGCGCCGTCGTTGACGGCGACGCCGACGGGGACTTGGAATCCGCCGACTCCCAGTCCGACAGTGACTTCCACATGGACTTTCGCCCACACCGTCACCTTCACGGGGTCCTCGACCCCGACAATCCCCCTGTCGACTTCGACCCCTACCAATACCCCCACCTCCACTCCGACAGGGACTCCGTCGCATACACCGACCCGGACGGGCACGGTAACCTCCACGCCTACCGCCCCCTGTGGCGTGACGTGCTCCGTGACGCCGACCTCAGGGACCTGCGTGCCCTTCGCACTGGTCAAATCCGTGGCCGGATCCCTCCCCCTGATGGTCCCGGGGGCCAACTTCAACATCAATGTCCAGATCTGCAACAACGGTTCGATCGTCGGGGCGGTGACCGTGAGGGATGCCGTCTCGAACTACGCGGACGTCCGGTTCCTCGGCTGGGGGTATGGGGGCGTCCTATCCAACAACATCGTGGACAACAACTACCATGTCGAGGGCGGCATCACCTACGTCCAGATCGGGTCCATGAGCATGTCGATCCCGGCGACGATCGCCATCTACGACATCCCGGCGGGTGGTTGCGTGACCATCCAGTATCACTTGCAGTTGCAGTCCCAGACCCCGTGCCAGGTCATGACGGACTACGTCGTGATCGACGCCGCCGGGCCCTGCTCGGGCGTGACCAGCAACACCGTCACGATCACGCAATCCTGTGTCACGCCGACGATCACGCAGTCCCCGACGCCCACGGGGACCTGGTATGCGGCCACGCCGACGCGGACACCGACCCGTACGGCGTCCCCATCCCCGACGCCTCCCCCTTCCACGATCACGGCCACCTGGACGAACACGAGGACCTTCACCCGGACCCGGACGCCGACGATCACGCAGTCCCCGACGCCCACGGGGACCTGGTACACGGCCACGCCGACGCGCACGCCGACGTTCCCGGTCTATACGCCTGTCTACACCTATACGGTGGTTGCCACATGCATCATCGAGGTGGAACCCAACGGCGGGTGGGGTGAATTCAATGACATTGGGCCCTTGACGGCGGGAACATACTGCATCACCGGCAAGGCGGAACCCGCGAGTTTCGGCACGACGACCGATCGGTTCCGTCTCCACTTCGGTTGCGGGGCCGAATACCAGGTCACCATGGATTTCGACGGTTATTCCGACGGGGTCCATCTTCCGTCGGCGCTTTTCCAGATGTTCTCGAGTTACAGCGGCTATCCCTTGGGGACTTCGATGGGGCTCGGAACCCTTCATGAAGGCCCCTACGTGTTTTACGCTCCCAGTGGTAATGATGCCGAACTGGAGATCATGTGGTGGAACGACGCGATATTCGATTACCGGATCATCCTGCAAGTGACGGAAGCCCCCATGATCTGCACGGGGCTCACAGCCGCGGTGACCGTGCTGGAAACGACGGACGACAACGACGGGTTCGACCCATATGCCCAGCCGTTGGGCCTCCTGACGACCTTGCCCATCGCCTTCCAGGGGACACTTCTTGACAGTCTCTACGGGACGGATACCTACGACTTCATTTCGTTCCAGGTGCCGTCAAACGGTGATTACCGTTTTACACTGGACTGTTTCAACTCGGCGTTCGCGGACACGGACACCATCGTCACGATGACCGTTAGCGACGCGGTCACGGTTCATCATTCGACCGATCCGGGTGAGTATCCTTTTCTGGACTCGGATGCGGTGACTCTGTCACTCTCGGCCGGGATAACCTATTACGTCATGGCGCAGAACTACTCCTATAATCTGCCGCAGGACAAATGCTACCGGGTGCTGATCGATAAGCCCTGACGGAATGACCGGGAGTGAGAAAAGGGATCGGGTCCGAATATTGGGTGTGGTCTCCCGGGTTCCCGATATGCGGCTATCATTACGAGGGATATCGTTGGCCTGAGATGAAGGGTGTTGACCTGGCAATAAACAGTTAATAATATGTTAATAACTTTAACTTTATCGCTGAGGTGTTCATTGAAACGCTCTCGCATCACCAGCATCTCCCTCCCGCCGGAGTTGGTTCGATACACCGACGAGCTTGCCAGGGCGGAACATAAGAGCCGCAGTGAGATCGTCCGGGAGGCCATGGAATCCTACCGGACCGCCCGGGAGTGGGTGGAACTCCAGGCGTTCGGGGTTGAACGGGCCCGGAAGATGGGCGTGCGCGACGAGACGGACGTCGAACGGATCATCCACGACTACCGCAGGAAACGGGAATGACCCTGCGGGTCACGGTGGACACCAACATCCTCGTGTCCCACTTCCTCGTCCCGGGCGGGAACCCCTCCAAGGTCTTGGAATTGGCACGCCAAGGCCGGATGACCCTCGTTCTTTCGGATCCCATCCTGGATGAGATGGAAGGCGTTCTCGAGGAGAAGCTGAAGTGGCCGCCGGAACAGGTCCGGCGGGCCAGGCACTCCGTGGAGGACATCATTGAGATCGTGCGCCCCCATCACTCGGTCAGCGTCGTGAGGGAGGACGAGGCGGATAACCGGATCCTGGAATGCGCCCTGTCCGGAAGGGCCGAAGTGTTGGTCCCGGGAGACCGCCACCTCCTGTCGCTGAAGAAGCATAGAGGGGTGCGTATCATGAATCCGCGGGATTTCCTGGAAAACTACCTGGATTGACCCCCGCCCTCCGCTCCTGACGACTCGCAGCCGCGGGATCAGGCGCCTTGGATCGTGTAACGCACCTTCGCGGGAAGGCTTCCGGCCCTCAGCTTCCAGAAATGGCCCTGATGGTCCAGGATGATGCGGTATAACTTCCCGGCCTCACCCCTCACCCTGGCCCTCTCCCGCAGGGGGAGAGGGGAAGAAGGGAAATAAATCAAACCCTCGGCCCTCGTTCCCGCCCCGTATACGTGCAATTCCACCTTGGACCAGTCCATCATCGCCGTCGATTGCGCCAGCTCCAACTGCGGGATGACCGCGTTGTCGCGCACCAGCACGATGCAGGGGATCCTTCCCGCCCGGATCTTGTGCCATGTCGCGCCCTCGTAGACCGTCCCGGTCTGGTAATCGGTCCAGATGCCCGGCGGTAGGTAAACGTCCCTTTCCCTCGCGTCCTCCATCAGGGGGGCCACCAGCAGGTCCCGTCCGAAGAAGTACTCGTCCTCGATGGCCCAGGAATTCCGGTCTTCCGGATGTTCGAAGAAGAGGGGGCGGAGCATGGGGTGACCCCGCTCGGAGCTGTCTTTCGCCTGTGCGAGCACGTAGGGCATCAGTTTGTATTTCATCTCCGCCGAGAGGCGGAACTCGTCCATGAAGGCCCTGTCATAGGTCCAGGGTTCCTTCTCGCCCGCCCCGTGGCATCTGGAGTGGGAAGTGAGCATCCCGAAGGGCATCCATCTGCGGTACAGATCGCGGGGAGTCTTCTTCACGAATCCCCCGATGTCGTGGCTCCAGAAGGAGAAGCCGGAGAGACCCAGGGAAAGCCCGCCCCTCAGGGTGGCCGCCATGGCGCTGTCGGTGACCTCCGCGTCGCCGCCCCAATGGATGGGATAGCGTTGGCTGCCCGCCCAGGCGCTTCGCGCCCAGATGATGTTCCCGCCGGTCACCTCTCTCGTGACGTCGGCGGCGGCCTTGTTGTAGCGCAGGGGATAGTAGTTGTGCTCGTAGAAGCCCGTGCGGCCCGAGGCGAAGATCCCGTGCAGGGGCGTGGCCTCGCCGAAATCCACCTTGATGGCTCCTACGCCCAGCCGGAGGAGCCCCGCCAGCTTCTTCTGGTACCACTTCACGGTCTTCGGGTTCGAGAAGTCGAGGACGGCGTCCTCGGTGGGAAGCCCTCCCTTGGCGTCCTTCACCACCAGCCCCTGGTCCACCATCTCGCGGAAGAGGGAATTGTTCGGGTTGAAATACGACAACTGCCAGAGGCTGATCTTGAAGCCCTGCTTCGCGAGGTCCTGGATCATCCGGCGGGGGTTCTTGAAACGAGTCTTCGAGAACTCGTAGTTGCAGCGCCAGTCGGTCTCGAACCAGCCCGTGTCCAGGTGGATGACGTCGCAGGGGATGCGGTTGGCGCGCAGGCGCTTCGCCACGGCCCGGGTCTCGGGTTCGCTCTTGTAGGTGCAACGGCTCATCCAGAGGCCGAACGTCCAGGGGGGGGGCATGGGGCTTTTTCCCGTGATCTCCGTGTAGGCCGAAACGACCTCTTTCGGGTCCCCCAGGAAGATGAAGAGGTCCAATTGGTCGTCGCCTGTGAAAAGGGTGGTGGCCCCGTCGCAGGAATGGCCGAAGTCGAAGGTGGCCGGGGCGGTCGAATGCAGGAACATGCCGTAACCGCGGCTGGAGAGGAAAAAGGGCACGGGTTTGTACATGCCGTCGGTCTGCACACCGTGGGCGTCGTAGGTCCAAAGCACGACCTTCTGGCCCCGCTTGTTCAACCGGGTGAACGACTCGCCGCAGCCGTAGATCCCCTCGTCCGGCGACAATGAGAAGGTGGCCGCGAAGCGGCGGGAACGGTCGGCGGTGTTGCGCATGAAACAGAAGGGGATGGGATCGGAGTTGCGCAGGCAGCGGTTGTCCGAGGTCTGGAGGGTGGAGGTGAGGAGTTTTCCTTCGGGGTCTCGCAGTTCGAAATGCCAGGGGTCGTGCCGGATGACCAGGGAACCATAGGGGCTCTTGTAGGTGGTGGACTTCTTCGTCTTCACGACCTTCCAGGAACGGTCGACCTTGGGCGCGCCGGCCAGCATCAGGGTCTTCTCGGGGGCGGGCATCTCCTTCGTGGAGGATATCCTCAGCCGCAGGGTGCGGGGGCCATGGAAGGTGACCTCGAAGGGGTGGGAAGTCGTGCCCGAACCATATTCAGCAGGGAACTCGTAGGGCTCGGCGGGCCAGAAGGTCATCCCGACCTGGCCGAAAGCCGTGCGCACGGTGTAAAGGTGTCGCTTGAAGGACAAGGTGCCCCGGGCCCGGGCGGCGTCGAGCTTCTCCACCTTTTGGCCCATGAAGTAGGTGTGCTCCATGGCCATGAAGTCCCGGGAGACGTCCACGGGGTGGTTGAGGATGCGGTGCGGGTGGTCCTTCAAGGCGACCTCCAACGGAAATGAGGAATTATGAATTAGGAATGAGGAGTTGACCCCTCGAAACGACAGGTGATTCTACAACGGCCGAGGCTTGAAACCAATTCCACAGAAAGCGCAATTCAAAGCCAACACGAAGACGCGAAGTTGACAAGGAAAGCGATAAAGACAGTGTTTGGATCTGTAAATCACTAGAGATTCATATTCTTCGCCGTTCTTCGCGGCTTCGCGTTGGATGTGTATTCAGTTCTGGGGTTTCGTTGTCTTGAGGGTGACGGTGGCCACCTTCAATCCTTCGGACGCCGCGACCAGCGTGATCGAGCCCGGCTCGCCGGTGGCCTGGACGAGGACCTGACAGAGGCCGTTGAAGGCTTTGCGACGGGTTGCCTTGTCCGGTTCGTGGCTGGAAGGGTCGCCGTTGCCGACGCCTGCGATGCGGCCGGGTCCTGACACCTTGAAGATCACCTCGTTGTCGGCCTTGGGCGCGCGGCGCCCTTTCCCGTCCACGATCTCGACCGTGACGGGCGTCAAGTCCTCGCTATCCGCGATCAGCTTCGTCGTCCAGGGCTCCAGGCGCACGGCGGCGGGGGCGTCGGCGGTCTCGACCTTCGTTTCGGCCGCGAAGACGCCTTTCTTGTACGCCTTGGCGGTCAGGACGCCCGGCTCGTACCAGACCTTCCATTCCAGATGGCCGTTCTTCGGCGTTTCACGCCAACCGATGAGCTTGCCGTTGAGATGCAGCTCGACCTGGTCGTAGTTGGTGTGCACCCACACGTCCACCTGGGTGCCCTCGCGACCCGGCCAGTTCCAATGGGGGAAGAGGTGGAGGACGGGTTCGTTCCCCCACCAGGATTGGTAGTACCAGAAGTTGTCCTTGGGGAAACCGCACACGTCGAGCACACCGAAGTGCGAGTTGATGCAGGGCCATCCGTAGGGCGTGGGCTCGCCCTTGTAGTCGAAACCGGTCCAGAGGAAGGCGCCGGCCATCCAGGGCCGCTCGGCGATGGGCCGCCAGGCGGCCTCGGCGGGGTGCGACCATTCGGCATGGTTCACGTCGTAGGCGCTGACATAACCCTTCTCTCGGTCGGTCTGGTAGATGCCTCGGGTCGAGACGGTGGAGGCCGTCTCGCTTCCGTAGCAGGGCTTCTTCGGGAACTTCTTCCGGAAGGGCTCGTATTGCACGAAGTTGTAGTTGAAGCCCTGCAGGTCGCAGACGTCCGAGATGCCCTGCCCCCAGCCGCCGTTCATGGCGGCCGTGACGGGGCGGGTGTCGTCGAGCGAGAGGACGACCTTCTTCATCTTCGCGGCGATCCTCTTTCCCTCCGGGGTGCCTTGCTTGCCTTCCTCGTTGCAGATGGACCAGGCGATGATGGAAGGGTGATTCCGGTCGCGTTTCACCATGCAGGCGAGTTGGGCCAGGGTGTCGGGGTCGTCCTTGAGGCGCCGGTTCTCGTCGATGACCAGCATCCCCATCCGGTCGCAGGCGTCCAGCAGTTCCGGGGCCGGGGGATTGTGGGAACAGCGGTAGGCGTTGCACCCGAAGGCCTTCAGGCGCTCGACACGGTATTCGAAGAGCCGGTCGGGGATGGCCACACCCACCCCGGCGTGGTCCTGGTGGTTGCAGGTGCCCTGCAGTTTCAGGGGTTTCCCGTTGAGGAAGAACCCGAGGTCCTTGTCGAAACGGAAGGAGCGGATGCCGAACGTCGTCTCGGTGCGGTCCGTCACCTTGCCGTTGGCGACCAATTGGCTCACGACCCGGTAAAGATGCGGGGCTTCGAGCGACCAGGGAAGCGGTTTGAGCACTCGTCCTCTCTGGACGAGCGTCTTCCGGCCGTTCCTCGGAAGGTT
>CAZGWJ010000042.1:0-21994 GCA_964529445.1 uncultured bacterium
CAGAGTTCGAAGCGCCAGAAAGTCCCCAGGAATTTCGTGTCGAATCCCGTGTACACGATGTTCGGGGCGGACTCGCCCCGGACATCCTCCAGGTCGTCGGACAGGAGGGTCAACAGTTCCGAATGATTCCGGTTGGGGCTGATCTTGCGGAACGTGCCGCCCAGCTTGCCCAGCACGTCCCTCAGGTTCCCGCGCATGTATCCCATGTGGACGCCCGTGTTGGAGGCCACGGTCTTGCTGAGAGCCGTATAGACGCTGCCCATGGAGGAGGCCGTGAACTTGAAACTGCCGCCTCCGGCCGCGTCCGCACCGGGTGCCGAGCCCAGGAGAAGCAGGGTGTCCATGAACCCCGTCGAGAGGCCGGGCAGATTCCCGTTCTCGTCGAACCAGCATTGCTTCACGTCCACCGTGAAGAGCCAGAGGCGGAGCGGATTGAGGTATTCCACCCCCTCCGAATCGGTGCGACGCTCCGCGATGGCCCCGATGTAATAGGTGAAGAGAAGGTCCAGGTTCAATCCATCCACGCGGTCGACCCGATTGGAGAACCCCGTCGGCAGGAGGGCCATGCCGGAACGAGCGATGATGGGGGTCTTCGTGGGGGACGGGGTGGGCGTTCCGGTGATGGTGAAGGTGGCCGTGATCGTGGGGCTGAGCGTGGCGGTAGGTGTGAAGGTCGGTGTACCCGGCGACAGCGTGGCGGTCCAGGTGACGCTGGATAGGGCTACCGGCGCGTCGGACGCCGGACCCGCCGCCGCCGTGGGGGTCCAGGTCGCCGTCGGCTCGGAAAGGAGGACCTGCTCCTGCGGCGACGGCCTCTCGGGGTTCGTCGCGGCCGTCAGCAATCCGAGGATCAAGAGCGGCCCGCCGCACGCCCCCAAGATCCGGGCAAACCCGACCAGATCGTCGAATCCCGATTTTGCCTTCCTCATTATTCTTTCGCTTTCAAAAACCGTTCTTGGCGCCATCGCACCTTCGCGGCAAAGGCGTCATGACTTCAATCCAGGATGTAGACCTTCACTTTTTGCCTGCCGAACTTCACGGCCTCCGCATAGGTGTCGAAGCAAAGGTCGATCTTGTTGCCCTTGATGGCCCCGCCGATGTCGCTGGCCTCGGCGTAACCGTAGCCTTCCACGTACAGGCGCGTCTTGAGGCGCATGAACCGGGGATCCACGGCCGCCACGCCGTAACCCGCCTTCGTGCCGCTGAAGGTCTTCCCGTAGGCCGCCCATTTCCCCGTGTCCTCGGGGCCGGGATAGTAGGCCGTGGCCTCCATGGTGATGATCTTGCGGACGCGGGCCCTCTTCTTGAGGCGGTACAACTTGGGCTTCCACCCCGTGCCCTCGATGACCTCCGCTTTCCGGGCGGGCTCCAGGACCTTCAGGCGAAGGATCTTCTCGAACGCCGTCTCCCCGTTCAGGCTGTATGTCTCGGTCTCCACTTCGGCAAGACCGTCCTTCCCCTTCACCACGTCGATGATCTCCCCCGCGTTCAGCGTTTCCGAATAGGTCACGTCCACGGGGGCGGGCTGGGGCTTCTTGAAGACCTTCGTGCTCCGCTCGACAAGCCCGACATCGATCTCCATGTCCTGGGTCACGGGTTCCTGGAGGCCGGGAGCCACCACGTCGTATTCCCCCAGGCGGATGCCTTCCTGCCTCAGAACCCCCGCCACGGTACGGCGGACCGTCCGGACCCTCCGGGATTCCTTCCCCGCAGGACCCGTATACAGGACAACTTCCTTCGAGTGGGCGCGCTGGTAAAGCCACCCGGCCCACCCGGACGCAAGCGCGGCCAGAAGCAGGGACGGAAGGATCATCCACGCGCGGGAGTTCATCATGGGGTCATTGTAACGGTTCAAGGGGCCGGTCAAAAGGTCAACGACCGGCCCGGACCTTCATCCTCAGGAAATTGGCCAACAGGGCCCGTCCCGACTCCGTCAGGATGGACTCGGGATGGAACTGGACGCCCTCGACCGGAAGGTTCCGGTGTCTCACGCCCATGATCTCGCCGTCCGGCGTCTCGGCCGTGACCACCAGGCACTTGGGCAGGTTTTTGCGACGGATGGCCAGTGAATGGTATCGCGTGGCCGTCAGGGGGTTGGGCAGCCCCTTGAAAACACCCTTGCCATCGTGGGATATGCGGCTCACCTTGCCGTGCATCAGGTGCTTGGCCCGCACGATCTCGCCACCGAAGGCATGACCGATGGCCTGGTGTCCCAGGCACACGCCGAGGATGGGAATCCTTCCCGCGCAGCGGCGGATGGCGTCCACGGAGACGCCCGCTTCTTTCGGCGAGCAAGGCCCCGGCGAAACGAGGAGATGGGAGGGTTTCCGCTCGAGGATGGCCTCCGGGATGATCTCGTCGTTGCGGACGACCTCGACAGCCGCCCCCAACTCGCCCAGGTATTGTACGAGGTTGTAGGTGAAGGAATCGAAGTTGTCGATGACAAGGATCATGACCGCCCCCCTTTCCGGGAAAGCTTTTTCAGCGGTCGAACCCGATCGGAAGGATTCCATTGACGGGTTACCCGAAGGGTCTTTCCCCTGCGAAGACGGCGTTGGGGCCCCCCGATCAATCCCTCGGCCTGGTGGACCGCCAGCAGGACCGCGCGGGCCTTGTTGCAGCACTCCTGGTATTCGCGCTCCGGATCGGAGTCGGCCACCAGCCCGGCTCCCGCCTGCACCGCCACCCGGGACGTCCCGTCGCGTTCCTTGAGGAAGACTGCCGTCCGGATGGTGATGGCCGAATCCATGTTCCCGTCGTAACCGAAGATGCAGACCGCTCCGCCGTAGGGGCCGCGCTGGGAGGGTTCCAATTCGTCGATGATCTCCATGGCCCGGATCTTGGGCGCCCCGGAAAGCGTGCCCGCCGGGAAGCAGGACTGGAAGACGTCGAACGCGCTGCGGCCCTCCCGTAGCCGACCCGTCACGTCGGACACGATATGCATGACATGGGAATAGCGTTCCACGCGCTTGAAGGCCGGCACCCTCACGGTCCCGTAATCGCACACGCGTCCCAGGTCGTTGCGGCCCAGGTCCACCAGCATCACGTGCTCGGCCAGTTCCTTCTCGTCCTTGAGGAGCCCCGCCTCCAAGGCGGCATCCTCCGCGGGCGTGGAACCTCGCGGACGGGTCCCCGCGATGGGACGCGTCTCGGCCGTCCGGTCCGTCACCCGCACGAACATCTCGGGAGAGGATCCGGCCACTGTGAGCCCTCCCATCTTCAACAGGTACATGTAGGGGGACGGGTTGAGCCGCCTCAGAAGGCGGTACACGGTCACCGGATCGGCTTGTGTCCCCTTCTCGAAACGCTGGCTCAATACCGCCTGGATGATGTCCCCGGCCCGGATGTATTCCTTCGTCCGATCGACGGCAGCCAGGAAATCCGGTTTCTTGAAATTGGACGTGAACCCGAAAAGGGACCCCTCGGGGAACGCCTCGGAGGGCGCGACGGGAAGCTCCTTGAACCCGGAAAGGGGACGTTCCAGGGATTTCCGGATGGCTTGGAGACGGTTCACGGCCCGGTCGTATGCCTTCCGCGCGTTGGAGGCCCCCTCCACGTGCACGTTCACGAGCAGGCGCACGGTCTCCTGCAGATGGTCGAAGACCACGAGATTCTCGGCCGCCATCAGGACCAGGTCCGGGCGGCCCAAATCGTCGGGCTTTTGCTGGGGAAGAATCTCGAAATAGCCGGCCGCGTCATAGGCCACGTAACCGACCAGGCCTCCCGAGAACCCCGGGATCCCTCCGGGATTGGGAGCCATCCGCACGCCGGAGACCTCGCGGGCCACCGCCTGGAGGGGATTGTGGACCTGGCGCTCCGAACGCCTCCGTCCCTCCACCCGGACAAGAAGGTGATCCTTGGCCTCGTACACCGAGGGCGGGTCGAACCCGACGATGGAGAATCGCGCGACCTTCTCGTTGCGCTCCACCGACTCGAGCAGGAAGCCGTAGGGGCCCTTTGCAAGCTTCAGGTAGGCCGAAAGGGGTGTCTCCAGGTCGGCATGGTAAGCCAGGGAAACCGGAATGCGGTTGTATTTCCGGGTGAGGCGAACGAACTCGGGGAATGCGGGGAAAACCGGGGGTGAAGGTCGGTAATTCATGACGGGGGCCTCCTTGGAGGATGGGATTCGATGGGCGCAGGCTCACGCCGCGCCGGACGGCTCAAGCGCGGAGTTCCCGCCATCGAAAACCATTCAGACCCAGGAAGATCATTTCTTGTCCCCGTAGACCTTCTTCGGGTCGAACACCTGGACGCCCACTTCCTTCCAGCCGTCACCCGACAACTCGTTGAAGAAGCAGGAACGCTTGCCCGTGTGACAGGCCGCGTCCCCGATCTGCTTGATACGGGCGAGTATAACATCCTTGTCGCAATCCGTATAGATGGCGCGGATCTCCTGCACGTTGCCGGAGGATTCGCCCTTCTCCCACAGCTTGTTCCGGCTCCGGGAGAAATACGTCATGTGGCCGGTCTTCACGGTGTGCTCGAGGGATTCGCGGTTGGCGAACGCGAACATCAGGACCTCGCCCGTGTCGGCGTCCTGCGCGATGACGGGGATGAGCCCGTCGGGCATGAATTTCAGCGTGTCGATCCAGGACATAATAACCCCTCTTCCGATCCCACCACGAAGACACGACGTCACGAAGAAAGATCTCGGGCAATGAACCTCGCACAACGGCGGCTATTGTTCTAGCATAAAAAGGGGAATAATAATAATTCTTCGTCCAGCCTCATGATCATAGGTCGTTCTTCGAGTCTTCGTGGTGAAAGCTCAAAGCCGGACGGGGATGCCCTTCGAGCGCATGAATTCCTTGCACTCGCGGATCGTGTATTCCTTGTAATGGAAGATGGAGGCCGCGAGAACCGCATCGGCCTTCCCTTCCAGGACCCCGTCCGCCATGTGTTGGGGAGTACCGACCCCTCCCGAAGCGATGACGGGAACTCCCACGGCCTCCGAGATGGTACGGGTCAATTGAAGATCGAACCCGTCCTTGGTGCCGTCCCGGTCCATGCTGGTCAAGAGGATCTCCCCTGCCCCGAGCCCGACGCCCTCCTTCGCCCACTCCACGGCGTCGCGACCCGTGGGCCGGCGCCCTCCATGCGTATAGACCTCCCAACCCTTCGAGGGATCGACGACATCACGACGCTTGGCGTCAATGGCCAGAACGATGCACTGGCTCCCGAATCGGAGCGCCCCCTCCTTCAGGACGTTCGGGTCCTCCACGGCCCTCGTGTTCAGGGAGACCTTGTCCGCACCGGCCTTGAGAAGCCGGCGGATGTCCTCGGGGGTACGCACTCCGCCGCCGACGGTGAGGGGCATGAAGACGGCCTCGGCCGTGCGCGTTACCACGTCGTAAATCGTCTCGCGGTTCTCGTGGGAGGCGGTGATGTCCAGGAAGACCAGTTCGTCGGCGCCCTGGGCGTCATAGACGCGCGCGTTCTCGACGGGGTCGCCCGCGTCCTTGAGGTCGAGGAACTTCACGCCCTTGACCACGCGCCCTTCCTTGACGTCCAGGCACGGTATGATGCGTTTTGCTAACACCGGGGACTCCAACGGATCAATACACATCCAACGCGAAGAACGACGAAGTCGCGAAGGTAGATCGTCTTTTCATTGAGGCCCATAAAACTTCGCCCTTCTTCGCGGCTTCGCGTTGGCTTTGTATTTGCCGGATCGTGTCGTTCAGCGTTTCTTCTTCGCGGTGGGCTGGACGGGCTCCCGGCCCATCTTGATGGCCACCTTCAGGTCGATCTTGCCGGAGTAAAGGGCCTTGCCCAGGATGAGGGAGGCGATACCGTATTTTTCCAGGCGCTTCATGTGCTCGATATCCCGGTACGACGACATCCCGCCGGAGGCGATCACGGGGATCTTCACCGCCTTCGCGATCTCCTTGGTGCTCCCGAAATTGGGGCCCTCCAGCATACCGTCCCGCTGGATGTCGGTGAAGATGATGGCGCCCACCCCCAACTCCGCCATCTCGCGGGCCAGGTCCACCGCCCCGACCTTGGTCACGGTCCGCCATCCCTTGATGGCCACCATCCCCTTCTTGGCGTCGATGCCGGCCAGGACGGATTTGCCGCCGAATTCGGAGATGGCCTCCTTCACGAATTCCTTGTTCTGCACCACCGAAGTCCCGAGGATGACCCTCTCGACACCCGCCGCGAGAACCTTTTCGATGACCTTGAGCTCCCTCAATCCCCCGCCGAATTGGACCCGCATGTCGGTGGCCTTCACGATGTCCCGCACGAATTCGAGGTTGCCTAGTTTTCCCGTGAAAGCCCCGTCGAGGTCGATGACATGCAGACGTTTCGCGCCCTTGAGCTTCCAGAGTTTGGCGACCGAGACGGGCTCCTGGGAATACACGGTCTCATCCCGGGGATCCCCCTGGATGAGGCGGACACAGCGTCCCTTTCTCAAGTCGATGGCCGGTATGACTTCCATTTGCCCCCTCGAACGGATCAATTCAAAGCCAACGCGAAGCCGCGAAGAAAGGCGAAGTTTTCAGATCTTCCGTAATTTCAACACATCCACACTTCGCGACTTCGCCGTTCTTCGCGTTGGATGTGTATTTTCCGAAGCGCCTATGTTCAATTCGCCAGCTTCACGAAGTTCGACAGCATCTTCAAACCGGCTTCCTGGCTCTTCTCGGGGTGGAATTGCACGGCGAAGATGTTGTCCCTCCAAGCCATGCAGGTGAAGGGTTCCCCGTAGTCGCAGGTGGCGGCCGTCACCCCCGGATCATCGGGGACCACGTGGTAGGAATGGACGAAATAGAAGTGCGTGCGGTCCGGGATGCCCGCAAAGAGGGGGTTTCCCGGCTTCGCGATCTTCACTTCGTTCCAGCCCAGGTGCGGCACCTTCAAGTCCGGACCGAATCGTACCACCCGGCCCGGCAGGAGACCCATGCCCTGCGTCAGGCCGAATTCCTCGGAGACCGAGAAGAGCATCTGAAGCCCCAGACAGATGCCCAGGAAGGGCTTGCCGGCCCGGACGGCTCCGGTCACGGAGCTGGCGAGGTCCGAACGGCTCAAGGAATCCATCGAGTCACGGAAGGCACCCACGCCGGGCAGGACCACGGCGCCGGAATCGGCCACGACAAGAGGATCGCTCGTCACGGTCACGTCGCCCCCAACCCGCTCGAGCGCCTTCGCTACGCTATGCAGATTGCCGACCCCGTAATCCACGATCGCGATCATCTCATAACCTCTCAACCACAGGGCGCGCGGAGTTCACAGTGAAAAGCCGCCCTGACGGAGTGGTGATCCGTTCCCCGCGGACCCTGCGCCCTCCGCGGTGAACAGGTCCTGTCGTCTCTACAGGGTGCCTTTTGTGGAAGGGACGCCCGAGCGGCCGTCCAGGGCCGCGGCCATCCTCAAGGAGCGAGCCAGCGACTTGAAGGCGGCCTCGATGATGTGATGGCTGTTGCGCCCGTGGATCATTTCCAGGTGCAGGGTGATCCTGGCGTTCTCCGTGAAGGAGCCGAAGAAGTCGTCCACCAGCTCGGAATCGAAAGTGCCGAGTTTCTTCTTGGGCGGGAGCGTCAGGGCGAGGTTCAGGTGACTGCGGCCCGAAAGGTCCACGACGGTCCGCACCAGGGCCTCGTCCAGGGGCACGTAGGCGTGCCCGAACCGGACGATACCCACCTTGTCCCCCAGGGCCTCGTTCAAGGCCTCACCCAGGCAAATGCCGATGTCCTCCACCGTGTGGTGGTCGTCCACCTTCACGTCACCGCTGGCCTTGAGGATGAGGTCGAAGCCGCTGTGCTTGGCGAAAACCTCGATCATGTGCGAAAGGAACGGAACAGGCGTGTCCACCTTGAACTTGCCCGTCCCATCCAGGTCGAGCGTCAGCTCGATGGAAGTTTCCTTGGTTTTGCGCTTGATCCTGGCGATCCGATGCGGCATAAATCCCCCTCTTAACCACGAAGGCGCGAAGACACGAAGTCCTAAGTCATTCAAGCCGCTTCCAGACCGTCCCCATGACCCCTTCGAGCCTTCGTGTCCTCGTGGTGGATCAGTTGACGATCTTCCTCAGTTCCTTCAGCAGGCGGGTGTTCTCGGAACGGCTTCCCACGGTGATGCGGAGTCCCGCTTTCAGTCTCTTGTGGGGAAAGTATCTTACCAGAACCCCCCTCTTTTTCAGAGCGCGATAAAGCCCGACCGCTTCGACCCCGACGGGGGCGAAAGCCATCACGAAATTGGCCCGGCTTGCGGGCACGGAGAACCCCAACCCCCTGAGATCGGCGACCAATCGCTCGCGGTCCCGGATGATTCGCCGCACATTGGCGCGCACGGCCGCGATTCCCGCCCGCGAGAAGGCCGCCAGTCCCAGGGCCTGGGTCACACGGTCCACGTTGTAGGAATCCTTCACCTTGAGCAGTTCCCGGACGACCTCCGGGTGTCCCAGGACGAACCCCAGGCGCGCGCCCGCCAGGGAGAAGGACTTGGAGAGGGTCCGGAGGACGAGGACATTGGGACAAGACCGGGCGATGGAGAGGCAATCCGAACCCGCGAAGTCCACATAGGCCTCGTCGATGAGAACCAGACCCCGGGACCGGCGGCAGAAATCCCGGAGAACGCCCCGGTCGAAGCAGTTGCCCACGGGCGGATTGGGATAGGCGAGGAGGGTCAACCGGGCCCTCGTCGTGAGGCGCCCGGGCGGAAGGCCGAAACCGGGGTCGAGCGGCACGACGCGCTCGCGTCCGCCCTCGATGGCATTGAGAACCGGATAGAGACTGTAGGTCGGGTCCGGGTACTGCACGAGGTCGCCCGGCCCCACGCAGGCGCGGAACAGCATGGACAGCACCTCGTCCGACCCGTTTCCCACCAGGAGACCGTCCTCGGGCCAGCGGTAGAACCTCGCGAGGACTTTCCGCAGGGATGCCGAGGTCGGTTGGGGATACTTGCGCAGGAGGGCGTTCGCGCTCTTCCGGACGGCGTCGAGCACCACGCGGGGCGGCGGATAGGGACTCTCGTTGGTGTTCAATTTGACGACGCGCGGGTCGGAGGGCTGCTCGCCGGGGACGTATCCGTCGAGGGCCAGGATGCGCGGCTTGAACCAGCGGCTCAGGTTCATGGCCTTGCCCGGGTTCCCGCTCGCCGGAGCACGCTTCCCGCATGGGCCGAAAGACCTTCGGCGAAGGCCATCTGGACCGTGGGTCCCTTGAGAGCCTTGAAGCCCGCCGCCGACACCTCGGCCACGTTCACGCGCTTCAGGAAATCGTGGACGGAAAGTCCCGACGAGAAGCGGGCCGTGCCCCCGGTCGGAAGGACATGGTTGGTGCCCACCGTGAAATCCCCGAAGGCCACCGGCGTCAAGGGCCCGAGGAAGGCCACGCCCGCATGGCGCACCCCCTTCAACCAGTCCCCCGGGTTCCGGCATTGGATCTCGAGGTGCTCGGGCGCGTAGAGATTGCAGAGGTCCAGCATCCCCTTCCGGCCCTTCGCCACCAGGATGGCGCCGCGGGTTCGAAGGGCGGCCGCAGCCGTCGTTCTCCGGTCGAGATGGATGAGCTGCGCCCTCACCTCATCGGCCACCGCCGCCGCGTAGTTCGCGTTCGCGGTCACGAGGAGGCAGGAAGCCATCTCGTCGTGCTCGGCCTGGCTCAAGAGGTCCGCGGCGGCCCAGGCCGCGGGCGTCGTGCCGTCCGATAGGATGAGGACCTCGCTGGGCCCGGCGATGCTGTCGATTCCCACCGTGCCGAACACCTTCCGCTTGGCAAGGGCCACGAAGAGGTTTCCCGGACCCGTGATCTTGTCCACGGCCGGGACGCTCCGCGTTCCGAAGGCGAGGGCCGCCACGGCCTGGGCGCCGCCCACCTTGAGGATCCGCGTGGCCCCCGAGAGGGCCGCCGCCGCCAGGACAACGGGATTCACCTTGCCGTCCCTCTTGACGGGGGTGACCAGGACGATGTCGCGCACGCCCGCCACCCGGGCGGGAACCACGTTCATGATGACGGAGGAGGGATAGGCGGCCAGCCCGCCCGGCACGTAGAGGCCAACCCGGTCGACGGGGGTCCAGCGTTGCCCCCAGGAGGTATTTTTCCCCCGGCGGAACCAGTCCCTCGGCATCTCCCTCTCGTGGAAGGCCCTCACGTTCCGGATGGCTCCCCTCAGGTCCTTCCCCAGGGCCGCGGGGATATCCGCGAGGGCCCGCCGGATCTCGGACGGGGTCACGGCGATGTTGGAAGCGGACACCCGGAACCCGTCCAATTTGCGTGTGTAGGCGAAAAGGGCGGCATCGCCCCGTCGACGAACGTCCTCCACGATGCGGTCCACGACCTGATCGGGAGTGAGATCCCGGCCGAAGACCGTCCGGGTCACGGCCGCGCGCGAACCCCCGCCGGAAAGCCGCACCAGCGCCTCGCGTCGCAGGAGCTTCCCGATCGCCTTACGGTCCTTCACCTTTGCCGTGCACAGGATCCTCATGTCGCTACCTTTTTACCGCCAAGTTCGCCAAGCGGCTTCGCCGCCCGCCAAGAAGACTTTTGATCCCATCCTGCAAAACCGCTTATGCTTCGTCGTTCTTGGCGAAGCCCGAAGGGCCTTGGCGGTTCGATCGGTCACTTGATCCTTTTGATGTCCGCGCCGAGCGCCGACAACTTCGCCTCGATGTGTTCGTAACCCCGGTCCAGGTGGTAGATGCGCTGGATGAGGGTCTCACCCTCCGCCATCAAACCGGCGAGGATGAGGGCCGCACTGGCCCTCAGATCCGAGGCCATGACGGGCGCGCCCGAAAGCCGCTTCACGCCCTTCACCACGGCGTGGTTCCCGTCCACGTGGATGTCGGCACCCATGCGGTTCAGTTCCAGGACATGCATGAAGCGGTTCTCCCAGATGGTCTCGGTAATGACCGAGGTTCCCGGCACGGTGGCCAACAGGGCCATGACCTGGGCCTGCATATCGGTCGGAAAGCCCGGATAGGGCGCCACCAGCACGTCCGTGGCCCTCAGATCGCCATCCGCCTTCAACCTCACACCGGCATCGCCGTCGAACTCCGCCGCCACGCCGATCGTGCGAAGTTTCTGGACCACGGCGCCCATGTGGTTCGGATTGGCCCCTGTCAGCGTCACGTCACCGCGAGTGATCGCGGCCGCCATCATGAAGGTCCCGGCTTCGATACGGTCCGGGATGATGCGGTAGGCGCACCCCTTCAGCGGCCGCCGCCCGCGCACCGCCAGGGTCGGCGTGCCCCGTCCGTCGATCTCGCACCCCATGGCCTTGAGGAAGTCCACCAGCTCGGTGACCTCGGGTTCGACGGATGCGGACTCGATGATGGTCTCGCCTTCCGCGGCCGTGGCGGCCATGAGCACGTTCACCGTGGCGCCCACGCTGGGCCCGTGAGGGCCGGCCAGGTGGATGTGCGCACCCTTCAGCCCGGCCGCTTCGGCCACCACGTATCCGTGCCGGATGCTCACCTTCGCGCCGAGCTGCTCGATGCCCTTGAGATGCAGGTCGATGGGGCGGGCACCGATGGCGCAGCCCCCCGGGAGGGAGACCTTGGCGCGCCCCAACCGCGCCAGACAGGCACCCAGGGCGTAGATGGAGGCCCGCATCGTGCGGACGAGATCGTAGGGCGCCTCCTCCTTCGAGAAACCCGCCGGGTCCACCGTCAGGGTGTGGTCCTTGAACTCCACCTTCGCACCCAACTGGCGGAGCACCTCGGCCATGGTGCGGATGTCGTTCAGGTCGGGGATGTTGGTGATGGTGGAGGGGCCGTCCGCCAGCAGGGCCGCCGTCATGACGGGCAGGGTCGCGTTCTTGGAGCCGCTGATCGCGACGGTCCCCCGGAGCGTCCGGCCGCCCTTCACCAGGATCTTCTGCACGCGATACCCCTTTGAGCGATTTCACCACGAAGCCACGAAGAAAAGCACCGGGATCCATGACCGATCGACGCATTCAGAACCATCCCAAAAACAAAAAGCCGCCTACCCTCATAGACGGCTTCATCCGACCCTGAAGACTTCCTTCGCGACTTCGTGTCTTCATGGCGGAGATATTGAAACGGAAGCAGGCCGTAAGCCGAATTCTGTTCTAAGCGATCATTTCTCTGCCGGGTGCCGTTACCGGACCCGTGACCAGCGATCGTACCCGGAAACCGGGCCGCCTTGCGGCTTCCCTGAGGCGGACCACCTCGAAGTTCCCCTATTTGATCTTGCTCCGGATGGGGTTTGCCGTGCCGTCCCCCTCGCGGGAAGACGCGGTGGGCTCTTACCCCACCTTTTCACCCTTACCCCCCTTGCGGGAGGCGGTTTGTTTTCTGTGGCACTTTCCGTCACCGGCGGCTTGAACCGCCGGCGCCCGGGCGTTACCCGGCATCCCGTCCTGCGGAGTTCGGACTTTCCTCGGGCAGGAATCCTTGCGGACCCCGCACGCGATCGCCCGCCTGCTTCCATATATAGAATAATCAAGTTGGCGGCAAAATACCACCCTACCCGTCCAATCCCGATCGTTCCGGCCCTGACGGGCTTATTCCTTCGTCCAAAGGTACAATGAAAGGGATGAGAACGCCCCTTTTCCTCCTCGCCGTTTTTCTCCTCGCTTCCCCGCCCTCCGGGGCGGCGATGTTCGATTTCTACCTGCCCTGGAACGACGCCTCCCCTTCCGCCACCGACCTGTCCTACCTGAACAGCGTCCCCGCGGGCGCCTCGGGTTTCGTCACGGCGGGGACCGACGGCCATCTGTACGTCGGGGGACAGCGCATCCGGTTCTGGGGCTCCAACACGGTCTTCACCTCGAACTTCCCCTCGGCCGCCCAGGCCCCCCTCGTGGCCGGACGGATGGCCAAGTACGGGTTCAACTGCGTCCGGTTCCACCACATGGACATGGCGCCGGCCCCCGACGGCATCTGGAACATGACCTGGGACGCGAATTCGCTGGACCGCACCCTCTCCGCCACCCAGATGACGAAGCTCGACGACTTCATCCACGAACTGGCCCAGAGGGGCATCTATTCCAACCTCAACCTGATGGTGAGCCGCCCCCTCAAGTACGCCTCGGGCGCCACCGACATCGACTCGGCCATCACCCTCATCGGGGACTGGAAGGTGCGTCACGCCGTCGGCTTCTTCGACCCCAAGGTGCGGCAACTCCAGAAGCAGTTCGCCACGGACCTCCTCACGCACGTCAACCACAATACGGGCGTGGCCTACAAGGACGATCCGGCCATCGCCTTCATCGAGATCAACAACGAGAACGGCCTGGTGCAGGCCTACCTTTCGGACCAGGTGGACGGGATGCCCGCCTTCTACCGTGACGAACTGGGCGGTCTTTGGAACACCTGGCTTCAAGCCCGGTACGGGGCCCACGCGGCCCTCTCGACCGCATGGGGCGCCTTCAGTCAGCCGCCGGGGCCCGAGATGCTCCCGAACGGCGACTTCGCCTCCGGAACCCTGGCCAACTGGTTCTGGAACAACGGGTACAACCTGGGCACGGCCGTCGTGTCGGCGGGGACCGGCCCCGGGGGGATGAACGCCTGTCAGATGGCCGTGACCGCCACGGATCCGACGGGCTGGCATCTCCAGTTGATCCACGGCGGCGTCTCCGTCTCGACGGCCAACGCCTACACCCTCTCGTTCCAGGCCCGGGCCGCCGCCCCGCGCACCGTATCGGTTTCCGTGGGCCGGAACGATACCACCTACGAATCGGTCGGGCTTTATCGATCCGTCTCCCTCACGACCTCCTGGCAGTCCTTCTCCTTCACCTTCGTTCCCAACCAGACCTACGCGAACTGCCGCGTCACCTTCGAGAATTTCTGTCAGCAACTGGGCTCCTGGGAACTGGCGGACGTGTCCCTGGCCACCGGCGGAACCGTGGGCTTCTATCCCGGCGAGAACCTCGACACGGGCACGATCCGCCCCTTCCTGCACAACGGGGAGACCACCCCCCGCACGGCCGCGGCCTCCCGCGACTGGTTCCGTTTCCTGCTCGAGACCGAAGAGGACTATTGGCTCGACCTCTACGACCACATCCGAAGCGTCATCGGCGCGAAACAGCTGATCTTCGGGACCATCATCGGCTGCTCGACCCCCAACGTACAGGCGAAGCTCGACGTGGTGGACACCCACACGTACTGGCAGCATCCCAGCTTCCCCGGCGCGGCCTGGGACAACAACAACTGGTACCTGGGCAACCAGGCCATGGTGAACGACCAGGTCAACAGCACGGTGGCCGGCTATTCCGTGAAACGCGTCCACGGCAAACCCCACGCCGTGACCGAGTACAACCACGCCAGCCCCAACTCGTACGAATCCGAGGCGGCCTTCTTCATGGCCGCCTATTCCGCCTTCCAGGACCACGACGCCCTGTTCCTCTTCGACTACAACGGGTGGACCTCCACTTTCGACCAGCGCATGATCGACTCCTTCTTCAGCATCAACTCGAACCCCGCCAAGATGGCCTCCAGCGTCCCGGCCGCCCTGGCCTTTCGCCGGGGCGACGTCTCGCCGGGTGCCCAACTGGTGGCGGACGTCATCACGGCCGAGGAGGAGTCCCAGTACCTGCTCACCTCCTGGGCCTGGCGGTTGGTGGATCTCACCAGCGCGGGCGCGGACCCGAGGGAATCCCTCCTCCATCGCACCGCCATCGTGACCGGGAACGGAACGATGCCGCCCGGAGCCCAATCCCCCGCGGGAGCCGTGGCCGGGAACGTCTTCGCCGCCGACACGGGACAGATCGTCTGGGACGAGTCGGTGGTGAACCAGGGCTGGGTTCGGGTGGACAGCCCGGCCTCCAAATGGGCCTGGGGATTCATCGGGGGCCGCACGATCCCGCTCTCGGGTGGCGTGACCTTCCAACCCGGCACCGGCGTCCTGGGGGCGTTCTCCTGCCTCGCGCTATCCGCGCTCGATACGCAGGATGTCTCCACGGCCTCGCGACTGCTCCTGACCGTCCTGGGAGCCCAACGGAACACCGGGGACGCCTACTTCACCTGGAACTCGGGGACCTACACGGCCACCTCCTTCCCTCCTCCCTTCAACGCGAACATCTCCCATGCCAACGGCACGGCCGTCTATTGGGGTTCCCTTCCTTCTCAGGTCGAGGCCGTCCCCGCCACCGTGACCTTGCCGCAGGTTTTTGGAAGCGTGGAAGTCTACGCCCTTGACAGCCGGGGTGCCCGCGCCCTGACGCTGTCCGTGTCGAACGCGGCCGGAAGGACCCGTTTCACGACCGGGGCTCCGGCCCAATCCCTCTGGTACGAGGTGGCTCCGTCCGGTCCCACGGCCACCCCGACGGTGACGGCAACGCCGACCCGGACCTGGACGATCACCTCCACCCCGACCCCTTCCTCCACGCGAACCTCCACGGCGACCCCGAGCGCGTCTCCGACCGCCACTCCGTCCGAAACGCCGTCTTTCACGTCGACGGATACCGCCACCGCCACCCGGACCCCCAGTCCAACGGAAACCCGGACACCCACCATCACCCCGACCGCGACCGAAACCCCCACCGGCGTCTGGTTCACGGACACGTTCACGCCTACCTTCACCCCGACGTTCACGACCACTCACACCCTGACTTCCACCCCGACGCCCACCTTCACCATCACCAGCACTCGTACTTTCACTTGGACTGAGACCTCCACACCCTCCCATTCTCCCTCCGCGACCTATACCCCAACCCTCGTCCCAAGTCCGACCCCTTCACCCTCTTCGACCCCAGTGATGACGTTGACTCCCAACTCCTCACTTCTAATTCCTCATTTCCCCTTGTTAGGGCCGTATGTCGACCCCAACCCCACCGACGGTTCCGTCCTACCCGCGCTCGTTCTTCCGGAGGGGACGACGGGAACCGTGACGGTCAGGATCTTCACGACCGCCTTGCGGAAAATATCCGAGAAACGTTTCGATGCCGTCTCGCTCCCCGCCCTTCCCCTGCCGAGCACGGACGGGAACGGTCGGCTTCTAGCCAACGGGGTCTATTTCGTCGTGGTCGATACCGCTCGCGGCCGTGACGTGGCCAAGTGGCTGATCCTCCGGTAGTGCCGTTCGGCATCGCGACGCACATCGTGGATGCCCTTCCCTCCCGCGTGATAGAATCCCGCCCATGCGTTTTTCCCCAGGTGTCCTGTTCCTTCTTCTCGGGGCGGCCCCCCTCGGCGGCGCGGATCTGCCGGAGGTTCTCGTCACGGCTAAACCTCCCGCTCCAGGCACGGTCGTCCTCGCGGGTGACGACCTGAGGGCGTCGCCTGGCGATTCCCTGGCGGACGTGCTCGCCTGGTCCGGCGAGGCCGACGTGGCCCGGCGGGGCACGGCCCTCGCGGACCTCAATTTCCGCGCATCCACCTTCGAACAGTCCGGCGTCCTCCTCGACGGCTTTCCCCTGCGGGATCCCCAGACGGGTCACTTCAACCTCGATCTCCCCTATCCTCCCCTCCTCCTGGAACGCATCGAATTCTCTGCCGTCCCCTGGGGCGGTCACGGCTTGGCCGGATCCGCGGATTTCGTGACACGCCCTCCCTCGGAGGAGAAGGCCGTCTTCTCCGGCGCCTCGGGTTCCTTCGGCACGAGCCGGGGCACGGGTCTCGTCGTCCTGCCGCCGGCCGCTCTCTGGTGCCGGGCATCCCGTTCGGATGGGGATCATCCCGGCACCGACGCGCAGGAATGGGCCGCCGGCGGCTCCATCCAACTGCGTTCCCTCCTGGACTCCCGTGTCACCGCCGCCTGGTCCGACCGCCGGTTCGGCGCGAACGATTTCTACGGGAACTACCCGAAATACGAGGAGTGGGAGGCCACGGAAACCCACTTCGCCTCGTGGAGGGGACGGACGGCGATGGGAGAGGGCGTCCTGGAACCCGGCCTCTATGGGCGTCGGCATCAGGACCGTTTCCGCCTGGACCGTTACGGACGCTCCACTTACGAGAATCGGCACACCAGCCAGGTCTTCGGGACCGGAACGCGCTACCAGCGCGGCCCCTTCCGGGCGGATCTCCACGGGAAGGTCGAGCGGCTCGCCAGTTCCAACCTGGGCCGTCGGGAGCGCGGCTCCGGCGGGATCTCCGGCTTCATCGCGCACGAGAACGTGTCCCTGGGAATGGAGACGGACCTTTCAAGCCGTGGTTCCGTCCAGGCCAGCCCGCTCCTCTCCGCCCAAACCTGGATCATGCCGGACGTCTCGCTCACGGGATCCATCACGCGATCCTATCGGGAGGCATCCTTCACCGAACTCTACTACCGGGATCCCCAGAACGTCGGAACCGCCGACCTGCGAAGCGAGACCGCGTGGATCTACACCCTGATCCCCGACTGGAAGTCGGGGGCGTTTTCGGCGGGCGGGATGGCCTTTCTCCGGCTGGAGCGGGACCTCATCGACTGGGTGCGTCCCGATGCGTCACAGCCGTGGCGATCCCTCAACATCGGGACGGCCATCGTGCGGGGAGCGGGGGGCCGCGTCGAATCGAGGTTCGGCTCGTATCGTCTTCGTGCCGGTTATGATTTCCTGGAGCGGGATGCGGACCTGGGGGGGATGCAATCCAAGTACGCCCTGTACTATCCCAGGCACAGGGTGGATCTCCGGGGCCTCGGAACCTTCGGGATCTTCGGCGTTTCCGCACGGGGAGCCCGCTATTGGCGGACCGACCGCCAATGCTACAGCCTCGTCGAGGGTCGGATCACGGTCGATACCGGTCTTGGGATCCTCTTCGCAAGCGGCGCCAATATGTTGGATACGGAATACCGGGAAATCGCGGGCGTCCCGATGCCGGGCCGGTCGCTGGAATGCGGGGTGGAGTTGTCCTTCTGAAGCGCTCGCTTCCCGGGCGCGATCCCGCCCCGGAAAAGGGTCACCCGAAGGGATCCCCCGCCTTCCGGGCTGAACGGACTCCCATGAACAGGAGGAAACCCTTGATCAGGAGGATGTGCGGATCGATCCCGGTCCCGGGCGCCATGGAGATGACGACGATCTGAACGAGGAGTTCAACCGCCAGGTACCCGACGCCGGCCCAGGCCCACCGCCTCGATCGACGGAGAGCCCCCCATCCGAGGATGCCCAGGATGACCGCGTGCCGGAGGTACTCCCCCTCCCATTCGGCATGGACGCCGGAGGCCAGGAAGGCCCGGGTCATGCCGTAGAGCAAGGCGTAGACGATTCCGAGCGCAAGAAAAAACCGGGTCCCGTGGTATGCGTCGACCCCGCCGCTCGCCGGCCCTTCCGGCGGCCGTACTGTCCCGGGCGCCCTCTGGTCGGATCCCATCCTCACCTCCGCCGGTAAAGCCCGGTGAGTCGGGCTTCCGCGAGGACATGCCCCTTCATGGCCTCGAGCGCCTTTTCCCGCGTTGAGCCATCCCGCAGGTCGAGCGCCCGGTCGAGGGCGAAAAGCCGGAAGACATACCGATGCGTCCCCGAAGGCGGACAGGGCCCGGTGTAACCCCTCCTCCTGGCCCCGTTGTTCCCGCTGACCTGGGCCTCGCTCCGCCTCAGGTCGACGACGGGTTTCGCGCCCTCCTCCAGACCCTTCCGCTTCGGGGAGATGTTCAGGAGCACCCAATGCACGAACATCCCCGAAGGCGCGTCCGGGTCCTCGACGATCAAAGCCAGGGCCCGGGTCCCCTCGGGAACGCCTCTCCAATCCAGGCGTGGGGACAAATTCTTCCCGTCGCACGTGTGTTTCGCGGGGATCATGCCCCCCTCACGGAAGGCCGGCGAAAGGATTCTGAAGGAGGCGTCGATCGCCGCCGCATGCGCGGCCATTCCGATCCAAATAAGGGTGATAAGGGTTTTCATCCAGGGACTCCTGGACATCATTTTCGCCCACTCGTCGGCAGGGATGCTACCGGATAAGACGTCTGGCTGAACCGGTTCAGGAAAAAGGCCCAATTCCAAAGGTTTATCGTTATTTGTTTATTATCAAGCGGACTTCTTTACGGAAAGTCACGGTTGTATGATTGATGTAATAGCTTTCTTGATAACACCCCTGTTCAACAAGAAGGGCAAGTCGGCTCTGCAGGCGGCTCGAATATCATGGCTCCCATATCCATCCCAATCCTACCTTCCGCCACTCCCAGGCCCTGACCTCATGGCCCCCCCAGCCCCCATGCGATCTTCCAGGGCCCTTGTCCTGCCGGCCTCCTCGGGACGACCCCCTTGGGTCTTCTGGCTCCTGACCCTCTTTTTCCTGGCGGGAGCGGCCCCCGACGTATCCGCCGCCTCCACCTGCACCCCCGTCTCGATGACCGTGTGCGGCGTGGGCGACGACTACATGACGCTCTACATCAATGGACAATTGGTGGGCAGCGGCGATGATTTCCGCTTCGTGCACGTCAACTGCCCGACCGAGGGGCCCACCTGGGGCATCTGTCCCCAGCCCCTGTGTTTTACCTACCACAGCGGGACGACGCCCACCCTCGCGTCCTTCGGAATCACCGACACCGGCAATGTCATCGCGGCCAAGGTGGAGAACCGGGAGACCAGCGAGATGTTCGGTAGCTGGTTCGTCGACATCACCTGTTCCTCCGGCTACCACGCCTACGTCCAGAGCGACAACTCCAGCACCCAGTATTTCCGCCAGACCGAGGGCGCCACGCCCGTGGCCACGCCCATGGCCCCCAGCTGCGGAGGGCCCGCGCCCCCGATGAACAGCGGCACCTGGAATTCCAAGACCGGCGTCGTGAACCCCACCTTCTGGGCCAACTCCTCCATCGTCACCGCCACGATCTGGAGCAAGCGCATCACGGATCCCTACACCGGGGACCGTGTCTCCCTGCTCTCCTACAATTCCAGCGCCAATTCGTCCGTGGACTGCGACGTGGTCTATTTCAGGGACCTCTTCGATCTCACGCCCGTGCCGACCCCGCCCCCGACCGCCTTCACACTGTCCAAATCGCTCCTGGTGGGCGGTTCGACCCTCACGGACACCCACACTTTCGCCGCGATCCCCCCCGACGTGGCCCGGTCCGTCACGATGATCCTCACCACCTGCAACGCCGGTTGGGCCGTGACGACCAATGCGACCACGATCATCGACAACAACTCCACCTTCTTCGGGGGCGAGCGCTTCCGGGGCAACACCATCCTCGGGAAAACCCGCGGCTTCGGCTCCACCGACTCCGAGGGTTGGATGTACGAGTGGCAGGACTCGGGCGTCACCATGGTCCGGCCGAGCGGGTTTCGCGGGGCGAGTTGGAACGGCACTTCCTGGGTCCCCTATTGCCACGTGGTCACCGTCATCGGGCTCGACAACACCTACAACACCGGAACCGACAATTGCCTCCTGCGGCAGAACGAATACGCCTGCTCCAACGGGTGCACGGGTACCTCGAACAGCGTCTACGTGAGCATGGGCTGTCCCATCCCCACCCCGACACCGACCCCCACCCCTTCCTCCCCCACACCCACCCCGACCTCCGCCTCCCCCACGGCCACCCCGACGCCCGTCTCGGAGATCCTCAAGTCCGAAAGCCGGACCCAGGGCACGCTCGGCGACACCGTCACCTACACCCTTCGTTACGCGAACAACTCGATCACGGGCAGCGCGCCGGTCACGGACGACTTCGGCAACAACACCGACCCGGTCAGCGACACCGCCCCCTACCGGTGGACCCAACAGGTGGGCGCCGACGCCAACGATTTCGACGAGCGCTCGGAGATCGCGGGCCGCGTGACGTGGCAATACGCGGAATCCGGGGATCTTCTCACCTACGATTCCGTCAGCAGCATGCTGGACGGGGCCATCAGCCTGACGGACTGGGGCACCAAGCCGGGCCGGGCCATCGCCTTCGTGTTCCGTTTCACCAGCGTCGACGACTATTGGTTCATCTCGTTCAACCCGGGCGATAACACGACAGCCCAGCTCTACTACCACGACTCGGGCGGTGACCACGCGGTGGATTCCCTGAAGACCTCCACCGTCACCGGTTGCCTCAAGGACGGCAATTACAACCTGAACATCGCCCTGAGCGGCGCCTCCATCGCGGTGACCAGCAGTTGCGGGGCCACGTTCGGCTTTGACAGCGGCTCCACGTACTCCCAGAACCCGGGAACCGTGGGCATCCTGGCCAGGACCTCCGGTTACATCAAGGAGGAGGGTTTGAGCGCGTTC
This sequence comes from uncultured bacterium, assembly GCA_964529445.1. Classification (GTDB taxonomy): domain Bacteria; phylum Oederibacteriota; class Muellerivitia; order Muellerivitales; family Muellerivitaceae; genus CAZGWJ01. The sequence continues at coordinate 21,032 of CAZGWJ010000042.1, forward strand.
ACGGTCAGCCCCTTGGGCGGTGTGACCTTGACCGGCGTGGTCGTCACCGATACCGTGCCCGCCTGCATCACCTTCCTCGATGTCCTTTCGGGAAGCCCCGCCTACGCGGGTCCCAATCCCCTGGCCTGGAGCGTCGGGACCCTGGGTACTTCCACAGCGGGAACCGTCACTTGGCGCGGCGTCATCAGTTGCGTGCCCGGAGGGAATATCATCACCAATTGTGGAGCACTGGACAGCATCCAGGAGCCGGTCCTCACCTCCTGCGTGGCCTTGACCGTCCTCACGCCGACTCCCTCGCCCACCCGCACCAACACTCCCACGAACACACCGACCGCCACTCCCACTCGGACTCCCACCCATACGCCCACGAATACGCCCACCCGAACACCCACGAACACACCCACGAGGACCCCCACCAGCACCCCGACGCGCACTCCCACCCAGACCCCGACCGCCACTCCGACCGCCACTCCGACCGCCACTCCCACGCGCACACCCACGAACACGCCAACCCGGACGCCGACCAGCACTCCCACGCGAACTCCCACGAGTACGCCCACTCGCACGCCCACGGCAACCCCGACGGCCACACCGACCGGCACACCGACCGCGACACCCACACAGACTCCCACGAATACGCCCACCCGAACACCTACGAACACACCCACGAGGACCCCCACCAGCACCCCGACTCGCACCCCCACCCACACTCCGACCGCCACACCGACCGGCACTCCCACTGACACGCCAACTCGCACTCCCACGGTGACCCCCACCTCTACCCCCACGAACACCCCCACGCGGACTCCCACGAACACACCCACTCGAACTCCGACCACCACTCCCACAGCAACCCCCACTGCCACACCCACGAGTACCCCGACCCGCACTCCCACTCATACCCCCACCGCCACCCCGACCGACACGCTCACTTCAACCCCCACCTCTACCCCCACGAACACC
>CAZGWJ010000043.1:0-14137 GCA_964529445.1 uncultured bacterium
TACCAGGCCCGGTCCGCCCCGCCGTTCGCCCACAGGGTCTGGGGCCTGTTGTAATCCGCGGGCGGATAGACCCGGAAAACCAGCAAGGGACTGTTCGTGTTCAGGTCCCCGTACTGCATGTTGAGCCCGGTGTTCCCGCTGTATTTCTGGGTGTACCAGAGGTTCGGGATGCCGACGCCTTCGGCGCCGTAGATGAAGCTGTTGGTCGCGGTCGGGACCTTGGTGTCGAACCATCGAAAGACGTAGCGCTGGTTCCAACGTCCATTGGCGTCGGAGCCCGGTGTGACCGGCAGTTGGGCCATGGAATCCGAATATCCGACATAGTTCGGGATGTTCGGCAACTGGAAGTCGGCAAAACCACGAGCCGTGTTGGTCCCGTAGGTGTTCGGGTTGTGCTGGGCGTTGATCCCGTAGTTTTCCTGTGTGATCAACCCTCCCGGAACGCCATAAACAGGGTCATAGAAGAAGAAGGACCAGCGGTAGTTGCACGGATTGATGGTCGGCTCATACGCTTCCGACCTCAACTGGCTGTAGAAATTCATGTTCCCCGCGATCAGGGTGACGTCCGCGCTGAATCCCGGATAGACCTTGGAACGTCCGCCGTTCAACCAGAGGTCGGGCGAGGACCGGTTGGTGACCGCGATGGAAAAGGTGAAGGTCTGCCCCGGGCAGGCGGAGGCCGGGCTGACGGATTTGGCGATGTCCAACGATCGGCTGATGATGTCCACGCAGTTGCGCTTGTAGATCATCGAGACCTCGTTGGGGAACTCGTTGGAGGTCCAATGCAGGGTGCCACCCGAAGAGATGGTGGACACGTTGCAGATGCGCTGGTTGGAGGCCGCCGGGTTCACCCGCACCACCAGGGTGACCGCTCCGACGGTGGAGGACAGGTTGTTCCCTTTGCGCCCCGTGACCGTTCCACGGCCCCAAACCACGGTCCCCGAACTGCCCACGGACGGGGCGCTCGTGGGGGCCGGGTTCCCGGAGATGAACTGGAGGTTCGAGTTGAGAACATCCGTGATGGTGACGGCGGCCGCGTCCACCGAACCGTAGTTGCGGTAGGAAAGCACGTAGGTGAGGGTATCCCCCGCGTAGGCGAAGGTCTTGTCCACGGCCTTGTAGATCTTGAGGTTGGACCGGGCCGTCATGGAGCAGGGATTCGCGAAATTGCCCGTGATGACGGCCAGGGGGACCGTGCGGAAGAAGGTGTGGAAGTAGGCCGGAGCATTGGGCTGGACACCGCCGTCCGAGCTCTTATCCCAGACCAGGACCAACTGCCGGTACATATTCATCAGGGTCTCGAACTGCTGGGTGACCGGCATGCTGGATGCCGCCGCCACGGACGCCGCCATGGGCCCCGTACCCCACGGGATATGCCACATGCCCGGCATCCCGCCCGTCGCGGTGAACGCGCTTCCCACGCGCCATTGGGCGAATCCCCAGTAGGAAAGTCCGTATCCCTCGTTGATGGGCGGGTTCCCGGCCACCCGCGGGTCGTAGAGGAGACTGGCGTATTCGTTCGCGAAATCCCGCTCCGCCGTGTTGGTGCCCGCAATGACGGAATGGTTGGCCGGGTCCCAACGGTTGCCGGGATTGCCGTACCAGAGATAGGTCATGGCATTTCTCAGGGGAGTCCGGATGCCCTCGCCGTTGGCTCCCCAGTAATCGTTGAAGGTGACGGTGCCGTTGTCCGCGACCTCATACCCGTTCGAGCCGATGCCGTAGTTCCGCTGGGCCACCATCTGCTCGATGATGTACTCGCTGGAGACCGCGGCCCTCAGCCATTGGGAAGCCGGCTGGGTGTCGCCCATGCCCTCCGCGACCGTGGAGAAACAGCGGTAGTAGCCGGGGGCCAGGTAGGAGGTGCAGGCCTCCCCCGGGCAGGTCCCGACGCCCTGGGTCGTGCAATAACTGCTCCTCTGAGGATAAGCGGGAGGATGGGCGACATTGGCCCATGTGGTGAGGGACCCGTTGGTGTTGGCCGACTTCACGTACCCGTCGATGCCGACATAGGAATCGTCGTAATATCCGTTCGGATCGCCCCCGTTGGGTTTCCACCCCGACATGTTCCGCGAAAGGTTGATGATCTCCTGGCGGTAGGAAATGGGCTGGCCGTTGGACTGCGTGTATCCCGAGTTATCGCCCCATTGCCTCCAAGCGATGATGAGGGCCAAGAGGATGTCCTCGTCGCCGTCGAGGGCCCCGTCATCGTTGACGTTCCACGTCCAACCCATGAGGCCGTTTTCCTTGCAGGTGACGGTCGTATTGTTGGGAAGTTGGATGGCTCCGTTCTCGTAGCTCACCAGTCCCGGCATTCGGGAATGGATCTCCACCCACAGCCCGTCAAAGGTGTCCTTGTCGGCGAAGAGGGCCGCCATGATGAGGGCATAGCCCGCGCCCTCGGAGCAGGTCGGGGCACCCACGAAGATGAAGCGGTTGGGCAGCCCTGCCGGGCGCCACCCCGCCACCGACTGCAGGCGGCGCATGGATTCGACGTAGGTGAGGATGAGGGTGGATTCCATCTCGGCGTGGGGCACGCCGTCGGGGTTCGTGGTGGCGAGGGAGCGGCCCCAACCGTACTCGAGGAACTGCGGGAAGGGCCAGCGGGGATATTGCGGCATCACCGTGCCGTTGTTCACGTTCGCGGCCGTGACGGGGAAACCCGCCCAACAAACGTTTTGAGCGGAGGCCGCCAATAGAAGGCCCAGGAATAGGTTTCTGAATAAACGCCGGTTCATGTCGTTGAACGCACCCGCATTCTTCAAGATGTCCGGGTAAACGCGAATGTCGCGCGAACGAAAGCGCTTGCACGCGACCTCAAAGAGGCCGCGCCTACCCAAAATATGGACAGCTGAAACGGGAAAAAATCCCCATTTCCAATGGAAATTCTATCACTTCTGGGGTGTCAGAACCATTTCCCGTTGTCTCGGGGGTTTCACGGTAAAGGGGTTCATATAACCGATTGAATAACCGGGAGATTTGTTTCAATGGCCTTTTCTGCGACCGATAAATCATAAAGCGTATTGGAACACTTCTTCAGGACAAGGTTAGTCTAAGCAAGTCACTTTCATTCAACGGATTTGATCCGGGCAGAAACCAGAGAGCGCAGATATTTCGGGTTGTACCGATTCGGCTCCAACGACAAAGCCACCTCGTATGATCCGGCGGCTTCGTGGTATTTGGATCGTGCCGCAAGAATATTCCCCAGGACGAAATGCGCCTCCGAATACCCCGGTTCAATATGAACTGCTTCCCGTGCCGTCTTCAAGGCCTCAAGCGCCATCCCCTTTTCGGCATAGGCTTCCGCCAGATGTGCGAAAGGCGATGCGCTCCTTTGATCCAAGGATATAGCGGTCTTGAACGCTTCGATCGCCTGATCGATCCGGCCCTCCCTCATCAACAACATTCCCAAACCGTCATAGTATGTGCTGACCGGTGGGCCGATCCGGATGGCCAGCTCGAACCCCTGGCGGGCTTCGGCGAATCGTCCCGCCTCGAGGTATGCGTCCGCCAGGTTGGCGTATGCGACCGAAGAGTTTCTCGGTATTTTCTTCAGTGTGTTCTCCCAGAGAACCGTCGAATCCTTCCATACATGAATCTGGTTACGGGTCATCATGGCCATGGGCCACAGGATAATGGTCATCACCGCCCAAAAGACGATCCGTCTCTTTCCGAACCATCGGATGATCATTCCCCCGATCAATAAAGTCGGGCCCAAACTCGAAACATAGGTGAATCGATCCGCCGCGGCTTGATGGCCGACCTGGAAGAAACCCAGGGTCGGCGAAAGAGTGATCACGTAGAATCCCCACGCGGCGAACAGGGCCGGGCTCACCTTGCGACGATATAGGACCCACACAGTGATAGCGACCGTCACGAGGGCGGAGATGATGTAGCCCCACGAAAAGGTCCTGTTGAACACGATGGGATAGAGTGTCGTAAGGTCCGTGGGGATCAAGATCTTTCTCAAGTAGAAGACGATGGAATGAAAGGCATTCATGATCCTGAAATCCAACGGCAGTTGCCCCAGGCTAGAGAGTGTCCCGATCTGCTTTTGTGTGAACAACGCCGTCACCATTATGCCGAATGCCAAAAGGATGAAAGGGATCTTCTCCAGCAAGACCTTTCCCGTTCCCATCCTTCGAAGAGGCCATATGTCCAAAAGCAGCAAGACGAGCGGGAAAGTGACCGCCATTGATTTGGAGCACATCGCCGAGACGAACAATACCAAGGTTAGTCCATACCAAATCCGTTTCTTGCCGTTTGTAGAAACATAGCGGAGGTACGCCAGTAATCCCGCTAGATAGAAGAAGGAATACAGAACATCCTTGCGCTCGGTGACCCAAGCCACCGATTCCACGCGCAACGGATGGATCCCGAAGAACAACGCGCAGAATAGCGCTCCCCATTTCCAGCTTCGATCCGTATCCTTATTCGCCCCCCCTTGATTTCCAAACACCGATGAGAGGATCCGATGACACAGAAGATACACGATCACCACGTTCGCGCAGTGAAGCGCGATATTATGCAAATGGTAGATTGTCGGCTCCAGTCCAGCGATGTGATAATCCATCGCCAGCGAGAGCCAGGTCAATGGCATCCAAAATCCGGCATATGCGTTCGTGAACGCCCACTTGACCGTTTCGACATTCAACTGCCGGATATGCTGATTGTTGATGACGTAAAGCGGATCGTCCCAATTCACAAAGCCGAAATCGATTGCCGGAATGTAGATCACCACCACGAGAAAATACGCGCATACCGCCATCACCCCATGTGATCCGAGAGCGCGACGCCCATCACCGAATTCGGGAATAGCCCATTTACGCATAGGCGTATTTTACACACCACGTTGATGTAATATAACTGTTAATCTATTCATCCTCGCGTCGAAACAACAATATTCATTATTCAGCGCACTCCGTGCTCCATATATCTGAGTTGGACGGGAAACCACTGCCGCCAATGACCCACATTCGGTTCAAAAAGTCTGCGGTTGAGAAGACAGCCCTAGGCGAAAATCCTGCAGATGATGTCGCTTGAACCCAAGATACGCCATCTTGCGTGCACCACACATCGTTATAGAAACCTATTCCCCCGATGACATGAAGTCTATCGCCATACACTTGCAGTGAGTGGCTATATCGCGGCGGAAAATCCGCCGCCGATTGTGATAGATGCCACACGCCATCCAAACCCGCGTACCACACATCATTCATCGGTACGCCGTTTAATAATCCGCCAATGACCCACATTTTATTACTATAACTTGCTACAGCGAACGCCATCCTGCTTCCAAAGGCAGCTGAAGATGTAGTCAGATTCCAATTAATACCGTTTGTTGAATTCCACACCTCACCTGTACCGTCTGGAAATACCCAAATACTATCGCCGTAAGTTAACGCTTCGTATCTTGACACCAATGGAAATGGGGGATTTTGCTCAATGAGTGTCCAATTCACGCCATCATAACTGCTCCATATGTCCTTATGATTAATAGTGCCGCTTCCGCCAATAACCCAGATTTGATCCTTATAAACCACTACACCCGGAAAATTCCGAGGAGCAAAACCCGGGTTCGGTATTACTTGTGACCAATTCGTTCCATTATCGCTCTTCCAAACAGTATCTGCCGCATCACCCAATTCATTCGATCCACCTATTAGCCATAAACTACCGCGGAATGTTATTGTTCTGTGATCAAGCCTAACACCAAAATCAGAATTTTGAACATCTTCATTCCAATCAGTACCACCACACCCCAAACAATGAACTGGAGTCTGTGTCATCGTTATTGTCCAAGAGGGAGTAATCGTCGGAGTGTCGGTGAAAGTGGGCAATGGCGCTTCTATACACTCGCATTCACGGATGCATTCGGGTTCCAATCCGGTTGCGGCATCGCGGAGCGTTTCGCTCTTCCACTCACACACAGGGTGATCCTTGTAATACAGCACGTAATACGGATCATCCACATACACGAAACCACCCGTGCATGCACCTTGCGCACTTGGCAACCTGCTGTAATCATCATTCGGATCAAAAGTGTTGAACACCGGAGGTGGTGCGGCACTAAAGTTGACGATATTGATCAGCGAATTTTGGATGAAACCGCCAGGTTGCAGAATCGGCACTTCATCTCCCACATAACCGAAACCGAATTCACGATTCGTATTCCTATTATCCGTCTGATAACATGGATCCATGTTTTCAGTGAAGGGCTGTGCGGTCATCCCCACACCCGATAAACCGGGATTGATCATCACTCCCGAGTTGAACATACTTACCCACGGGTCCATATTTTCCTGGTAAAGCCAAAACTTGACCTTCAGATCGCGCGGATCGATCGGAATGCCACTAGTGTTCACAATCTTGAACCGATAGGCATAATTGTGGTCATTGCATATGACCTGCCGCACTTGGAGGTCCAGGCGAACCGCATCGCACCCAGGGATGATCCCCGAATCTGTCGGTGTCATCGTTGGCGTCCTTGTCATGGTCGGTGTGCGGGTAAATGACGGCGTCCGCGTATGCGTGCGGGTCCGCGTCACGGTCTGTGTGCGGGTCGGAGAAGGCGTCCTCGTCAACGCCCTGGTCGCTGTAGGTGTCGGTGTGCAGAAAGGCGCTTGACAGGGCTCCATACCTGTATTGGGATCGAAAGTGCCTTCCGCATCCTTGCGTTCGCCAACCTGTGCGGTTTTATAGAGGACGAAATACGGCGAATCCACAAAACCGGTGTCGGCACAACCCATTCCCGTTCCGAGGTGTGAATAATCGTCCGCGAACGATCCTCCATCCATGCCGGGATTATCCCTACCCACCCTGATCGTGAACTCCCAATATCCGCCGTTCGCCGGAATGCCGGTCCCGATTCCTGACGCGCATAACGCGATCTCCTGATTCGCGAAATGACCGCTCTCAAGAGTGCAGTGAGTGGCCAACCACTTGTGTTCCGCCGTCAGGCGCCTATTCGCACCCTGGAGTGGACGCGGATCGGGCGAATCTGGTGAATAGACAAATCCACCGTTGTCCGCCCATTGTCGGATATTGACGATTCCCATCTCGTAGAACCACATCCTCAGGCACGTACCGCTTACCGAAATGTTCGTGGTACGGTTGTTGATGACCCGGAAGCGGTATACCGCTTCCTGATCCGACTGCTGAACACAAGATACTTGGAGATCCAGTCGTTGAAGCGCATCGAAGGGCCGGGCCTCGCAGATCACGGGGGGAAATGTGGGGGTGGGTGTGATGGTGCTTGTAGAAGTATAGGGCACCGGCGGAGTTGGTGTATCGGTCGGAGTTGGCGTTAAGGATGCGGGCGTCATTGTTGGATACGGGGTGTTGTTCAGGCAGGGTGCGAATTTCTGTACCCATCCATAGCGTGAAGAACCCACATCAGAATAATCCCTATGTCCCGCCACATAGACGCGGCCATCCGTCCCTACTGCGATACCCACGGGCAACACAAAGTCGTCCAGGTCATCACCCAAATTCCCGCATTTGTAAACCAGGTTCCAAGGATGTGTGGTCGGGTCAAAGACTTTATAGGAATCATCCTGGTCGGTCACATAGAAATATCCGCTCGGCCCCACCGTCATCATGACAGGCCTATACAAATAGCCCCCCGAAACCGGGCCGAAAGCCGGGGTTCCATCGTATGAAAACGTTGGCGTTGATCCGGGAATGATGGAAAAACGTTGTATCCTCCCATTTCCCGTATCGGAAACATATAGATATCCCTTTTCCTCTCGCACGTCCGTCGGGGTATAGAAATGCCCGTTATCCGCACCCGATGCCGGCCCTCCGATGAAACCGATATGAACGTAATTCTCCGATCCCGCAGGGGTGGGGCGGAATATCTGGATACGATGGTTCCCCGCCTCTGCGACATAGATATCACCACCCGCGTTCACGAATATCCCGCGCGGTTCATTCAACATTCCCGGCCCAGAGCCAAATGTGCCCCACACGGCCAACACGGAATAATCGGAAAGCCGTATCTTCTGGATTCGGTGATGCCCACTGTCCGTCACAAAGAGATGGCCCTTACCGTCCAAAGCGACCCCATATGGAACGTTATATCCAGCATCCCCGATCGTAACGGATGGACCCGACATCGACCCGGTGAATATCCGCATGATGCCCGGTTCATAACCCATTTCCGAAAATGGGCTCGCCACGTACATCCTTGCCGTCACATTATCAAGGACTGCCCCCAACGGATTTGAAGGTCTCGTATAACGGTCTTCATACACACAGCATGCCGAAGTCGGGGTCCGAGTCGGCGTGAATGTATATGTCAATGTGCTCCATCCAACCATCCAAGGCGTGTGGGTGTATGTAGGCGTCCGGGTCGGAGATAATGTCGGACTCGGCGTCGGAGTTCTCGTGGGTTGTCCTACACAGGATTCAACCCGCAACTTCCCATAGCCGTATATCTCGTTCGGGTAGGAAGCGGCAACCGACCCATCCTTGAAGGACAAGGTCTGGATTTTGGCAATCGCCTTCTGATAATCCATCACAGGTTCATCTTGCATCCACATGGCCAAGACACCCGCCATGTGGGGCGCTGCCATGCTGGTACCCGTGGTCTTTCGATAGTGCGTCGGCACAACAGCACATGGCGACGGCTTTGGAGACATCATAGAAGACCGGGCGGAGATGATGACCTCTCCGGGCGCGGACACCTCTGGTTTGATTCTCCCATCTCTGGTGTATCCCAGACTGCTAAACTTGGATGCCCATCCCAATGAGCCAGCCAGGGTGGAATTCAAAAGGCAATTATCATCTTCCCGTGTCACATACGATCCAACAGTGATGATGTTCTTGGCCGTTGCGGGACTGCGAAGCGTGTCCATCGTATCCGGCTCATCGAACAGACCTTTATATACACTCACGCCGAATGGCCCCGTCCACATATCGACCCGCCCGTTACCAACACCCCGTTGGATCAATCGGATGAGATATTGACCGCCCTTGACCCCGCGATGGCCGGCACAATAGGAGTTGAATTTACAACACGACGAACTATATATGCAGTTCCCAACTCCATCCGGATCCTGGAAAAGAATCCGGAAGTTTATCGAATTACCATTTCTGAAATATCGGACACTGATATGCGAGCAACATCCACGGCTCAGGGGCGACGGATCAAACCCGCTTGAATAATACCTGATATTCGGGAAGCTTGGGTCGCTCGGCGCATAGGTGACCGGCTGGCTCCAGTCCGGTTGTTGGATCGCCACAACAATGTCGTTCGGCAGGTCATACCAGCCATCGATCATTAGGGTATAGTTCATTGTTCCAGCTGAACCGATTCCACAGCCACCCTTGCCACATAATTCGGGCGATGTCCAATGGCGGTCCACGCGATCCGGGACAGCTTCTGATCCAATGACTCCACTCGTATGGTATTTCGCCTCTCTATCGTTCCCCGCCGCAGCGACGATCAATCGGGATGGTCCCGTCATTGAATCCAACGCCCGCTCGAACAACGTCGTGCCATCGTGGGGCCCGAAGAAGAACCCAAGACTCAGGTTGACGACCGCCGGTCGGGCGCCCGCTTTCTGGAATATATAATTGACCCCTCGTAAAACCCGCCCCTGATCAAAGAGTTCGATATTTGCTCGACTCACGACAGGATTGCATAGTTGCGGTGGTACACCGCAGGGAATATATGATGAAGTCACTACACGCGCACGACTCATCGCCTTAACGAACATGATCGCGGCCTCGGGCGCGACCCCTCGATACGCACCTCCTGAGGCAAGCCCATTCCCGGCCGCGATCCCCGCGACGTGAGTCCCATGACCCAGGAGATCATACGATGCCAACGACGCCGCCGGAAACGTGAATTCATTCGTTCCCAACAACGGGGTTAACGGGTTTGTGCCGTAACTCGCGACGCTCTGATCCCACAACCATTCGATCCGACTGTTACCGATTGCATCTCTAAAATCCGGATGTGCCAAATCGATGCCGGAATCGACGATCCCCACAACCACGCCATTCCCATCGAGACTGCAAGAGGAACGCGCTACATCGACCCCCGTTTCATTCGCCGCCAGATCCATCAAAGGCAGGCCATACTGATCCGCCTCGATCCGAATGACGTTGCTCATCCACGCAAGGTCGATCAACCGATCCACCGGGATCTCCATGGTGTAGATATTTGCCCCGATTTGATCCACGCTTGCAGCTTCAACAGCATTAAAACTCGTCGGGCTTCCATCCGTCTCGACATGGACGCTTACATATATCCTTCCGTTCAACTCGCGATTGGGGTATTGATCGATCAAATACCCAGATTCCCCCTCTTTCAATTGCCGAGAAAGGATGAGCAGACAAGCATCCGCATTCAACTTGGCTTGGATCTTGGGCGGAAGTTGAGAGATGGGATCCTTCTTCGCATCCTTGCCGTTCTCATCGCATCCATTACAATCCTGTTTCTTGTCACCCTTCGCTTTGTCCGGCTTGCTGGGCGACGCACCCATCAGGATGGGAGATACCATCACGACGACGACGAATATCACCAAGAGATACATCCAGCGCTTCACTAAAAACGATATGAAGTCATGTTTACTAAAACCGGACATGGAAAAACCCTGAATGCTTGATTGGGAAACTTGAGAAATACTAGTCGTGAGAGATGTAGGTCGTCAATTTATAAGCATCTTAATAACTCGCGACGGATAACTGACACTTGCAGGTTAAACAAGCCGATATATCCGAACTTTGGCCCATATCTTATTGATGCAAGTCTTCCATCCTCAACTGCGCCCTGACGGTCTCGCTCGTGATCTCGTCCAGCGTCAACTTCCATCCGATCACCCCGGATTGAACCGGGCATATTTGCGCATGTATATGAATCGGACATGTCTCTATTACACGCATGCATAAAACGGACATTCGGACAAACACGATTCAGCGATGAAGGAAGGGGGTAACGACACAATTACGCATTATCGTAAAATAGTCTTGACCAATCTACGCATATGCGTAATATAGTCGGCATGAAGATCCTCCCCCGTCTGTACGACGCCGTCCTCCAGAACCACCTGGCGCGTTACCGACAGATGGCGTTCGTCTCGGGACCTCGTCAGGTGGGAAAGACAACAGTCTGCCGCGCGCTGGGCGACGAGTATCTTGACTGGGACAATTCGGACGTCCGCCGGCTGGTCATGGCCGGCCCGGCTGTCGTGGCGCGCCATCTGGGGCTGGAACGCCTGCGGAACCGCCCCCTGGTTGCCGTGTTCGACGAACTGCACAAGCACCGCAGGTGGAAGACGTTCCTCAAGGGTTTCTTCGACGAATACGAATCCAAGGTCCGCCTGCTGGTGACCGGCAGTTCCCGATTGGACGTCTACCGCCGGGGCGGCGACAGCTTGATGGGGCGCTACTTCCCCTTCCGCATCCACCCCTTCAGCGTTGGGGAGATCCTTCACACAGACCTTCCCGTCAAACCCGTCCGTCCCCCCCGTCCGATCCCCTCCGCGGAATTCAAAGCCCTTTGGGAGCACGGCGGCTTCCCCGAACCTTTCACCCTGAGGGACAGGAATTTCAGCGGCCGTTGGCGGACCCTCCGGAAGGAACAGTTGTTGCGACAGGACCTCCGCGATCTGACCCGCATCCAGGACCTCGCCGAGGTCGAACAGATGGCCGCCATCCTTTCCGAGCGCTCCGCCACCGCCCTCGTCCAGGACAACCTAGCCAGGACGATCGGCGTCTCCGTGGACACCGTCCGCCGCTGGACCGGCACCCTCTTGTCCCTGCACTTCGGGTTCCTGGTCCGACCCTGGACCCACAGTATCGCGCGGTCCCTGCTCAAGGAACCGAAATGGTACCTGCGGGACTGGTCCGGCATCGAGGACCCCGGCGCCCGCGCGGAAACCTTCGTGGCATGCCATCTGCTGAAGTCCGTCGAGGGGTGGAACGACCTGGGATTCGGTGAATTCGAGTTGAGATACCTGAGGGACAAGGACAAGCGAGAGGTCGATTTCCTGGTGGTTCGGGACCGAAAGCCCTGGTTCCTGGTGGAGGTCAAAAGCTCGGATGCGAACCTAAGCCCGTCCCTCGCCTATTTCCAGAAACGCACCGGTGCCCCCCATGCCTTCCAGGCGGTGTTCGACATGGAACCCGTCATCGCCGATTGCTTCAAGGAACGGGCGCCCGTCGCCGTCCCGACACGGACCCTTTTGTCCCAGCTTCTCTGAGAGGGACCGCACGGTCGGATCAGTTCCCCTCCATCCGCAACTGCGCCTTCACCGCTTCGCTCGTGATCTCGTCCAGCGTCAACTCCATGTCGATGCGGTGCATGTCGGGGCCGTAACCGTTCGGGACCACCTGCTTGATCTTGAACCCGTAGGATTCGAAGAAAGGCGCGTCGTTCTGGCTCGTGGAGAGAAGGACCCTTTTCAGGTTCGGGATCTCCGTCATCAACTGCAACCTCAGGTGCCGCAGGGTCCCGCCGATGCCGAGCCCCTGGTACTCGGGGTCCACCATCCCCCAGCACAGCGTGGCCTCCCCCTCGCCCTGGATGGAGAAACCCCCGCAGGCCACGAGGGTCTCCTTCTCGTCCTCCAGCACGATGTAATACCCCGTGTGGGGAAGCCCGTCGAGGAAGGTCGCGAAATCCTTGCGTTCGTGGGGCAGGATGAAGCGCGGGACGTTCGCCTCGAATATGCGAAGGACGGCGCCCTTGTCGAGGGGCCGGTAGGCGCGGTGGGACAATTTCGGCTTCTCTCTCGGTGGCAAGTGTCGGATCTCCCTTCGGTCGATCCTCCAGTTAGGAGTGAGTAGTTAGGAGTTAGTAGTTGACGGCTACGACAACAACGGGATCACCCTTCGGTCGATCCTCAGACAACACCCCTCACCCCACCCTCTCCCCCAAGGGGCGAGGGAACAGGGATCATGGAGTGGGAATGGGTGTTGGCAGGGGGAGAACCAGGTCGATGGAGGACGTGCGGTCCATCTTGAGGTCCGCCCCGTAGACCTCCAGCCGCACCAGGCCCAGGCCGCGGGCGTAGTAGAGGTTGCGCAGTTTCGGCTCTTCCCCCGCCTTCAGGGTCTTCTCCACCACCAGGATGCATTCCGGGTAGACGCGCTCGTCCGTCTTGAGGGGCGTGAGATCCGCCTTGAAGCTGACCGTCGTGCCGTCCGCCTCTTTATGGGTCCAGCGCTCCGTCGCTCCCGGCTTGGGCATCTTCAACAGGAACCGGTTCGTCTGCGGTTGGCCGTTGTGCATCAGCCAGACGACGGTGTTCCCCACCACGGAGAAGACGTCGTTGGAGATGTCGTCCCGATAGGTGCCCCCGGCGTACACGGTGGTCTTGTGCATGGAACGGATGGTCCCGTTGGGGAAGGTCTGGACCTTGAGACATTCCACCGTGCGGTTCTTGCGGCCCACGGTCTGGCCCGGCACGCGCAGGAACTGGTACTCGCGCAACTGGCCCTTCTCGGCCGGGAAGAACTCGATCATGCGGGCCGGACCGCTGAAGGTCGGCAGGACGAAGGCGGCGGCTTCCGCGGTGGGCGCCGGCGTCTCGGTGACCGTGACCGTGGCGGTCGGGGTGGGATTCTTCGGCGGTTTCGAAGGCTTCCGCGTCGCCGTCGGGGTGGCCGACGGAGCGGCCGGAGAGGGTGTCGAAGAAACGGCCGAAGCCGCAGGTTCGGTCGGGACCGCCGTGGGCTCCGCGGCCTTGGACGGCCGGGAGGTGTCCACCTTCGTGGGCGGGGTCGGGGCGGCCGAGGGATCGGGGATGTCCAGGCCGAATTCCGGCAGGGGAAGGCCGGCGTCCAGGCCGGGGATCTCGGGCGGCATGCCGGGATCGTCGGCGGGGGCGGCCGACGGGACGAGCGGGAGGAGGGCCAGGACCGCCGCAAGAAGGAACCGCTTCACCGTGTTTCGCTCCGCAAAAGGGATGGGATGGACGACAGGAGGATTATACATCGAAAGAAGACAACCTAATCACCACGATATCCAAATAACAACAAACAACTATTTAGCCACAGATGGATGGGATGAACTCAGATGTGGTATATCAGAAGTGCTCACACAAAACAGACAATGAAAAGGATATTTTGGCCACAGATGGATGGGATGAACTCAGATGTGGTATATCAGAAGTGCTCACACAAA
>CAZGWJ010000043.1:14237-21873 GCA_964529445.1 uncultured bacterium
ACAGACAATGAAAAGGATATTTTGGCCACAGATGGATGGGATGAACTCAGATAGGACACAACTGTTATTCCCGCACAAGACGGATGCGAAGCCTGCTTTATTCGTCCATCACATCACGATCCTGCGGATATCGATCCTGGGCTTTCCGAAGTTGATGAGAAGACACACCTTGATCCCCGTCGCCTTCAAATAATTCAGGCATTGAGCTACATGGAGATCATCGATATCCTTGGCCGCCTTCAACTCAACGATCACCCTATCTTCGATAAGCAAATCGGCGTAATAATCACCCACACTAACCCCGTCATACAGGACCTTAATGGGATGCTGTTGGATCGCCCGCAATCCCTTGTTGCCGAGTTCCACAAGCAACGCATTTTCATAGACCTTCTCCAGAAATCCATGTCCAAGGGTATTGGCCACCGCATAGGCACAACCGATGATCTTCTCGGTCAACTCATTTGTTTGTGAATCGATCTCGACGCGTTCTTCGCGGGATTCCTTATACGTCGCAGGATCCCGTCTTAATATCATCGCTCCTCGCACTCCTCAATAAATGTATTTTCGCCGTATCTGCGTCCATCCCATCCATCTGTGGCTAATCGCCTTATCCCTTGCCTCATCTGCGTCCATCCCATCCATCTGTGGCTAATCGCAGTTCATTTCATTCAGTTTTTGTTAAGAAGCAGGTCGAAGACCTCCACCTTCTTGAGGCCCGCGGGCAATTCGAAGAGGAGGGGGTCGAGGTCGCGTTTCTCCACGGACTTGAACTCCATCGTGAAGGAGGGACGGCCGGTGGTCTGGAAGTTCCACCGGAGCGGGACGCCCTCGTAGGAGCGCCGCTCCCCGGGGGCGGGATCCGGATACAGGAAATCGAAGTTGTCGTAGAGCCGGTTCAGCGCCTTGAGGAACCCGGCGAACGAAGCGTACTCCTCTTCCGGAAGGCCGAGGGCCTTGGGTCCCGCGACGAGGAACTCCCCCCGTTTCGCGCCGTTGAAGAACGCCTCGTAGCGGGCCGCCTTCACCCGTCCCGCCTTGCCGGTCCCCTGGGACCTGAAATCCAAAAGGATCTCGGGCATCGGCATCCGTCCCAGAGCCCGGTCCAGTTCAGCCGACTGTTCCTTCGAGAGCGCCTTGCGGGCCACGGCGTACATGATCGAGAGGATCCCGATGCGCATGTCCCGGTCCTCGGGGGTGACGGCGGGCAGTTCGAAGTAGGCCTTCTTGACGGGATCCACCACCCAGAAAACGCCGCGGTCGCCCCGGTAGAGGATGGACCCCTCGAGATAGCTCTTCCCCGTGAAGTCCCAGCGGGCCTTCTCCCCCTGGCAGGCCAGGCGGTGCGCGAAGGTCTCCCCCCCGTCCAGGTCGGCGAAACCGGAACCGGACGCCAGGACGCCCGCCCGCAGGGGCAGGGCGGCAATAAGGAACAGGGCGCAAAGCAGGGTGCGGATCATCGGGAGACCTCCGTTTTTGGTTCGCGGATTATACACGATGTTGGACGCGACTCATGCGGGACGGGTTCCCCCCAAATGCAAAAGGCGGCCCTTCCGGACCGCCTTTCCGCACAAGATTCCCGTTCAGAAAAGGGCGATATCGTCCACCCAAAGATCGATCGCGGCTCCGGACGGACGGTTAACCTGCCATTGGATCCCATATGCCCGCGCGGGCTCGAAGGACGCCCGCGGCGATCCCCACCCCTCCTGGGTCATGTCCGCGAATGGGATCTCGACCAGCGACCATTCGCTGGGCGCGACCGTCACGTCGAAACCGTGGTCGTCGTAGCAGTTCGTGCAAACGCCGCCGTCCGGATCGGTGTTCGCATCGGGCATCTTCAAACGCAGGGGCGTCGCGCCGTGGAACGTCCCCGCGCGGACCCAGAACCTCAACCCCGCGCAGGCGCCTTCCAACGTGGCGTCGTACATCGCCTTCGGCTCGGTGAAGCTGAAACCCATCCCGACATAGAGGGTACCGCCCGGACCCAGCGTCCCGGTCATGCGGGCCGCAAAGTCGGCATCGCCTCGACCCGGTGCGCTCATCTGGAAGACGCCTGTTGCGGGCCAGACCGTCGAGACCGCGTCCTTGTAGGTGTACCAGTAGCCCCCCCTGTTCCCGGCTTCGAGGATGCGATTGTCCCCGTCGCTCATGTCGTCAACGACCTGGCCGGCCGTGGACGGGCCCGGCGATCCCGAGGACATCATCTGGTAGGCACCCAAAGGCGGTTGTGGGCTGTTGCAAGCGGAAAGAAGAGCAACGATGAAGGAACCGGCGAACAAGCGTTTCCTTGCACTCATGGAATACCTCCTGGAAGTCCTTGATCATTAGGGCTTCGCGGAGTGGCTCTATTCCAAACAAGGCCCCGCTCATGGATATCCCTTTCCCATTGTCCGGGAAGCGGGAATTTCCTATGTTTTCACGGCTTTTTCGATGTCCTTGAGGGTGAGACCCTCCAGGGATAACACAAGGAGGTCGGCCTCGTCGAAGGAGAGGCCCCCCGTGACGGCGTTGGGCACGGCCACGCAGAAGATCCCCGCGGCCTTCGCCGCCTTCACGCCGTTGAGCGAATCCTCGAAGACCACGGCCTCCGCAGGGGCGGCCCCCAGGCGGCGGCAGGCTTCGAGAAAAAGGTCGGGCGCGGGTTTCACCCGTTCCACGTCGCCTCGGCACAGGACGGCCGCGAAACGGTCGAGCAGACCCAGGCGGGAGAGGTTCCCTTCCACCCAATCCCGCGGCGAGGAGGATGCCACGGCACAACGCAGACCCCGCTCCCGGGCGGCCTCCAGGAGGGAGACCACACCGGGAAGCGGAGCCAGGCCCGCCACGCGCGCGATGGCCGACTCGCGGTGCCGGCGGACCAAGGCGTCCCGGTCCTGGGATTTTCCGGTGAGCCGCTCCAGGTTCGCCACCGCGTCGAAGGAGGACCCGTGCGTCCCCACGCAGGTCACGTAATCCTCGAGGCGCAGTTCCACCCCCTGCTCGCGGTAGAGATCCACCCAGGCCGTGAAAGAGGGCGTCTCGGTGTCGAGCAGGAGACCGTCGAAGTCGAAGAGAAGGGCTTTGATGGACAACACGAACTCCCGGAAACAATTTCACCGCGAAGCCCTTCGAGCGGACCTTCGGTCCCCTCAGGGCGGATCACGAAAAACGGCGAGACATCACAGAAACGGGAGTAACCAGGCGAGCAAGGGGGCTTTCAACAACCTGTGGGAACCTTTCATTATCCAGTCGCCCTTCTCCCTTGAGGGGAGAAGGATCGGATGAGGGTGGCCATGCTGGGCGTTTCACCCCTCACCCTGCCCTCTCCCCCAATGGATTCGACATGGCTCACCATTTGGGGCGAGGGGATAGAGGGGATTATGAACGATCCCTTTTTGGGTTGAATGACGTTCGATCATCCCAAAGACACCCTTCGAGTCTTCGCCCGCCGCCGGCCATCCTCGGCGGCGAGGTCTCGCAAAGGGCGGATGCCTTCGTGGTGAAAAGGGAGGCTATTCTTTAGGTTTGCCGATCTCCTCGCCCTGAAGAACGCCGTCTTTCACCGTGAAACGGAATTCCTTCACGAAGGTCGCCGGGGTCCCGGCCGGCTCCCCCGGGGCCCGCGAGAGAAAGCGCAGGTCCAGTCCACCCCCGGCGTGGATGAGCTGGTCGGGAACGATATCCTCCCCGAGGTACACGGTGTTGGTGGCCACGGCCGTGATCCCGGTCTTGGAGGCGGGGTCCTTCCGGCGCAGGGACGCCACCAGGAAGTATTTGGCCATGACACCCCGGCAGGCGCTCACCATCACGGCGGCCGCGTCGGGGACGCCGTCGGCGTTCAGGTCCCCCGCCGCCTGGTACTGGGTCAGCCCCGTCCCCCAGGGTTCGCTGTAGCCCGGAAGGCGCTCGATGGCGCGACCCTCCACGAGATTCACGCGCCGCCCCTCGAAATCGAAGGAAAGCATGGCCAACGAACTCAGGGGCTGGTCGGGGTCGGCCTGGAAGGGCTCCAGGGGCCCCGTCGAGAAACCGGTCAGCTTCACCTGCCCTCCCGGCTCGGGGCGCGCCTGCAGGAGGAACATCCCCACGATCACGGCGATCACGGCGAGGAAGGGATAAAGGTGCTTGCGCTTCACGCCAGGTCCTCCCGCACGAGGTCCGCCGCGATCTTGCCCGACATGTAGATGGTGGGAAGCCCGCTGCCCGGATGGGTGCCGCCACCGACGATGTAGCAGCGTTTGAAGTCGTCGAAACGGTTGTGCGGCCGGAAGTACAGCATCTGGTCCACGGTATGCGCCAGGTTGAAGGTGGCGCCGTTGTAGCAATGGTACGTGCCCTGCCAGTCGGCCGGGGTGACCACCTTCTCCGCCACGATGTGCTTCGAGAGATCGGACAGTTCGGTCTTGCGCTCGATGGCCTTGAGCAGGCGATCGCGGAACCCCGCCTTCTCGCGTTCCCATTCGATGCCGGACGTATTGTTGGGCACGGGCGCCAGCACGTAGAGCGCGGACTGTCCCTTCGGGGCCAGCCCGGGATCGGTGACACAGGCGTTCTGCAGGTAGAAGGAGGGGTCCTCGGACAAGACCTTCGTCTCGGAGATCTCCCGCAGGTTGCGGTGGTAATCGTCCGCGAAGACGACGTTGTGGTGCGGGATGTCGTAGAGCTTGTCGAGGCCCAGGTACAGCATGAAGGTGGAGCAGGAGTATTCCATGCGCCGCAGCTTCGAATCCCGGTACTTGCGGCGGACGTCGTCCTTCACGAGGCTCGACATGGCCCAGGCGAAATCGGCGTTCACGATGACCGCGTCGGCGTCCCGCCGTTCGCCGTCCGCAAGCACCAGCCCACGGGCCCGGCCGCCCTCCACCACGACCTCCTTCACGGGCCGGGAAAGATGGATCGTCCCCTTCTCCTCGCGCACGACCTTGGCCATGGCCTCGGAGATGGCGTTCAATCCCCCGATCGGATGGTACACCCCCCACTTGTGCTCGATGAGCGGCAGGATGGTGAAGGTGGCCGGGCACTTCCAGGGGGACATGCCGAGGTACTTGGCCTGGAAGGTCATGGAAAGCCGCAGGTCCTCGCTCTTGAAATACGACGCGATGCGGTCGTAGACCGACAGATGGGCGTCCAGCCGCGGCAGGGCCCGCAGGAGCCGGGGACGCAGGTACTGCCAGATGTGGTCGTAGGGCACCTCGAGGCAGGGCCCCACCACGTCGTACTTGGCGCTCTCGCTCTTGAAGTAGCGGTCGTAGTTTTTTTCGTCACCCGGGAACACCCGGGCGATCTCGGCCACCATGTCGTCGTGATGGGCCCGCGGGAAGAAATCGGTCTTTCCGTGGAAGCGGAGGCGGTAGAGGGGATCGAGCCGCCGGAGATCGAGGTAATCGGAGGACTTTCGCCCCGCCTCGCGGAACGCCAGCTCCATCAGGTCCACCAGCATGAGGAAGGTGGGGCCCGTGTCGAACTTGAAGGGGCCCAGCTCGATGGCCTGGTTTCGACCACCCACGCGGGCGTCCTTCTCGAAGATCTCGACCTCGTACCCCTTCGAAGCCAGGATCATCCCGGCGGTGAGTCCACCGGGTCCGGCGCCGACGACGAGAACCTTCTTGGCCATTTGCGCGCTCCTGTCGGTCTGGAAGTGACGGATCAGGGGGGCATTATAGGGAATCGATCCCGTTCGCGACAATCCGCCCGGGTCCGGATACAATGGGTCCATGCGGATACCACGCCTGATCGCGGCCCTCGTTCTCACCGCCACCCTGGGAACCCTCCCGGCCGGGCCCTCCCCTGCGGGCGGGTGCCTCGAGGTTGTCGTCACCGGGGCCCGGAATGACCGGGGCGTCATCCGGGCGGCCCTTTTCCAGGGTTCGGAGGGCTTTCCCGGCAAGGACGAACAAGCCATCGGGCGCCTCGTGGCCCCCGCTTCCACCGGTCCCGTCACCTTCCTGTTCAAGGACATCCCACCGGGCGAGTACGCTGTCGCGATCCTGCACGACGAGGACAACAACGGGAAGATGAGGAGCAACTGGCTGGGAATGCCCCGCGAAGGCTACGGGACGTCGAACAACCCGGAAGGCCGGCCGAAATTCAAGAAATCGAGATTCGAAATGACAACCCAAACCCTAAGACTGGAAATACGTCTCGTCTACCGCTGAACCCATATCGTCTGGACAATCCCGCCGCCCAGCGCCCTGATGCCTAAATGGCCGGGCGGGAATAATCCCGTCAACCCGCTCGCAGGATGCTGAAAACACTTTTTCAGCATCCTGCTAGACGAGGAACCCCGCGAAGCCGAGAAGAACGGACCCCAGCGCGCAGGCGGAGACGGCCAGCCAGAAGGCGGCGCCCGCCGGGGGCGGATCGACCGGTTTTTCCGGCGACGGCCTCATGAACATGAAAACGACGATCCGCAGGTAATAATAGGCCGAGATGAAGGAGTTGAGGACCCCGAGTAGGGCGAGCCCCACCATCCCGTGATCCACGGCCAGCTTGAAGACGAACCACTTCCCGAAGAACCCCGCCATGGGAGGAACCCCCGTGAGCGAGAAGAGGAAGACCGCCATGGCGGCGCCCGCCCAGGGATGCCGCAATCCCAGCCCCGCCCATTCCTCCGCGCGAAGCCGCTCCTCGCCCTTGCCCGAGGCCCAGGTCACGATCGCGAAGGCGCCCGCCGTCATCAACGAATAAGCCAACAGGTAGAAACCCACGGCGTATTGCACATCGGTGGCCGAGGCTCTTCCGGCGGCCGCAAGGCCGATCGCCAGGTATCCCGCGTGCGCCACGGACGAGTAGGCCAGCATGCGCTTAACGGAGGCCTGCGCCAAGGCGCCCAGATTGCCCAGGAACATCGTGAGGACCGCGATGGCGGCGATCCCGGCGGATAGGGGCGCGTCCAGGCCGGGGACTTCGGTCAGGATGCGGGTGAGGGCCGCGAACCCCGCCGCCTTGACCCCGGTCGAGAGGAACCCGGATACCGGCGCGGGCGCCCCGTCGTACACGTCGGGCGCCCAGGCGTGGAAGGGCGCGACCGCCACCTTGAAACCCAGCCCCACGACGATCAGGGCGGCGCCGATGCCGGCCCAGGGGGCCAGCGTTCCGGGCACGAGGACCTCCCGCAGGACCGCGAAACGGGTGCTGCCGCTCGCACCGTAGAGGATGGCCACCCCGTACAGCAGGAACGCCGAGGCGAAGGTGCCCTGGATGAAGTACTTGAACGCCGCCTCCGGCGACTTTTCCCCCGTCCGCAGGTAGCCCGCCAGCACGTAGGCCGGGATGGAGGCCAACTCCAGCCCGATGAAGAGCGTGATGAACTCCGTGGCCGAAGCCAGGATCCACAATCCCGCCGTGGAGAGCAGGAGGAGTGCGTAGTACTCGCCCGTCACGGCCTTCTCCCGCCGCAAGGCGCGAGCCGAGAAGAGGGCGGCCAGGAGGGCCGTCAGGAGGCAAACGGCCTGGGTGCCCTGGGCGAAGGCGTCAAGCGTCACAACACCCGCGAAATGGGTCTCGGCCACCCCGTCATACCCCCAAAACGCCGCGACCCCGAGGGCGAGGGCCGCGGTCGTGAACAGGGACGCCAGCCAGGGGGCGAAACGCCGCGAAGGCTCCTTGAAGAGCGCCTCGGCGAGCAGAAGCACGAGCGCACCTCCGGAGACCGTCCAGA
>CAZGWJ010000044.1:0-20759 GCA_964529445.1 uncultured bacterium
GGTGTCCGTGGGAAGGGTCGTGAGCGTGGGGGAGAGGGTCGGTGTGGCGGTTTCCGTGGGGGTGCCGGGAGGCAGCGTGGGAGTGTGCGTGGATGTCGGGGACGGGGTGGCCGTGCGGGTTTCGGTGTGGCTCGGGGTTTGCGTGAAGGTGGGCGCGGCGGGGGTGGGGGTGATCGTGAAGGTTGGGGTGGCGGCAGGCCTCGGGGCCAGGGGAGCGACCTGAAGCGTCCGCCGGCAGGAAGAAAACAGGGCTGCCGATAGAAGGACGGCAAGAAATACCAGCATCGAAAATCGTCGGTTCATGGCGAAATTATACCACCCTCCCTGGATCCCTCAGGGTGCGTCGATCGTGAGCCGGTAAGGCCCCCCGGGTCCGTCGGCTCCCGCCACCCAGAGGATGAATGTGGTTCCCGCGGGCAGGCCGGTGTAGGCGTAGGTTTCCACAGGGCCGGTCCCGTTACTCCAGGCCAGAAGCGTCGAGCAGGAGTTGTCGTAGACGAAATAGTCGAAATTGCGCCCGTCCGAACCCGTCGAGAAGCAATCGAGCGTGACCCGCCAGGTTCCCGCCGTTCCCGTGGTGAAGCGGTAAAGGTCGTAGTCCGAGCCCGCGTAGGAGGGCGCTCCTCCGGCGGTCAAGGCCAGGACCCCCGTGAGGACAAGGTCCGTATTGAGCGTGCCAAGGACTTGGGGACTGCCGCAGTAATCGTTGACTCCCGTCACGGTGGTCGGCTCGTCCTCGGCCGCGAAGACCGGCAGGGAGGCTGTCGCGGTGCAGACGACGCCGGGGATGAAGGTTAGCGTTGGCGAAGGAGTGGAGGTCGGGGTTTCGGTGGGCGCACCTGTGTCGGTCGGGGTGGGACTCGGCGTGATGGTCGGGGAAAGGGTCATTGTGCCGGTGGCGGTCGGGGTCCAGGCGATCGGAAGGGATTGCGTGGTGGGGATATCCCGAATCTTCCGACAGGCGGAGAGGAAGGCCGCTGTTGCGAGGCAGATCACGAGGACGATGAAAAGGGCGCGGCGGGTGGTGGACATCACGGTTCCCGGAAGGGGATCAGGGCAGCTGCCAGACGTCGTTCGTGCAGTTGGGATCGGCGTCCCATCCCGCGAGGGTGAAAAGATGGCCGTTGAAGACGGCCGAGGAATGTCCGGCGCGGGGCGAGAAGCCGGTCCCGTTGTTCATGAGGGTCCAGGTCTCCCCGTCGGAGGAGGCCCAGGTGTCGTTCAGGAAGCCGAGGGTGCCATTGTAGCCGCCCACGATCCACAATTTCGGCCCCGAGCCGTCGTCGAAGACCTCCAGGGTATGGCCAATGCGTCCGGGGAAGGCCGCTCCGTTCGTGACCATGGTCCAGGCGACGCCGTCCGCACTCGACCAGACGTCGTTCATGTAGCCGTAGCCGTCGAAACCGCCGGTCATCCAGAGAAGACCGTTGTAGGAGACACAACGCGTGAAATAGCGGGGGCTGAAGGAGGTGGAGGCCGATACCTGGGTCCAGGTGGCGCCGTCGGGGGAGGACCAGACGTCATTGGCGCCGGCCGTACCGTTCCAGCCGCCGACGACCCACAGTTTGGCGGGTTCGGGGCCCGCCCCGTCCTCGTCGTGGACCGCCGAACCGAAGGAGGCGCGTGGCGTGAAGGGCGACAGGACAGTGACCTCGTTCCAGGTCGCGCCGTCGGTCGAGGTCCAGACGTCCGAGAGAAGCGTGGCCGTTGGGCTCGTGGACCAGCCGCCGAATATCCAGAGGCGGGATCCGGCGCCGTCGTCGTGGACCTGCATGCCGAAGTCCTGCCGCGAAGGGAAGGCGGCCGAGGCCGTGACCTGGGTCCAGGTGGCGCCGTCGGCGGAGGAGAAGACGTCATTCAGCGTGTCCCCAGTGCAGACCCCGCCGGCCAGCCAGAGGGAACCGCCGAAGGAGACGCTGGACTGCTTGTTGCGGGTGCTGAAGGATGCCGCGTCGGTGAGTTCGGTCCAGGGTTGGACGGCCGTGGGGGTCTCCGTGGGAGTGTCGGTCGGGGTGCCCGTCACGGTGGGCGTATTCGTGGGGAGGGAGGAGTCGCGGCAATAGTCGGCGTAGATGATGAGTCGGTAGGAGGTGTCCATGGTCCCCGTGGGGTAGGAAGCCGGGAAGTTCGAGAAGGGGAAGACGGCCCAATAAGCGCTCGCGGTCGCGTCAATGACGATGTTGGTGGCTCCCTCGACCTGGGCCGCCAGCCAGTAGGTGTCGGGTGACAGGACGACGGAGGGAACAAAGATCGGGTTCCAGCCCTCCAGGGCGGGTTGCGCGGTCGAGGCCGTGATGAGCGTGCCCGGCGCTCCCGCGTTGTTGGAGTACAAGGCCACCGCCACGTTGCCGCTGGCGTTCTGCAGGAGGATATTGATCCGGAAGACCGTGGCCGGTTCGCTCAAGGCCGCGGGGCTAGCGTCGATGTAGCCACCATCGGCCATGATGTAGGCCCCGGGCCCGAGGTTGCCGAAGGTGTAGGTGGCCGCGCAGGGGGGACCCGTGGTGCCGGTCTCCGTGGCGGTGTGGGTGGCCGTGAAGGTGGAGGTTTCATTGGTTCCGGTCGGGGTGAAGGTGTGCGTCGCCCCGGCGGGGAGGGTCTCCGTGACGGTGGCCGTGAAAGTGGGACTGGAGGTGCGCGTGAAGGTCCGAGTGAAACTCGGTGTCGGGGTTGGGGTCGAGGAGTGGGTGGCGGGCGGGGGCGTACCGGTGAAGGTCGAGGTGTGGGTCGGCACCACGACCGTCCACGAGTTCGTGGGAGAGGGGCTGGAGGTGCGCGTGAAGCTTTGAGTGGGAGTGAAGGTCCTCGTGAAGGTTTGGGTTGTCGTGGACGTGGTGAAGGTCGAGGTGTGGGTCGGCACCATGGCCGTCCACGAGTTCGTGGGAGAGGGGCTGGAGGTGCGCGTGAAGCTTTGAGTGGGAGTGACGGTCCCCGTGAACGTGCGGGTCGTCGTGAAAGTGGAGCTGAACAACAGGGTGGCGGTCGACGTGGCCGTCGGGGGAAGGGTGGAGGTGAAGGTGGCCGGCGGTCTCGGGGCCACGGGAGCCACGCTGTAATGCTTGGTGCAGGACATCATCCCCGCAAGGAGGAGGCACCCCAGGACCATCGATAACACCGTTGAGGATAAGCGACGCGACATGGAGAAAGTATACCATCCCGCACGGTGATGGGAAGTCACTTTTGGGGCGGTTTTTCGGCCAGAAGAATGACGGAAACGCCGAAGGGCAGGTTGCCGAACCTCAGGATCAGGTTTTCCAGGTCCAGCATCCAGACGAGGAGCTGGTTCAACCAGGGGGGGAGGGGCACGACGGAGGCCATGATCTTGCGGTCGCTCTTGAAGAGGTTCCGGAAATGCAGGAGGAGCACGAGGGGAAAGAGCAGGAAGGTGATGCAGTAGGACTTCCGGACGGTCCGGAGTCCCGCCTCGCCCACCTTCATCGCCAACTCGCCCAGCGTGTAGCGGCGCTGGTGGTGGCAGACCTCGTCGTGCTCCGAGAAGAGCCATTGGTAGGCGGGGACCGTGATCAGGACCTTTCCGCCGGGCTTGAGGATGCGGTGGATCTCGCGGAGCGCCTTCCGGTCGTCCTTGACGTGCTCGAGGATGTCCAATGCGAACGCCGCGTCGATGGAGGAGGCCCTGAACTTGAGGCGTTCCATGTTCGAACGGGTGACCTTGAGCCCCCGCTTGCGGCAGTAGGAGAGGGCCAGGGGGCTGTCATCGACGGCCAGGACCTCGCCGAACTTCTGCAGCCAGCGCGTCGTGGCCCCGGTGCCGGCGCCCAGGTCCAGCATACGGTCGCCGGGCTTCGGGCGGATGTAGCGGCGCGTGAAGGAGTCCACGATGTGGAAACGCCCGATGTTCCACCAGTAGGTGGACTCGATCTGGTAGTTGCGCTCGAACTCGGCCCGATCCATTCAGTTCACCTTCCTTCCCGTCGACGACGGGAAGGCGGCATTGTAGGGGTATTCGGACCCCTACTCAAGGAATAGCGTCCGATGGCGAGAAAAGCAAGAAAGGCCGATCCGAGGAGGGCCAGGAAGAAACCGAACCGGAGGCCCCCGGGGCGCCAGGTCATTTCGACGCGGCAGGGACCTGCAGGAAGAGGCACGCCCAACAGGACCCCATCGCAGCGCAGGGTCGGGACGGGCTGTCCGTTCACGATCGCCTTCCAGGCAGGCAGGAACGATTTCTGGAGGATGAGGAACGAACGTCCCGGGCTGCCGGTTTCCACGATGACCTGTGTGTCCGACCACTCCTTCACGACCGGAAGTGGACCGAGGGGATCCAGGATGCCGGGCAACGATTCCCGCGGCGTCCCGGGTTCCACGAAAGTGCCGAGGCCGACCCGGAAAAACGGATCCTCGATGAGATCCAGCAGGTCGGGCCACTTCGCCTCGAAGACCCCCTTGACCAGGACGGCCCTCGGGCGCGCGCCTTCCAGGCGAACGGAGTAGGGGAACTTCCGGCTGGCGGCTCCGAAGGGGGCCTTCTCCGGGATGGGGACGTCGGAAACGCAAAGGTCCACTCCCAACGCGCGCAGCAGGTTCGGGTGGTCGAGGAACCCGAAGGGCTTCCTTTCCCTGTACACCCACGAGAACCATCCCAGCCGTTTCGAGATCTCCCCGTATCGGGGGAGGGACGCTCCCAATACGACGTCGAGAGTTCGCCGGTCCAGGGGCAGGTTGCTGTCGGGATAGGCCATCGCACGGGCCGTGTCCAGGGAAGGGCGCGTCGTGCCGGAGACATGGGAAAGGAGGAGCCCCTCCGACGGAGGGACCCTGCATCCGGGCAGGGTCCTCATGTCCTTCCAGGAGTCCCCGGCCCGCGTCCGGAACGCCCAGAGGTCGAACAGGACGAGGAGGAGAAGAAGAACCTGTCGACCCGGGCGCTCCCTGGGACTTTTCCACACGAAGGCGAGGGTCGCGGCCAGCAGGAGGAGCGGCAGGAACACCGCCGGGTTCGCGGGATCGGCGTTGAGGGAGAGGGCCGTCATCTTGGCCGGCAGGCGCTCCAGCAGGTGCGAAAGGCCTGCTTGG
This sequence comes from uncultured bacterium, assembly GCA_964529445.1. Classification (GTDB taxonomy): domain Bacteria; phylum Oederibacteriota; class Muellerivitia; order Muellerivitales; family Muellerivitaceae; genus CAZGWJ01. Next base: position 5,038 of record CAZGWJ010000044.1, read on the forward strand.
TGGGGATGGGTCGGGTCCGCAAGGATCCAGCGCTCGGCCAGGCCCATCGCGAGGCCCTCCAGGCGGTGGCGCAGTGGGCCCGTCAGGAGGGCGACGGCGCCCACGATGGCGAGGGCGAGCCCCCAAAGACCCGTCCCCAGGCGCCGGATGGATGTCTCCCGACCCGTGGACCAGCGGTCCCATCCGAGGGCGGCCGCGAGCCCCAGGATCCAGGCGGCCGGGAAGCCCCATCGGGCCGGGTCGCGGAAGGCTCCCGCGACGGGGAGATGAAGCGAGGCCTTGTAGAGGAGCGAGAACTTCCCCATCGAGAGATAAAGGAAGAGGAACGTAGCGGCGAGGAGGACCCATCGGCCCTTTCCCCGGTGGGTCAAGAAGAGCAGGGCGAAGAGGAGCCCTGCGACCGATAGGAAGAAGTGCATCTCCTGGAACTGGTACTGCCACCAGTAACTGGAGGTCCCGTCCATGGCCGTGTGACCGAAGAAGAACGGGAAAAGGAGGGTGACGAGGTTCAGGGGCGTCCAGGAATGATAGTAGAGGTCCGAGACGCTCCATGCGAGATCGGGCCGGTCGAAGAAGAGGGATTCCGCGGCATGGAGAACGAAGGGTGCCGAGAAGAGGGCCGCGAAGAGGAGGGTGATCCCAAAGTGGCGGGTCTTTTCGGCCGTTGTCCCGGGAAGGAGGCCGTAGAGGACGAAGGGGATGAAGCAGAGAATCATCCACGCCATCTGGGGGTGGCCCGAGACAAGGGCCAAACCGAGGAACAGGCCGGCCCCGGCGGACCTGAAGGCGCCGCCGTGCCGCGTTGCGCGCGCGAGGGCGAGCAGGATCCAGGGCAGGAAGGCGCCGGCGGCGAGAAGGTTGACGTGGTAGGGGTGCGTCATGTTCTTCCCGTGGTAGGTCCACAACAACGCGAGAAGGACGGAGGCGCTCCGTGAGAGGGAGAGTTCCCTCCCCAGGAGGAAGGAACCGATGAGGAGCGAGGCGAAGGGAAGAAGGCCGAGGGCCTGGTAGGCCGCAAGGGGCGAGGGCGCGAGGAGATGGGCCGCCCAAACGGCGGGGGATAGCAGGCCCAGAACCGAGGTCCCGGCCATCGGGGTGCCGTGACCCGCGAGGTCCGACATCAGCGGGAGGCGCCCGGCTTTCAGGGATGCGTGAGCCCACTCGTGCACGGGATAGAAGATGTTGGCCGTGTCCATCGAGAGGACAAGGCGGGTCCCGAGGGTCAGGAAGGTCTCGGGGAAGAAAAGGGTAAGGGTGAGCAGGAGTCCGGCCGCCGCGAGGAGGTCCGGGTGCGGGTGCTTGCGGGGGGGGGGCGCGTCAGCCCTTCCGAAGGTCATTCAGCAGGTCTCCCGCGAAGGTGCCGAGACAGATCTCCGAGACGGGTCCGCGCATCCGGATGGCCCAATCGCTCCCCACGAGGATCCCGAGGGACCCTCCCGGCATGGCCACGGTCAGGTCGCGGTCGGTGCGTCCCGTGCGCACGCAGGCGGCCGCCACGGCGCAGGAGGAGGACCCGGAGGCCAATGTCCAACCGGCCCCGCGCTCCCAGATCTGGATGGCGACCTCCCGGCGGCTCTTCACCCGCGCGAACTGCACGTTACTGCGGTTGGGGAACCGAGGGTGATTCTCGAGCCGCGCGCCCAGGCGGCAGGTCTCCTGCTCGTTCAGGGAGTCCGTGAAGACCACGCAATGGGGGTTGCCGACCGAGACGCAGGTGACGACCAGGGGGCGGGGAGCGCCCTGGACCTCGATGGCTTTCTCCACCACCTCGCCGACAAACCCCTTCACGGGGATGACGGCCGCATCGAAGGAGGCCCGGCCCATGTCCACGGTGACCTCGGGGACCCGCCGCCCCTTTCCGTGAAGGGTGGCCGTCACGCGCCCGCCCGCGGTCTCGACGTCGAAGCACCTCCGGCCCACGTAACCGTGCTCGAAGAGGAACTTGCAGAATATCCGGAGGCCGTTGCCGCTCTTCTCGGCCTCGCTTCCATCGGGGTTGAAGATGCGTAGTCGCGCGGCGGATCCGCGGGTGGTGGGCTTCTCAAGCACAAGGATGCCGTCGGAGCCGGCACCGCGATGGCGGTCGCAGACGCGCACGATGTTGCCCCGGGTCAGTCGGAAAGAGAGGCGGCGGGGATCCACCACCAGGTAGTCATTACCCAGGCCGTCCGAGCGGACGAACTGGTCTTTGCCCAATCGGCGTCCCATCCGGCTCCTCCTCGTCTCATTCTCCCCAGGCGGGGTCTCCTGGAAGGCCCTTGAGCCCCAGGAGCGTGGTGTAGGCGTCGCTCTCATCGGACAGGGCCGCGGCCAGGGCGTCCGGCGAGATCCTCGAGATGCGTCCTGCGGCCTCGTCGACCCGGTACAGGGAGAAACCATCGGCGGCCAGGGCGTCCGGGAGACGCCGGGGCTCCGTGCCGGCGGCCCTCAGGCCGCGGGGCCAGAATTCCGCCACCAGGGCAACCTTCGGGACGCGGGCGACGAATGCCCTCATCCCGAGATAGGCCTTCCACTCGGACCCCTGGATATCCATTTTAACGAAGGCCTGTTCCGGCCGCACGTCTTTCAGGGCCTCATCCAGGCGGACCGTGCCCACGGCCACGCTGGGGCGGCCGTCCCCGGGATCCGTCAGGCGATGGTCCCCGCGGTTGGTCGGGTTCAAGTGGAGGCGGGCCGTTCCCGACTGATCCGTGACCGCCCGAGGGTCAGCCGTGACGTGGCGGTAGCCGTTGGCCTCGATGTTGGTCTGAAGGAGCCGGAAGTTCGCGGGATCCGGCTCGAAGGCGCGGACGTCCCCGTCGGGTCCGGTGAGGCGGGCGGCCAGGAGCGTGTAATAGCCGATGTTGGCGCCGAGGTCCACGAAGAGGGTGCCGGGGTTCACGTAACGCGGGAGGAGGGAGGTCTCCAGCGGTTCATAGACCTCCCGGGTTGCCAATTCCAGGGTGTCCCTCTCGTCCAGATGCATGACATGGCCTTGGACCCTTACGGTTCGTGGACGCAGAACGCGGAAGACGCCCTCATAGGCCCACCGGAGTACGGGAACGCGGCCGAGCCCATGCCCCCCCACGGCCCGATGAAACCCCTTCAGCATCGCCAGCAATGGATTTCTCATTTGCGGGTGCTGTTCCTTTGGCGGAAGGGCGCCTTGCGGGATTCGGGAAACTTAGCGCCTTCGTGGTGAAGTTTACAGGAGGTCCTGGAGGTCGGCCTTACGGAAGAAGAGGACCCCGGGGTCGTCCTTGTGCAGGAGCACCTTCACCTCCCGGCCGTCGTCGGTGGATACCGCGAAGAGGGAGGTCCGGTCCGGTGCGCCCACGTCGAATGGTTTTTCCCAGGTGTGGGGCCCCTGGAGGGTCTCACCGGAGGCGGAGGGCGGCCCGAGAAAGCGGCACTTGAGCAGGCGGTGGGGTGGCAGGTGGAGCGGCGGGGGTGTGGGGTCCAGGAACTGAACGGCGGCCACCGAGGCGAAGTCGAGGGCGGCGCGCTCGGGCGGTGGTTCCACCACGGCGGAAGCCAGCTCCTGTTCCTCGAACCAATCGGAGGATTCCTTGTAGACCACGAGGGGCCAACTGCGGTGCGTCAGGGGTCCCTCACCTGGGTCCAAGTGCAGGTGGTCGCCGGACTCCTCCTCGTGGAGGCGCTTCAGCAGTTCGGCCAGGTATTCCAGGCCCTCCTCGTTGCACGAGAGGACGATCTCGTTCTCGTCCGAAACGTAGAGGTCCAGTTTCGAGCCGAGGGGGATGGGCGTGGAGATGGAGATGCGGTCGAGGTGGATGGGGATGGTCTCGAGTTTCTGGGCCGCCAACTGGAGGAACGCGTTGCAGTTCGGGTCCTTCAGGAGGTGTTGGCGGGCGTAATCCACGCAGGCCTCGTAGGCCCGGTCGATGCCGCCGGGCTGGTTGAGGTCATGCCGCGAAAGGATGCGCTTGAGAAGGCGTTCGTACATCTGCATGAGGGAATTATCCCAGACGCCAGGAAGCCACGCAAGAAGCCGGCCAGATTGGTTGAGTTGATTATGGAAGGAGACGAAACAGGATGATAAGTCTCATGCGGCCGGGGGCGGGACGGACTTGGAACGTTTCAGGTCCCGGTACAGGAAGAACGCCGAGAACGCGACCCAAACGAGGAGGAGAACCGCGATCCAGGGCCACCAGGCCGGTTTGAAGACGAACTCGACGGTTCGATCACCTTCGGTGACAAAGATCGCCCGAAAGACGTGGTTCGCCGTGAGGATCGGCGTTTCCCGTCCGTCCACGAGGGCTTTCCAGCCGGGGAAATTCACATCGGAGAAGACCAGGATCGAGGGCGTCGAGAGACGGACCGAGAAGACCTGACGGTCCGGTTCGTCCGTCAACAGGCGGTATTCGAGGCGGGGTTCGCCGTTCGCCGTGCCGGGGGTCTCGGGGGGCGGGGGATTCTCCAGGAGCGCGGTGAAATAGGGGCGGAACGCGGGATCCCGCAGGGCCGCCAACCGGGCCGCCGGGTCCGTCACGGTCCTGACCTCGGAGGGGGCCGATACATAGGCGGGAGGGGGATCGAGATCGTAGATCCAAAGGTCCCCCAGTTTGCGTTTGAGGAAACCCTTCGGGTCACCCATGTCCTGCGCCTGGATGATGCCCCGGGTCGCGGTCAGGTACATCAGGGAGTGGAAAGGAAGATCCATCAGTTCCGACATGCCCTTCAAGCGGAGGGGATTGTAGCCCACGAAGGTCTTGTAGGGCAGGGCCGTGGAGAGGTTCGCGGGCATTCCCATCCGATACAACGTGCCCTTCACCTCGATGGGATAGGGAACATCCCCGCCCACGAAGACACGGAAGGGCTCCGCTTCGCGGATGACGGTGAGGAAGCCGTCCGGGGTGCGTTTCCCGAAATCCAGGTTCCTTCGGGAACCGGTCCCGAAGGAGTCCCAGCCCATCAGCAGGTTAGGCAGGACGAGGGCCGTGATGAGGAGAAGATGCCCGATTCGCCGAAAGGATGGGGAACGAAGAAGGAGCAGGCCGGCCGCTCCCGGGAGGAGACCGGCGAGGATCTCGCGCCCTGTGGCTTCCGGGCGGGTGAGGGCCACCAGAAGGAGGACGCCCGTCCAGACCCAGGGAGCGAGAGAGAGGGAGGCATCCCGCCCGCCCTCCTCGATCCTCTTCTCGAGCCAATGGTATCCCAGTCCCGCCAGGGCGCAGATCGCGAGCGTGTAGAGGTAGATGAACCGAAAGGCCACCTGGATGAGATCGATCCCCGGAAGGACAAGGGTGACGATGCGGTGGAACGGGAAGTAGCGCCCGAAGGCGGTCAGGAGGGAGGCGAGGGCCAGGCCGCCGAGGAGCCATGCCAGCCGGTCCCGGCGCCGGAAGGCCAGGAAAGCCAGGAAGGGGGCCCAGACGCCGAGGAAACCGAAGTTTGCGAAGTAGTCGCAGTCGGCTCGCTCGCCCGAGAGGGTCTGGATGGCGGTCTCCAGGGTCTGGTCCTTGGGGAGCGGATAGGTGGGAAAAAGGAACTGCCCGATCGTGCCGGGCCTCATCGAATAGTTCGCGTTGAAGGTGTCATAGGGCATCTTCTCCGAACCGCGAGTGGAGAACCGGGAGAACTCGAGTGTGGGCACGAGCTGGAGGAAAAGAGGGATCGCGCCCAACACGAAGAGGAGGGAAGCTGCCAGGATGGGACGAGTCTTCGCGCGAAGGAGGGAGAGCCGGCCCTTCCCGGCGGCTTTTTCCCCGTGGACGCGGAGGGCGCGCACGAGGAAATAAAGGAGGCCGCCGTAGAAGGCTCCGAGGGTCACCTGGATGGCGCCGGCCAGGAAGACCTGGGACCAGGCGAACCCGGCCCAGAAGGCGCGACGCGGAGCGGCATCCCGGGATAGATCCTCCAGGGCCGCGAAGAGCCAGGGCAGCCAGGCGAAGGCCGCCAGCACGGGCGGGTGGATGAGTTCCCACCAGAAGAAGGCGGAAAGACAGAAGAGGAGGCCGCCGGCGTAGGCGGCGCGGTCCGAGACCTTGAGGGCCTTGAGCCAGCGGTGCATGCCCCAACCCGCCAGGACCATGTGGATGGCGAAGAAGAGGGAGAGGCCCGTCGCGACCGGGAAGAAAAGGGTGAGGTAGTTGAGGGGGTAGAGCACCATCGTCTGCGGATCCGCCAGGTAGGGTTGGCCCCCGAAGAGATAAGGGTTCCAGAGCGGCAGGTCGCCCTGGGCCAGGCGGGACCGGAGGTATTCACGCATCGGGCCGAACCATCCGATGAGGTCGTTGGCGTAATAGGCCTGACCCCCGAACAGGACTCTCCAGAAGGACAGCAATGCCACGACGACATAGGCCCAGACCGGTTTTTTCAGGATGGAAGGGAGAGGAGGGTTCATTCTTTGTTCCCGGGAATTTTGATCGGCTTCAGGATCGTCTTGCGGCCATGGAGGATGACACGGAAGAGGGAAACATCACGGGGGCGGGCCGCCGAGGGGCCGCCCAGGAGTCCCGCCAGGAGGCCCGCGCCGTAAAGGGCCTGTCGGATCGTGATGAGGAGGGGGATGAGGACCACGTCACGAAGCTGGCGGTGCCAAGACATGCCGGAGATCCCGGTATAGAGCGCCAAGGCCGCGAAAAGGGCGAAGGGGGCCTTGAACCAGGCGGATTTCAAGTGGGCCACGAAGCCGGTCTCGGGGGTGAAAAGGGAAGCAACCAGCAACAGGAGATAGAAGAGGAAAAAAGCCGGCACCATGTGGATCACGTCGGAGAGGCAGGGGTAGACGCGCATCTGCTGGCCCCGTCCGCGGCCGTAACGGAAGGATTGGATGATGAAGGAAACCAGGTCCTTGCGGCGGGGCCGGTAGATGGCGGCCTCGGGGTCGTAGATGAGGCCGTGCCCGTGGTGCATCAGGCGGTTCAGGAACTCGTTCTCCTCGTTGGGGAAAAGGTCGGTGCGGAACCCGCCGGCTTTCAGGAAGGCGTCCCGACGCACCATGAGATTGCAGAGGATGAGTTCCTTCTCGGTGGCCTCGCGCACCGCGCCGAGGGGGGCGTAGCGGTTGCGGACGGTGAAACTGCCCAGCCAGGAGGCCAAAACGGCGCTCACGGTCTTCTCGAAGGGGGACGCGTCGGGGAAGGGCAGGTTGGGCCCTCCCGCCACCGAGATGCGGGCCTCCTCGAAGTGCGAGCGGAGGCGCGCGGGGGTTCCCGAGATGACGAAGGAGTCGTCGTCGAGGAAATGGACGAGGGGATGCCGGCAGGCCGAGACGCCGAGGTTCCGCTGGAGCGAGGGGTTCCGGCCCACGGCCAGGATCACCTCGGCCGGCCTCTCGTGCGGGGCGAGCGCCTTCAGGGATTCCAGGGAGGGAAGGACCTTGTCGGTGCGGTCCAGCGCGATCACGACGGAATAGGGTTTCATGGGCGTCGTCCCTCGGGCATTTTCAGGGAAGCGGCCGCCGGGATGCCGAGAAGGGCCGAAGCCAGGGGTCCCACTACCACCGTCAACAGGGAGAAGGAGACGAGGCTTTCGCGGGAGATCCCGGCGAAGAAGACGAAAAGGGATGCCTCGCGGGTCCCGAACCCCATGATGGAGATGGGCAGGAATTCGACCATGATGACCACCGGCAGGAGCCATTGCAGGTTCCAGAACGTGAGGGGGAGTCCCAGTGCCGTCGAACAGATCCAGGCGCGGGCGATGGCCGTCTCCCACGCGAGGAGGGAAAGCGCCAGGGGGCCCGCCAGGCGCCGCAGGGGAAGGAAGAAGGTTTCGAAGTGGCGGTAGAATTCGCGGCCGTGGGAATGGAGGCTCCGGGCCACCTTCTCGGGGGCCAGGGCGAGGACGACGGGTTTCACGAAGCGACGGACCCAGCCGCGGTTGAGGAAGGCCGTCATGAGGGCCACGCCCACGCCGATGCCGGCCAAGGCGCTCCAGGCCGCGTGGGTTTGTTGGGCGTCCGCAATGAGGGTGATGAGGCCGATGGAAGCCAGGAGGGCTAGGGCCGCGAGGTCCAGTACCTTGTCCGCCACATGGACGGCCAGGGCCTGGGGGGTGCCCATCCCGGATTTCTGGGACAGAAGGAGGACCCTCGCCACGTCACCCAGCTTGGCGGGGGTCACGCTCGCGAGGGGCTGGCCCGACAGGTAGACATGGACGGCATCCTTGACGCCGATGAGATGTCCCGCCTCGGCGGCGAGACGGCGGATCCTCAATGACTTGAGAAGGATCTCGGGCGAGAGGAGCAGGAAAGCCGCCCCGATCCAGAGCGGGGAGGTCTTCCCCAGGAGGTCGAGGGAGGCCCGAAGGTCCACGCGGCTCAGAATGACGGCGAAGAGGATGAGGCCGATGAGGGTGGCGAAGGGGCTGAAGCGCTTCAAGGACGTGAAACCCTCCTCTCCAGGGGTTGAACGCAGGCCGACCAGTTTAACGCGGCGAGGGCTCTGGAAGGAAGCGCGGGTTTAGGGCGGCTTTTCAGGGCGGAAAGAACGGCCTGGGCGAACGAGGAGGGGTCGGCGGCGCTCAAGTGGACATGACGTGCGAAGTGGACGGTCTCGCCCACGCCGGTGGCCACCACGCGGGCACGGCAGGCGAGGGCTTCCCGCAGTTTCATGGAGGCGCGGTGGTCGTTGGCGGGACCGGGACCGTAATAGACCAGAACGAGATCGGCGAGGTTCAGGCAGGCCGCGACCTGGGCCTGGGTGATCATCCCGGTGAAGGTCACACGGGACGCCAGCCCCCTCTTCCGGGCTTCCTCCCGGAAAAGGTATTCGTCGGGACCGCCGCCCGCGACCAGGAGACGGGCTCCGAGTTTCGTCGCCGCGACGAGAGCGAAGGATTCCAGGATCTCCCTCAACCCGCAGGCGCCGTTCAGGTGGGCCGTGTAAACGAGCAGGTATTCCGGACGATCGCGAAGGAGGGGGCGTGCCTCCCCGGGAAGGGAACTCCCGGACGGGTCGAACTTGCGGAAGACGTCCATCTCGACGCCCTGGGGAAGCGGGACGAGTTTCCCCGGCTCCACATGGAAGACCTCCACCAGGGGACCCCGCAGGTTCGGGTTGTGGTACGTCACGAGATCGCAACGCCGGGGCCAGGGAAGCTGGAGGGCCTTGTGGATGGAACGGAAAAGCCCGCCGCTGTAGGCGTAGTCGAGGTCGTCCACGTCGAGAACGATCGTCGCCCGATGGATGCCCTTCTGCCAGGCGAGGACGGGGATCAGGGTGGGATAGGGCTTGATCCCGATCGCGAGATCGGCTTTCACGAAGAGTCCGGCGATGAAGTACCAAAACATGTCGAGGGCCATGTCGAGCCAGAGGGGCATTGTGGGGAAGGGGGGGACCAGGGTGACCCGATGCCCGTGGTGCCGAAAGGCGTTGGCGATGCCGCAGGCCCGCAGGATACAGCCCGTGCCGCGACCCTTGGAGGAGAAAATGAGGATGCGCATGGTGGGCATTATAGGAGGGAACGGGTTGTGCGCCCACCGGAACAAAACACTGAAACCGACTGATACAGTTACCGCAGAGTCGCAGAGAAAGGCTTCGGTATTTTGGGCAAAAAACCGGATAACCTTACGTTAAGAACACGAACATTTGCCTGATTCGAGTGCTTTTCCGTCATCGTTCGTCACCTCCGCGTCTCAGCGCCTCTGCGGTCCATGTTCCTGTGTCTGTTTTTTATGTGCGAGTGGGACACTTCGGGGACAATAGCCACGTCCAATGACCACGGAGCGTTCATGGATCCGGCAGGGCTTCCAGAAACCGAACTCATCCGGCAAGTCCGGGAAGGGTCGACCGACCTCTTCTCCGAACTCGTGCGCCGTCATGAGACGCCCCTCTACCGCGTATGCCTCGCCACGTTGGGGGATCCCGACGAGGCCGAGGAGGCCGCACAGGAGGTCTTTATCAAGGCCTTCCATTCCCTCGCGGGATTCAAGGGCGAATCCGCGTTCCTGACCTGGGTCACCCGCATCGCCATCAACCATTGCAGGGACCTGCTGAGAAAGCGCAAACGACGCTCCTTCATCCCCCTCGATCTCTTCACTTCGGGCGAGGCCAAGCATCCCAAGGAACTGGTGGTGGACTCGCCCTTGGCGCCCCCGGAAGGGCTGGGTCGCGCTCGAGCGGTGTTGGACGCCCTGTCCGAGGCCGACCGGGAGATCCTCATCCTTTGCGAGATTGAGGAACTGAGCTACGAGGAGATCGCGACGACCCTGAAGATCACCCTGGACGGCGTGAAGGGACGCCTGAAAAGGGCCCGCCAGCGGGTTCGAGCCCTCCTTCAAAACGAGGACTTGGCTCAAGCCCAATGACAATGCACGAACAGGGTTACCACAGAGACGCCGAGTCGCAGAGAACGACTCGGAGGATAAAACCCTATCTTGATCTTCGTTCTGATCGCGGATTTCTCTGCGTCTCTGCGCCTCCGCGGTACCCGTTTTAGTGGGTTTGGTCGTGACACTTTCTGAAAAACGTCGACGTCCAATCGACAGAGGAGAACAGCCATGGATGACAAGGACCTGAAGGAGTTCTTCGCCCCCTGCCGGACGAGCCCCCGCGCGGGTTTCGCGGACCGGGTCATGCATCGCCTGCACGAGACCCCCGCTTTGCCGGCGCGTCGTCGCCTCTTCTGGTTCGGCTTCAGCGCCGAATTAGCGGGTGCCACGGCGGCCCTGTGGCTCTTCGTCTCCGCCCTGAGCATGCCCGAACCGACCTGGTTCTCGCAGGATCAGGTCGCTCCAGCGACCCTCCAGACGGTTTGGGCGGGCGTCGACGCTTCGGCTTATCCCGATTGGATGGAGGAATAGGATGAACAAGACCTGGATCAAATACACGGGCGTGCTGCTGGTGGGTGTCCTGTTGGGGTTGGCCGGCGGGGCCTGGATGGCCCGACAGCATTTCTTCAAATCGTTGCGGGGCGGGGATCGCAAGGATCCCGGGGCCCGAATACTGAGGCATTTGGACCGGGAGCTGAAGCTCACGGCGGATCAGCGCGCGAAGGTGCAAGCTATCCTCGCGGAGGGACGCAAGAAGGCGGATGCCTTGAGGGTCGAGGTGGAGCCGAAGTTCGAGGCCCTGCGAAAGGGGATCGAACCGAAATTCGAGGCCTTGAAGGAGCAGGGTGAGGACGAGATCCGGAAGGTTCTGACCCTCGAGCAGGCCGAGAAATTCGAGAAGATGAAGACCCGCTGGGAGCGGTGGGGGAAGAAGCATCCCCGCCTGGGTGGTTCGCGTGGCTTCATGGGCGGCCCTGAGGGCATGCCTCCGATGGGAACGCCTCCTCCCGACAAGAAATAACACTCACTCCGAAGATACGAACCATCCCCCTCTCCCGACCCTCTCCCGTAAACGGGAGAGGGAGGGGTGAGGGGTTCAGTGTAGGTCCTCAGGAGACTAAAAAGATGACCTCGAACCCCGCCTGCAAACTCATGGCAGGAGCAATCCTGTTCCTGACATTGGGATTCGCACCCTCTCTCCATGCCGCTCCCCTCAACTGGGACCAATGCGTGAAGGAGGCCGCAGACAACAACCCCGATCTCAAGATCTCGGCGGCTTCCCTCCAGCAGGCCAGGTATGGGAAATCGTCGGCGACCGGCAAGTTCCTTCCCCAGTTGAGCGCGGGCGCTTCCCACAGCCGGTCGGGTGACGAGGGCTCGCTGGGCGGCATCCTTCACGACGCGGACCCGAACGACCGCACCAGCGTGAGCCTCTCGCTCTCCCAGAACCTCTTCAATGGGTTCAAGGACAAGGCTTCCTACGACCGGGCCAGCGCCCAGGTGGAGACCGCGCAGGCCCAATACGAATCCTCCCGAGCCCAGGTCTCGCGGGACCTCAAAAGCGCTTTTTACGGTCTTCTCTACGCCCAACAGCAGGTGCCGATGCTGGAGGAGATCGCCGCCCGCCGCCGCGAGAACGTGCGAATGGTGGAACTGCGCTACAAGAGCGGTCGCGAGAACAAGGGGTCCTTCCTGCAGAGCCAGGCCTCATCGGCGCAGGCCGATTATGAGGTGGAGCAGGCGAAGCGTTCCCTGCGGCTTGCGCAAAGGCAGTTGGCGCGGGTCCTGGGACGCAGCGAGCTCGATCATCTCGAGGTGGCGGGGGATTTCGACGTCCATTCGCCCGGCGAGTCGCCGGATTTCAAGAGGATGGCCACGGGCATTCCCTCCTCCCGCATCGCGGCGATGCAGCTCAAGAGCGCCCGGGCCCAGGTGACCACGGCCCGGGGCGCGTTCCTTCCCTCGCTGAACGCCTCGGGTTCCATGTCGCGGGGCGGGAACGAATGGATGCCCGACAACCCCTCCTGGTCCGCCGGGTTGAACCTGAGCCTGCCGCTTTTCTCGGGAGGCCAGGATGCCTTCAACCTGAAAAGCGCCAAGTCGGCCAGTGAACAGGCCCGGATCGAGGCGACGACGGCCGAGAAGGATGCGGCCCTGAGACTGGAGGACGCCTTTTCCTCCTTCCAGGACGCCGTCGAAGCCACCGAAGTCCAGAAGAAGTCGCTCGAAGCCGCCCAAGTGCGGGAGCAGATCGCCAGCGCGCAATACGCCAACGGGCTCCTCTCCTATCAGGACTGGGACCAGTTGGAGAGCTCGCTCATATCGAGCGAGAAGAGCCGGTTGCAGGGGTTGAGGGCGGCCAAGGTGGCCGAAGCCGACTGGGAATTGGCGCAAGGTAAAGGCGAACTACCCTAGGGACACTACAAATACACAGCCAACGCGAAGCCACGAAGCCGCGAAGGTACTAAATGGGGACGGCAAAAATGGATAACACCGAAACGAACAAGCCAAAGAACAGGAAGATCCTGTACGGCATCATTGTGCTTCTGGCGGGTGGGATCGCGTGGGGCGTCACGGCCTGCGGCAAGAAGACCGCCAAGCCCTCCTTCAAGGAAGTGATGGTGATCCGTCAGGACCTGGTCCTATCGGTGGATTCGACCGGTAACGTCCAGCCGGAGAACCGCGTGGAGATCAAACCGCCGGTCTCGGGCCGGGTGGAGCGGGTCCTGGTGCAGGAGGGCGAGCGGGTGTGGAAGGGCCAGACCCTGGCCTACTTGAGTTCCTCGGAGAGGGCGGCCTTGCTGGACGCCGCCCGGGCCAAGGGCAGGGAGGAAGTGAAGCATTGGGAGGAGTTGTACAAGGCCACCCCCCTGCTCGCTCCCCTCGACGGCCGCATCATCGCGCGCAACGTGGAGCCGGGCCAGACCGTGGGGGCCTCCGATACCGTCTTGGTCCTTTCCGATCGTCTCATCGTGAACGCCCAGGTGGACGAGACCGACATCGGCAAGGTGCAGGTGGGACAGCCGGTCCGCTTCACGCTGGACGCATACCCGGATTCCCCGATCGAGGCGAAGGTCAAACGGATCGGCTACGAGGCCAAGACCGTCAATAACGTGACCATGTACGACGTCATCGTCCTCCCGAAGGCCGTCCCGGCTTTCATGCGGAGCGGTATGACGGCCAACGTCACCTTCGTCACGGCCGAGCGGAGGGACATCCTGGTCGTGCCCTCCGAGGCCGTGAGGACCCGGGAGGGAAAGTCCATGGTGATGCTGCCGGGAGAGGGGAAGAAACCCAATCGGCAGGAGGTCGAGACGGGATTGACCGATGGCAAGGTGATCGAGGTGGTCTCGGGACTCGACGAGGGGATGACGGTGCTGGTGGCGCAGTTCGCGATGCCGGGCAAGTCCGGAGCGGTTTCGGGGACCAACCCCTTCATGCCCCAACGCCCCGGCAGGACGGGGACCCGGGGCGGCGCCGCAAGGCCGCATTAATTCCCGTTTCCCTCGCCCCTTGAGGGAGAGGGTAGGGTGAGGGGTGCCTTTCATCGCATCATGACGGAGAAGGCGTACGGTGACAGTAATAAGGAAGTTCCATGATCGAAGTCCGCGACCTCGTTAAAACATACGTCATGGGTTCGGAGGAAGTCCGCGCTCTTCAGGGCGTGACCCTGAAGATCGACCAGGGCGACTTCGTGGCCGTCATGGGCGCGTCCGGTTCCGGCAAGTCCACGCTTCTCCATGTCCTGGGACTTCTCGACACGCCGGATTCCGGCTCCTACCTCCTCGGCGGACGCGAAGTGGCGACCCTGGGCCCCGATGAACTGGCCGTCCTGCGTAGCCGCACCCTCGGTTTCATCTTCCAGCAATTCAACCTATTGCCTCGTACCTCGGCTTTCGAGAACGCGTCCCTGCCTCTACTCTATTACGAGGGTTCCGACGCCGGCGACCCCAACGCCCTGCTGGAAAGGGTGGGACTGGCGGACCGCAAACTCCACAAGCCCAACGAGATGTCGGGAGGCCAGCAACAGAGAGTGGCCATCGCCCGTTCCCTGGTCAACAAGCCCCGTGTTGTGCTGGCCGATGAACCGACCGGAAACCTGGACTCCCACAGTTCCGAGGAGATCATGGGAATCCTCGAGTCCCTGAATAGGGAAGGGATCACCGTCGTCATGGTGACCCATGAACCCGATATCGCGGCCCACGCTTCCCGCGTCATCCGGATGAAGGACGGCCAGGTCGTTTCCGACGAACGCACGAAATCCCTGCCGGTCCGGTCGCCCGAGCGGCCGGTGACGGCCGAAATCCCCCGATCCCATCTTTGGCGCTTTTCGAACTACATGAAACAGGCGATCCGGGCGCTCTCATCCAACAAGATCCGCACGGGGCTCTCCATTCTGGGCATCCTCATCGGGGTCGCGGCGGTCATCGCCATGCTGGCCTTGGGGACGGGCGCGCAAAAGTCCATCCAGCAGCAGTTGGCCAGCATGGGCTCGAACCTCCTCATGCTCCGTTCGGGCAACCGGAGCGTGGGGGGCGTTTCGCAGGGGGCTGGGGCGGTGACGCGCTTGACCCTGGAAGACGCCCGGGCCATTGCCGCACTCGACGGGGTGAAGGCCACGGCCCCGGAACTGAGCGGACGGGTCCAGGTGGTGCACCTCTCGAACAACTGGAGCACCCAGGTGACCGGGACCACGCCCCGTTACGCCGACATGAAGGCGTCCGCGCCGGTCGCGGGCCGGTTCTTCACCGATGCCGAGGTGAGCCAGCGGGCCAAGGTCGCGGTGGTGGGCATGACGGTCGCGAAGAACCTGTTCGGGGAGGATGTGAACCCGGTCGGGTCCACGATCAAGATCAACCGTGTGAGCTTCCAGGTCATCGGGGTCCTGCCCGTCAAGGGTTCCTCCGGCTGGCGTGACCAGGACGATGCGGTGATCGTCCCCGTCACCACGGCCATGTACCGCCTGCTGGGCAGGCAGTACGTGGAGATGATCAACGTCGAAGCCGTCTCCGCCGAACAGCTGGGTTCGGTTCAGGAATCTCTTGTCGCTCTCATGCGTGATCGGCATCGTTTGGCGGAGGGAGCGGACGACGATTTCACCATCATGAACATGGCGGACCTCCAGGCCACCATCACCAACACCTCCAAGGTCATGACGACCCTGCTCGCCTCCATCGCGGCCATTTCGCTCCTTGTGGGCGGCATCGGCATCATGAACATCATGCTGGTGTCGGTGACCGAACGCACCCGCGAGATCGGCATCCGCTTGGCCGTCGGGGCAAGATCGCGCGACATCTGGTGGCAATTCCTGATCGAGGCCGTCGTGCTGTCGGTCGTCGGCGGCGCGATCGGCGTCGCGCTGGGCGTGGCCGCCTCGATCGGCGTCACCTACTGCGTCAATCGGTTTCTGGTGAGTTCGCAATGGCCGCTGACGATTTCGCTGGAAGCGATTTTCGGATCGCTGGTGTTCTCCGGCTCGGTCGGCGTGATCTTCGGCTTCTATCCC
>CAZGWJ010000045.1:0-20466 GCA_964529445.1 uncultured bacterium
GCGCCACGGCCAACGCGGTGAGGCGCCTGGGCGTGCAGATCGTGATGGCGCAGGGCTGCGCTCCGGGCGACGTGTACATCGACAGCTTCGAGGTGGTTGACGCGCCGACCCCGACGCCGACCATCGGCGGGTGCGTGGACGTGCTTGTGAACGACCTGGAGACCTTGGCCGAGAACGGGACGATCTCCGGGACCAACGCGGTGCACACGATCGTGGATTCGGGGACGGCGCCGGTGGGCGCCATCACGAGCGGGACCTACGCGATGCAAGTGAGCATCGGGACCACGGGTTGGAACAACGACTTCCTGAACTGGGAGGCGTTTGCGCCGTCCGACCTGAGCAACGTGGTGCGCGTGAAGATGGACGTGTACGTGCCTTCGGGGACGCTGGGGACGTGGAGTCAGATCTGGTTCCGGGTGGACGCCGAGGGCGGGCCCTACTACGTGGCGGCCACGGCGGAGAATTCCGGGGCGCCCGCGCTGGTGCTGGGGGCCCAGACGCTGACCTGGGACATCGACTGGGGCTTAGGGACCCTGACGGGGGCGGAAGCCATCTACAAGCTGACGTTCATCATGAACAGCGACATGGTGGCGGGTGGCAGCATCTTCATCGACAACATCCGCTTCGAGACCTGCCCTTAGGAACCTCTTTAAGAGGCCCCGGCCGCTTCAGCGGCCGGGGCTTTTTTATTGCGGGTCCTTCCCGACAGGGAGTGTCCCGGCCTTGAAACCACGGCCCGGAACCCCGAGAATGCTGTCATGGACTTCAAACTCGTCTCTCCCTTCCAGCCGGCCGGGGACCAGCCCCAAGCGATCGAGAAGCTCGTCCGGGGTTTGAGGGAAGGCGCCCGAAACCAGACCCTCCTCGGGGTCACCGGAAGCGGCAAGACCTTCACGATGGCCCGCATCATCGAGGTCCTGAACCGCCCCGCCCTTGTCGTTTCCCACAACAAGACCCTGGCGGCCCAGCTGTACTCCGAGTTCAAGGAGTTCTTCCCGGAGAACGCTGTGGCCTATTTCGTCAGTTACTACGACTATTACCAGCCCGAGGCCTACATACCCCAGACGGACACCTATATCGAGAAGGACTCGGCCGTCAACGAGGAACTCGACCGCCTTCGCCTGGAGGCCACGGCCATGCTCCAGGAGAGACGGGACGTGGTCATCGTGGCCTCCGTCTCCTGCATCTACGGATTGGGCTCACCGGAGCATTACGGGAACATGCGCCAGGTGGTGCGGGAGGGGTCCCCGATGGCCCGGGAGGTCTTCCTGCGCTCCCTGGTGGACATCCAGTATTCGCGGAACGACATGGAGCTCTCCCGCGGACGGTTCCGCGCCCGGGGGGATGTGGTGGAGGTGTTCCCGTCCTACGGGGAGAACCCCTTCCGCACCGAGTTCTTCGGCGCCCAGGTGGAGCGGATCTCGGAGGTCGATTCCGTGACGGGGAAGCCCTTGAGCCGCCGCAAGGTCCTGCCCCTCTACCCGGCCAAGCATTACGTCATGCCCCGCGATGTCATGGTCCGGGCGATCGACGGGATCCGCCGGGAACTGCGTGTCCGCCTCGGGGAATTGAATCGGGCCGGCAAGCTGCTGGAGGCCCAGCGATTGGAACAGAGGACGCAGTATGACCTCGAGATGATCGAGGAGATGGGCTATTGCCAGGGGATCGAGAATTACAGCCGGCATTTCGAGGGAAGGCGCGAAGGGGAGCCGCCCTACACGCTCCTGGACTATTTCCCGAGGGATTTCCTGACCTTCGTGGACGAATCCCATGTGACCCTGCCTCAACTGCGGGGCATGCATAACGGAGACCGCTCGAGGAAGAAGAGTCTGGTGGAGTACGGTTTCCGCCTGCCCTGTGCCTACGACAACCGCCCCTTACGGATCGAGGAGTTCCGGGAACGGACGGGGCAGACGATCTACGTCTCCGCCACCCCGGCGGAGGAGGAATTGCGTCTGAGCGAGGGGAAGGTGGCCGAGCAGGTCATCCGGCCGACCGGGCTCATGGATCCCGAGATCGTGGTGCGGCCGGCGAAAGGCCAGGTGGACGACCTCCTGGAGGAGGTTCGGAGGCGCGTGGAGAAGGGACAGAGGACCCTGGTGACCACCCTCACGAAGAGATCCGCCGAGGACCTGACCGGATTCCTGAAGCAGGCCGGCCTGCGGGTGGCGTACCTCCATTCCGACGTGGAGACCCTGGACAGGGTGAGGATCATCCGGGACCTCCGGGCGGGCGTTCAGGATGTCCTCGTGGGCGTGAACCTGTTGCGCGAGGGGTTGGACCTCCCGGAGGTGGGTTTGGTGGCCATCCTGGACGCCGACAAGGAAGGGTTCCTGAGAAGCCGGGTTTCTCTGCTCCAGACGGCGGGGCGGGCGGCCCGCCATTCGGAGGGGACCGTCCTGCTCTACGCGGACGCGGAGACCGAATCCATCCGGCAGACGGTCGAGGAGACCCGCCGGAGGAGGGCGAAGCAGGAGGCCTACAACGCGGAGCACGGCATCACCCCCGCCACCGTGAAGAAGAAGATCCGGGAGATCCTCGGAACGGTCTATGAGGCCGATTACTACACGGTCCCGTCGGCCGCTGAGGAGGGCGGCGAGTTCCTCCCGCCCGAGGTCCTGCCCCGGCGGATCATGGAAATGGAGAGGGAGATGCTCCGCCTGGCCCGGGAATACCGGTACGAGGAGGCGGCCGCCCTTCGCGACCGGATCCATGCCTATCGGGAGAGGCTGAGATCCTCATGAGTGCGCGTCAGGCGGAAACGCTGGCGTCCCGTGTCCGGAAGTTCCCGGACGCGCCGGGCGTCTACCTGTTCCGGGGCGCGGACGGTAAGGTCCTCTACGTCGGCAAGGCCCTTTCCCTCCGCAAGCGCGTGGCCTCCTACCTGGGGGAGCGAAGGGGCCGCGACGCGAAGACGATGGTCCTGATGCGCCAGGTGGCGGATGCCGAGTACATCCTGGCCGGGAGCGAGCGGGAGGCCTTCCTCCTCGAGGAAAGTCTCATCAAGCGGCATCAGCCGCGATACAACATCCTCCTGCGGGACGACAAGACCTATCCGTTCCTCCGCTTGACCGTCGAGGATTCCTACCCGCGAATCCTCGTCGAGAGGCGGCCTTCTCATCCCGAATCGCTTTATTACGGGCCCTACCCGAACATACGCCTCCGGGAGATCCTGAACCTCCTACGGCGCCACTTCGGCATCTGCGACTGCCATAAACCCCAGGACGGAAAGTCCCGGAAAGCCTGTCTGCGGTTCTCGCTGGGGCAATGCTCGGGTCCCTGCGTGGGTGCTGTCAGCTCCGGGGACTATGCCCGTCATGTCCGGCAAGTCCGCCAATTCCTAGAGGGCCGACACGACCCCCTGAGCGGGGAGGTGCGCATTGCCATGGAGAAGGCGTCCGAGGAGCAGGCCTACGAGGAGGCGGCCCGTTTGAGGGATCTCCTGGCTTCCCTGGCCGGCATGGGCAAGGGCGCAACCGTGGTGACGACGGAGAAGGTGGACGTGGATGCGGTGGCCCTCGCCGCCGGGATGGGGAAAGCCGTCGCCGTGGTATTGCAGATGCGCCAGGGCCGCGTTGTCGGGAGCGTCCGGCGCACCCTGGAAAACGAGATGGAGGAGCCGCTCCCGGAAGTCCTGGCCCATTTCCTCGAACAGCATTACGTGCCTGGTGTGCATCTTCCCGGCGAGATGGTCCTTCCCCGGGGCATGGCGCCGCCGGCCCGCTGGGTCGAGTGGGTCCGGGAGCGCTTGGGCGGCCGTTTCGTGGTGCGGAAAGCCCATCGCGGGTGGAGGCGCCGGCTGATGGACTTGGCGGCCCAGAACGCCATGGATGCCGTTCGCGAGGAGGCTTCCCGCAAGGCGGTTCTCGAGGGATTGGGTAAGGCCCTTGGGATGAAGCGCCTTCCCCGGACCATCGCCTGTTTCGATGTATCGACCCTCCAGGGATCCCAGACGGTCGGATCCGCGGTCCTTTTCAAGGACGGGCTGCCGGAGAAGGGACGTTACCGGAAGTTCCGCATGAGAACGGTGTCGGGACCGGATGATTACGCGTCGCATCGGGAGATGATGTCCCGCTACCTTCGATTGGTGGCCCGGGAGGGGAACGCGCTTCCCGACCTTTTCCTGATCGACGGGGGATGGGGTCAACTCCAGGCGGTTCGCCCTTTCCTCGAGGATTTCCTGGCGGCGGGTCATGGCCTGGCCGCCCTCGCCAAGAAGGAGGAGGAGGTTTTCACGGTCGGAAAGGATGGGCCGGTCCGGTTGAAGGCGGCCGAGAAATGGCTCCTGATGCGGGCAAGGGATGAGGCCCATCGATTCGCCCACGGTTATCATCGGCTTTTGCGGGATCGGGACACCTTATCCTCGTCACTGCGGGAGGTCCCTGGTTTGGGGAAGACACGGATGGCAGCACTTCTGAGGCGTTTCGGGTCAGTGAAGGGGATTCAGGACGCGCCGAATGGCCAGATCGCGGCGATAAAGGGATTCTCCCCCGATTTGGAGTCCCGGATCCGGGCCCACCTGGTTTCCGGCCTAAACGAGGAAAAACCCTTATAATGCAACCGGATTTGGCCTTTTAGCCGAGTCGTACTGATACCCACATAAAAGACCGGTGATGTCGATTGCCAGGAATAAAAAACCATCCTCACGGTCTATTATAGTGCAGGAAGTCACGATTCATTCACGGAGCGTTTTCATGGTTTCTCGGGGCCCGATTCGGCCCGTTTTCCTGTTGGTCCTTATCCTGGGGATGGGCACGGGACCGTTGTTCGCCCAGTCGGGTTCCCTGACCCTATGCGTCGGCAGCAGTTCCGCCGATTGGGTCTATCGATCGACCGGGATCACCTCGGCCCATGAGGTTTCCCCCCTGCCGAGCCACTGGGGGTCACCGTGCGGCGATTCCGCCTGGATTGCCCCGACCGCCAACGGGGAAGCACCCCTGCTTTCCGCCAGTTCCTACGCGATCCTTTACCGGGATTTCACCATCCCCCAGGGTGCCCAGGTGACCAGTGCCGTGCTGCGAATGGCTTACGATCACCAGGTGTGGGCCTTGAGGATGAATACGATCGTCCTGAATGCACCCTGCCGGAGCGGTTGCGAGGATTCCTGCGTCGAGATCCCCGTGCCGGCCTCGGCCTTCTACCCGGGAAACAACCGGATGATCATGGTCCTCTACGGAGCGGGCGGCAGTCATTGGGGCGTGACCTACGAGTTGTGTGTCTTCTACACGCCGAGTGCCACTCCGACCCCGACGGTAACCTGGACGCCCACGATAACCCTTACCGACACGGTCACCTTCACGTCCACCCGGACGGTCACGAGGACCGCCACACCGACGATCAGCCCGACCTTCACATGGACAGGAACCCTCCCGACCATTCTTTGGACCTTCTCGCCGACCCACACGGTCACTGGGACCATCACCGACACGCCCACCTACGTGCCGACCTGGACCCCCACGCCCACCGGAACCCGGTCCGTGGTCCCCACCCACACGGCGAGCCCGACACCAACCTACGAGACGGAGACGGGCAACTGCGGCCGGATCCACCGTTGCATCCGGAGCGGGGATTCCGGAGAGATCCTCGATAATCCCTGGGTTCGTCCGGTCACGGACACCACCAATTGGCCCCAGGCCTGTGCCGGCACCGCCTGGATCTCCAAGAACGAGGGTGGGGATTCCAGGCCCTATCCCTGCGTCGAGAGCCCTCCCGACACGTTCACGCTCCGGCGCGTCTTCTATCTCGACCCGACCGAGGCGGCGTACGGACGCTTCCATCTCTGCCTCTCCGCAGACGACGACGTTCATCTGTTCGTCAACGGGACCCTGGCGGCCGAATGCACATCCCAGCCCGTCGCTTACGAGCTGGGCTATTCCTGCCATGAACTCCATCCCGGAGGCCTGCAGGTCGACCTTCCGGTTTCCCTCTTCAAATTCGGCCCCAACGTCATCGAATTCGTGGTGGACGACGTTTACTGCTACAAGATCGGTCTTTCGTACGAGTTGTGCATGGACCTGCCGGCCCCCTGCAGTCCCACCGCTACGCCCACCTACAATCCCCTGGTGGGCGGATGTGGACGTCTCCAGACCTGTTTCCACAGCGGCGACGCCCAGGAACTCGTCGAGAATCCCCATCTCATGCCGGTGCCGGCCTTGACGCCCTGGCCCTCGCCCTGCCAGGGAAGCGATTGGGTCACCGACAATCCGACGGCCTTTTCGCGCAATTATCCCTGCGTGACCAGCCCGGCGCGCAACATCCTGGTCACCCGGACCTTGAACCTCTCGCCGAACCAGGTCCTGGACGGGCGGTTCCGACTGTGCATCAACGCGGACGACGAGGTCCGGGTCGCCGTGAACGGGGTGAAAGTGGCCGAGTGCCTCTCCTCGGCGACCGGCTGGGAGATCGGGAACTCCTGTTGGATGATGTATCCGGGAGGATATTCGGTCGATCTTCCCGCTTCGGCCTTCCAGGTGGGCGACAACGTCCTCGAGTTCCTCGCGTCCGACGTCTACTGCTATCTCATCGGACTTTCCTACACGCTTTGCGTGGATATCCCCGTGGACTGCACCCCGACGCCGACCTGGACGATCACGATCACACCCACGGTCACTCCCACGCGATCACCCACGCCGACCCCGACGGTGACGAACACGCGAACGCCGGCAGTGGCCTTCACCAAGACCCATACGCCCACGATCACATCGACACGGACTTGGACCGCCACCCGGACCCTCACGTCCACTCGGACCGTGACCTGGACCTGGACCACGACCATCACTCCGACGAAGACGCCGACCCGGAGTCCCACCCCGACTCGCACGTTCACGAATACCCGAAGCGCCACCCCGACGGCGAGCGAGACACACTCGCCGGGAGGCACGCCCTCGGATACCCCGACCCCGACGTCCACCTTCTGGCCGACGACCACGCCAACCCGGACCCACACGTTCACTTTCACGCCCACCCGGACGAACACTTCGACCATCATGCCGACCAAGACACCCACGCGAACGCCGACCGTGACCCGTACTTCGACCCAGGGGATCGACACCTCGACCCCTACGAACACCCTGACGACCGTGATCACGGAGGTCTGGACGCCCACCCCGACACAAACCCCCCTTCCCACCCAGACTTGGACGATGACCCCTCTTCCGACCTCGACCTCCCCGCCGACGCCGACCCTCACCTTCACTCCCAGCGCCACCTGGACCCCATCGGTTACCCCCAGTCCGGTACTGACCCCCACACCGACTGCGACCTCAACCTGAGATCCGTTCAGGTCCCGTCCGACCGGATTCCGAAGTCCGGGTTGCAAGCCGCTCCCGGTTTCTCATAGATGGGCAGACGGGAATGAAGGCCCATTGCGCGAGCCGAGGATTTCGAACGGCACGGATTACAAGTTTCGGGAAATTTCGCTGGTCTCGAATATGCCTTGAAAATAAAGGGTTTATCCTTTTGGACAGGCCAGTCAAAAATTTCACGGAAAAAATCCGGGGTGTTATTATTTAGTCACAGGCCCAATCCGACTGTCAGAAAACACTCACCCTTGGCCCTGTGTCCATTCCATCGATTCTGCCGGTTCCGAGGCTTCATCCATGCCTGACATCCGCCCTGCGTTCAGGGGAAGGGTCCTCACCGATCTATTGAGCCGGACGCTCATCGCGGTTTTGATCGTTCTGTTCATCTATGGCGGGTTCGCGTATTGGGTCTCCAAAAGGACGTTCGACGAGGAAATGGGCGCAAGGCTCCTCGCGATCGCCAACCTGTCGGCTGGACAATTGAGGGCGGAGTGGCTGCCTTACCTGAAGCCTCAGGGTGAACTGGCCCAGGCCTTCAGGGAGAATCTCGAGGAGCAACGACTGAAAAGCGGTGCCGAGAACCTGCTGATCCTTGATTCGGGGGGAAGGATTCTGGCGGAAGCCCGGAACCGGTACGAGAGCGGACGACCCTACTGGCCAGCCGATATCGACCCGGCCCCCTTAACCCGCGCACGGAGGGGGGAACCTGCCGCTTCGATCCTTCTCACGTTCCGCGACGGAGGGATCTACAAGGTCGGATACGCGCCCATTCGCGACCGAAAGGGTCGAACGGTCGGGATCCTTGCCGTGGAGGCGAGCGCCCGGTTCGTGTCGGGGTTGAGGCAGTTCGCCAAGGTCCTGTTCTTCTTCGGAATGGTCTGCCTGGCCCTGGCGGGCGGCTTTGTCCTGGTCTTCGGTCGACGGTTCGTCCGTCCGATCAAGGAAATGGCGGATGCGGCGCAGAAGGTCTCGATGGGCGATTTCAGCGCGCGCGTGAACGTCTCGGCTTCCAACGAGCTGGGCGCGTTGACCCATGCCTTCAACGAGATGGCGTCCCGCCTGGAAAGCCACAACGAGTACATCCTGGAGTCCATGTCGAACGGCCTTCTGGTCATCGACCTGAAGAACAACGTCACCAGTTTCAACCGGACGGCAGGGCGCATCCTGGGGCTGGATCCCGAGCAGGTGGTGGGACGTCATTTCGAGGATGCGTTCGGAAAGCATCCCGAGTTCCTGCAGGCCGTCTGGCCGTCCCTCACCCAGGGGAAGAAGATGACCGACACCGAGGTGCGTCTGGGAGGGGAGAACCCCAAGATCCTGGACTTCCGGAGCACCCCTCTCCTGGGGGAGGACGAAAGGATCCTGGGCACCGAGATCATCCTCACCGACGAGACCCAGGTCAAACGGCTGGAATCCGAGGTCAAGGTATCCGAGAAGATGGCCACCATCGGGCAGTTGGCGGCCAGTATCGCACACGAGATCCGGAACCCCCTGGGCGCCATGAAGGGTTTCACGGAATTGCTGGCCCGCAAGCTGGAGTCCAAGCGGGGCGAGGTGCCGGCGGGAAGCCGGGAGATCGTGGCCGACATCGCCAAGGAGATCGAGATCCTCAACCGGATCGTCACGAACTTCCTGGTCTTCGCCAAGCCGGCGGCGCTCGAACTCCTGGACGCCGACCTGTCCGAGTCGGTGCGGGATATCCGACCCCTGATCCTCAAGGAGGCCCGGCCTCGGAAGGTGAAGGTCCGCTTCGCCCGCTCGGGGAGCCTTCCCGTGCGCTTGGATCCCGATCCCTTCCGCCGTGCCGTGCTGAACGTCGTCTTGAACGCGGTGCAACTTTCGCCGGCCGGCGGAACCGTGGAGATCGAGGTGAGGAGAAGGACGGATTCCGAACTGCGAAGGCTCTGGTCTCAGGAGATCCAGGTCGGAATCCCGGCGACCACGCCGGAGCAGGGGTGGGCCTGCGTCGACGTGAGGGACGAGGGGCCGGGCATCGATCCGGCGCATTGGGGGCGACTTTTCACCCCTTTCTTCACCACCAAGGCAGAGGGTTTCGGGTTGGGTCTTTCCATCACTCGGAAGATCCTGGAATCGCACGGCGGCGGCATCGGGGCCGTCACCCGGCCGGAGGGCGGGGCCCTGTTCGTCCTGTTCCTGCCGGTCTCGACATCACTGGAGGATTGAACCATGAGCACCATCCTGATCGTGGATGACAAGACCAGCATGAGGAAGGTCCTGCGCCAGACGCTGGAGGAGGGACAGCATACGATCCTGGAGGCCGAGGACGGCGAGAAGGCGCTGGAGACGATCAAATCCAAGCACGTGGATGTGGTCATCACGGACATCAAGATGCCGAAAGTGGACGGGATGACCCTCCTTCGCATGATCAAGGAGATCGACACCGAGATCGTGGTGATCATCATGACGGCCTACGGAACCATCGAGACGGCCGTGGAGGCCATGAAGCTGGGCGCCACCGATTACGTGACCAAGCCCTTTTCCACCGAGCAGGTGAGCATCACCGTGGAGAAGGCCATCGAGCGCCAGAAGCTCCTTTACGAGAACAAGTATCTGCGCGAGAAGCTGAATGACCAGTACAACTACCGCCGGATCGTGGGAAACAGTCCGGCCATGCAGTCGGTGTACGAACTCATCGACAAGGTGGCGCCCACGGATACGGCGGTCCTGATCCGGGGGGATTCCGGGACCGGGAAGGAACTGGTGGCCCATGCCATCCATTTCAACAGCCGCCGCAAGGAGAAACCCTTCATCAAGGTGAACTGTGCCGTGTTCGCCGAGGGGGTGCTGGAAAGCGAGCTTTTCGGACATGAGAAGGGGTCCTTCACGGGTGCGGCGGGGAAGCGCATCGGGCGCTTCGAACTGGCCAACGGGGGATCCCTCTTCCTCGACGAGATTGGCGATATCAGCCTGGCCACGCAGGTCAAGCTGCTTCGCGTTCTCCAGGAGAAGGAGTTCGAGCGCGTCGGCGGTACCGAACTCATCCGCACCGACGTTCGTGTCATCGCGGCCA
Organism: uncultured bacterium; assembly: GCA_964529445.1. GTDB lineage: Bacteria > Oederibacteriota > Muellerivitia > Muellerivitales > Muellerivitaceae > CAZGWJ01. The sequence continues at coordinate 10,333 of CAZGWJ010000045.1, forward strand.
CGAACAAGAACCTCGAGGAAGCCATCAAGAGGGGGGATTTCCGGGAGGATCTGTTCTTCCGCCTCAACGTCGTGCCCATCCAGGTGCCGCCCCTGCGGGTCCGCAAGGAGGACATCGAGAAACTGGCGCTTCATTTCCTGCACCGCTACAGCCTGGAGTCCAACAAGAAGGTCGCCCGCGTGGACAAGAAGGCGTTGGAACTCATGACCCGGTATCCCTGGCCCGGGAACGTCCGTGAGCTCGAGAATGCCATCCAGAGGGCCGTGGTGCTATCCGACGGCGATACGCTCTACCCGTCGAATCTCCCCCTGGATATACAGACCCACCAGAAGGAGGACCTCCTGAACGTCCTGCCGGAGGATGCCTCACTGACCGAGCGGGTCGAGAATTACGAGAAGGAACTCATCCTGAAGGCCCTCGAGAAGGCCGGGCGCGTGCAGACCCAGGCCGCCAAGATGCTGGGCATCAATCGCACGGCCCTCATCTACAAGCTCAAGAAGTACGCCTTGCTGTCGGAGAAGGACGTGGAATGACGACCGGCGCAACCCCGAAAAAGACCGGGCGATTTCGGGCCTGGTTCGCATACCTGGTTCTGTTTGCCGCTTCACCGGTGCCCGTGTGGGCGGGAATACCGTCCGGGGTTGCGACCCCCACGCCGGCGGCCAACACACAGGCGGGATTCGACGTTCTGATCTCCCGGTTCGAGAGGGAGGCGCGCATCTCCGCATCGACGCTGGGGAAGCTGCGCTCCGAAAGGGACGGCGTCGGGCGCGCGGTAACCCAGTTGAAGGAGGAAGCCGAGGTCCTGCACAAACGGCAGGAGACGGCTCCCAATGTCCTGTCCGAAATGCGGCTCAAATCCCTTTTGGGAGAACTCCGGAAGAAACTGGAGGAGCAATCGGAATTGGAAACCCGGTGGGCCGTCTTGCGCGCCGAATTCGAGGAGAAGGCCCTTTCGCTTCTCACGCTCTACAACGATCGCATCGAACAGGAGATCTCCGCTCAGGCGGTTTTCGTCGATCCTGCGGGCCTGGACAAACGCCTGAATTCGCTCGTGGAGACGACCCGGAAGCGGTCGCGACTACAGGAACTCCTTCGTCTCTACGGCGGAGAACGGGAAACGGTCAGTCCGGAGGCGGCGGACTGGGACCCGGCGACTTTGCCGCCTGCGCGCGACCGGGAGGGCGTCCGGATGACGATCCGCCTGCTGAAGGACCGCCGTCAGGAGGTGGAGGCCCGCACCGAGAGGTCCATCCTTCGGGAGGAGGAGATCCTGAAGGAGATCCGACTCCTGGCGCGCATGCGGGAGTTCGTGGACGATGTCGAACGGGCTAGGAACCCCGGCTCCTCACCTGACGGAAACACCCGACCCAAGGACATCGAATGGTACCGGGGGCAGGAGACGATGTCGCTTCTGAAGGATCGCCTGTTGATGCTGCGCCGCCAGCGAGAAAAGGATCGCAACACGCTTGTCCGTTTGGATTCCTACCTGGAATACATGGAACAACGGTTGAAGGGTTTCCGGGAACAGCCCGCTGGGCGTCCCTGAAAGTTCACGAGGAGCGCCCCGGGCGGGAACAGCCTGTCCCGGAAGGGCCTCAAGCCGGGCCCGGCCTTAAATCGGCTCGATTTCAGCCTCGTTTTCGAACATCGGATCAAGCTCCATCCGGGGTGGTTTGATAAGATAGGACTGTTTTAAACTCCTTGGGAAGGTCCACCAAGGCGCCGTTCCAGAAGCCGCCAGTCAGCCGGTCGTTCAGATCCGGGCGGCAAGGAAGGTCTCGGAGAGATGGATATCCGCGAATACAAGGATGCATTCCTGCAGGAGGCGAGGGAATACCTCTCGACCCTCAACAACGCCCTGGTCTCCCTCGAAAAGGATCCGTCGGACCGGGAATGCATCCATTCCATATTCCGGGCCGCCCATACGCTGAAAGGTATGTCCGCAACGATGGGCTACGGTCCCATGACCCGTCTCACCCACCAGATGGAAAGCGCCCTTGATCCGGTGAGACAAGGGAAAGCGCCCCTGACCCCCGCCTTGTCGGATGCCCTCTTTGCCTGTTTGGACCTCCTGGAGGAATGGTTGGGAGTCTTGAAGACCCAGGATGCCCTTGCGGAGGGTCCGCTGAATTCCATCGTGTTCATGCTGGAGGCCGCGGCCCGTGGTGAGCGTTCCTTGAGCGATGGCGCGGTGCCCAAGAAATCCAGGGCGGCTGAGGAAACGGCTCCCCTGCTCGCCGGTGAACCTGCTTCGCCACCCGAGGAGTCGACCGGGAAAACCACAGGCGACCCGATCGAGGAGGAACCGTTGCCGCTTCAGTTGCCTGAAACGGCTTCCGCCGCGACGGGACCGTTGACTTCCCCCGAACCGGAGTCGACCGGTGGAACCCCGGTGCCTTCCATGCGATTCGCTCTGACGGAGGGCGACCTGACCGTCTTGAAGGACGCCCGTTCCAAGGGCTTTGTGGTTCTCCACCTCCTGATCGAACTCGATCCCGCTTGCACGTTCAAGGATGTGCGCGCGTTCATGGTCCTGCGGAACCTCAACGAATTGGGGGAGATCGTCCAGTCCCATCCCGCTCCCGAGGACATCGAGAAGGGAAGGTTCCCCGGGGCCTTCCATCTCCTCCTTCTGACCGACAAACCGTCCGAGGAAGTCCGTTCCTCGCTCCTGAGGATCTCGGAGATCGCTCGCGTGGGCGTCGAGCATTTCCGGTTGGAGAATGTGCAACCGGTCCCGATCGCCGATGATAGGAAGGGTTCAGCCCCCTTGGAGGCATCCCCGGAAGTCCCAGTGAAGCCGGCTCCGATGGCACCCCCTTCAGCCCCGGCTCCTCCGGCATCCCGCCCGGATGCCCGGGTGGAATCCCCGGTGGTTTCCAGCAGCATCCGCGTCCACACGTCCAAACTGGACAAGCTGATGATGCTCGTCCAGGAGCTGGTCATCGCCAAGATCCGGTTTGAGCAGGTCATCGCCGGCAATGAGATCAAGGAACTCCAGGACCCCTTCCTGAACCTTCACCACATCACGAGGGATCTCCAGGACGAGATCATGCAGGTCCGTCTCGTGCCCATCCGCCAGATCTTCGACCGGTTTCCCCGCATGATCCGGGATCTCTCGAAGCGTCTCGGAAAGGAGGTGCAATTCGTCGTGGAGGGCGCGGAGGTGGAACTGGACCGCACTATCGTCGACGACCTGGCCGAACCGTTAGTGCACCTTCTCCGGAACGCCGTCGACCACGGACTCGAGACGCCGGACGAACGGTTGAGGGAAGGGAAGTCCCATGCCGGCACGGTGCGGTTGGTGGCGCGAAGGGAAAGGGCCTACGTGCACATCGCGGTTTCCGACGACGGGAGGGGTATCCACACCGAGAAGGTGCGTCGGAAAGCCGTTGCATTGGGGGTCGTGGGGGAGGAGGAGTCGCTGGAAATGACGGATGAGGAGGTCATCCGGCTCATCACGCTGCCCGGGATGTCGACAGTGGACGCGACCACCGATGTTTCCGGCCGCGGTGTCGGCGTAGACGTGGCCAAGACCAAGATCGAATCCCTGGGCGGGACCTTGCAGATCCACACCCGCCGGGGCCATGGGACCACCTTCAACCTTAAATTCCCGCTCACGCTGGCCATCATCAAGTCCCTTCTCGTGCATTGCGCGGGCGAGACTTTCGCTGTGCCGGTAGCGAACGTGATCGAGACGGTGGACATACCATCCGATGAGATCAAGTGGGTCCAACAACAGGAGACCCTCTTGCTGCGTGATTCGGTTGTTCCCCTGTATCGCCTGCAGGAACTGTTGGAGATGCCCCGCGGTCCGGTTCCTGAACGAGCGGACGGCCAGGATCTGATCCCCATTCTCATCTTCGAGGTGGGCGATTACCGCGTCGGAATCATTGTCGACGAGGTCCTGGGGCAGCAGGAGACCGCCATCAAGTCGTTGGATCGCTTTCTCAAGGGCATTCGAGGCTACACGGGAGCCACCATCCTGGGTAACGGGAAGATTTGCCTGGTCCTCGATGTGGCGGGATTGCTGGAGGATCTCGTGGGGCGTCGGCACAAGTCGGAGACGAAAGTGAATACCCGGGAAGGGGCGGCTCATGTCCATCAACCTTGAGGAGATCACCCCGGCCCAGGCGGACGCCCTACGGGAAGTCGGCAATATCGGCGCGGGCCATGCGGCCACGGCCCTTTCACAACTGGTGGGGAAGAAGATATACATCACGGTTCCCGAAGTCCGCATTCTCGCCTTCTCGGAGGTCCCGACCATCACGGGGGATCCCAACGGCCTGATTGCCGGGTTGACGCTCAACATCCTGGGTGATGCCACCGGAAAGATCCTTGTCCTTTTCCCGCGGACGGCCGCCCTGCATCTGGCCGACATCCTTCTCAAACAGGAGGTGGGTTCCAGCCAGGTGCTCAACGAGATCGGGCATTCCGCCATCAAGGAAGCGGGCAACATCCTGACAGGCGCCTACTTGGCCGCCTTGAACGAGTTCCTGGGTCTTCTCCTGCTCATCTCGGTGCCGAACCTGGTCTTCGACGTGGCGGGAGCTGTCTTGACGAGCGTCATGCAGGGCATGGACCGCGATTCGAAGGTGATCGTTATCGATACCCGGTTCATCGAGCAGAACGAGGTCTTGAGCGGATATTTCATCCTGGCGCCGGATCCGGTGTCCCTGAGAGCGATCTTCCAGGCGATCAAGGTGAAATAGTTGAGGACGGGAGCTCCCGGCGTGGGCGGCGGAACCCGACAGGGTGCTGGGCTGCGAAGCGATGAGGGGGCATGCTTTCGCGGATGCGAGGTGTGCCCATGACGAAATATCGAATGAGGTTGCTTCATGCCTGACTGGATCTGTGCGCTGGACATTGGCACCCGCAAGGTGGCGGGACTCGTCGGCCGAAGAACCCTGCGGGGCGCGGAGGTCGTCGATCTCGAGGTCGCGGAGCACACCGAGCGTTGCATGCTGGACGGTCAGGTCCATGATGTTGCGGCCGTGGCGTCGGTCGTCCGGCGGGTCACCCATGAACTTGAAAAAAGGCTCGGGGAGCCCATCCGCGAGGTGGCCGTGGCCGCCGCCGGAAGGGCACTTCGCACATCGTTTGGTACCGCCCGCATGCCCATCCCCGGGGCATTGCCCATCCGCGCCGAGGATGTGGCGTGCCTGGAGAGCGAAGCCCTGAAGGCGGCGCTTCCGGACAGCCAGGTGGATTTCAACTGCGTCGGCTATTCGACGGTGGCTTTCCGCCTGGACGGGGTCCCGATGAGATCTCTGCTCGAGCAAAAGGGCCTCCAGGTGGAGGCGGATGTCCTGGCCACCTTCCTTCCCCGGGCGGTTCTGGACGGACTCCTGGCGGTCTGCCATCAAGCGGGATTAGGTGTTTCCTGCATCACCCTGGAACCCATCGCGGCGCTGGAAGCCGTCATCCCTCCCGATCTGCGTCTCCTCAATCTAGCTTTGGTGGATGTCGGCGCCGGCACATCCGATATCGCGGTCGTGAAGAACGGGCATGTGCTGTCTTTTGCCATGGTACCCATGGCCGGGGACGAGATCACCGAGGCGCTTTGTCATCATTGGGTGCTGGATTTCCACCAGGCCGAGGCCCTGAAACGGACGCTCTCGACGACGGAACCGGTGCGACCTTGCGAATGCGTGGATATATTCGGCAACCGGGTCGAGGTGGATCCGACCGAAGCTCGTCGTTCCCTACAGGCGGCCCTCAAGGAGATCTCCCGGACGGTGGCCGATCGGATCCTCGAAGCGAACCATGGAACGCCTGCGGCCGTCGTTCTCGTGGGAGGCGGAAGCGCTACTCCAGGCCTGGCGGAACAGATCGGTGTCGATCTCAACCTGGAGAACCGGCGAATCGGCGTGAGGCGTCCAACACAGGCCTTGAACCTCGAGGACCGAACCGGCCGCCTCACCGAAGCCTGGGGCGTCACTCCCGCGGGGATTCTTCTCGTGGCGGCGGGGGGGCGCGGCCTTCGCGTCCATCGGCTCGCCATCAATGGCGTGACACATTCCATCCTCCAGATGGGTGGGGAATTGCTTCTTCGTGACCTCCTGGATCGCACCGGTCTTCCAACCCCCGGGGGCTCGCTGCCCCGGGGCAGGGACCTTCATTTCACTCTGGACGGACAGCTCCGGTCCGTGAAGGGTGGTTCAGGCCGCGTCGCCCGCTATCTCTGTTCCGGGTATACCCTGTCGATCACGGATCCCATCCCGGAAGGGGCCGAGATCTCCTTCGAGCCGCCCGTCCCGGGAACGGATGCCCGGATCACCGCCGGTGATCTTCGGCGTGAGCGGATCGAGATCGCCTGCTTCCTGAACGGAATGCCGGCTGTCTTGCGCGCCCAGGTGATCGTGAACGGCAGGATGGCCGCTGACGAGGAGGAAATCCCCGAGGGCGCGGAAGTCGCCGTCTCGACGCCGACCACCCTGCGTGAACTGTTGGAGGGCAATGGCTACGAGATCGGGAACGAGGTGAGCCGTCAGATCCTGGTGTCGATCAACGGCCAGCCGACCTTCCTGACCCAGAAGAACTACCGGCTCCGGGCAGGCGGTCAAGACGTGGATTTTAACCATCGCGTTCGACAGGGCGAGATTATCGAGTTCTCCCGGAATACCCAGTCCCAGTACCGAGTCCGTGACGTGGTGCGATCCCCGAAGGACGGTGCGTCGATCCGCCTGACGGTCAACGGGCACCCGTTCACTCTCGCGGGAGAGCCCGGCCGGATCTTCATGAACGGCCAACCGGTGAGTCCCGACGAGTTCCTGATCGACCATGCCACCCTCGTCACGCGGGATGGGAAGCCGGCCATGGGACAAGTCGTGCACATCCTGGCCCAGATGGAGAAACCGATGGCCACGCGGCCGGGTCAGCGATTGCTCCTGACAGTGGACGGCCTGCCGGCCGGTTTCACGTCCGACGTCCGGGAGGGGTCCCAGGTCGTTATCGCTTTCGAATGAACCGAACTCTGCTAAACTGTGCCCATTCCACGGTGCCCGTTCGGCGCCCTGCGATAGGATGAAAATGCCTCGACCCGAAGAGATCGCCGCCAACATCAAGCATCATGCACGCCTCACGTCGGATCCCGTCGAGGCGCTCGAGAAATCCTGCCGGGTCATGCTTGAGTCCTGGGGATTCGACTCCGCGTTCCTCGCGCTTTCGAAGAACGTGCAGTCCCCACCGGCGACCCTTGCTTGCGCCGGCGAGACCGAACCCGTGGAGAGGACGTTCCATCGTGTCGGGATCGAGGACCGGATGGCACTGCTGAAGGTGCCGTCGCGTGCGTTGACCGATATCACGGGAAAGCCGACCTTCACGGCCAGCGGGACTCTGCGCATCCAGAAGCCTTCCAGCGGCATCTTCGCGGCAATGGAGTGGGACGACAAGTCGTATCTCTTGCTGGGTCTCCTCAACCGGGAGGCACGCAAATACGACGAAAAGTTGTCCGTGGATGTCGCCTCCGTATGGCAGGACTGCAGGGACATCCTGTCCCCGCTGGCGAAAAAGGCCGCGGAGAAGCCGGTCGCGCCGGTTCCGACCAAGGCCGAACCGACCGTCGAGGAGTCCGTCCAGTTGGATAGTCTCCAGATCCCGGTCGGTTCGGCCGCCGTCGAAACCTCCGGCAGCGATGCGACGGGGCAGGGAGGCCGCAAGAGGCCGGTCGATCTCGTGGACGAGGGGACACGGCTCTTCAACCGGCATTACTTCGTCGAGTCCCTTTCCATCGAGGTGGAAAGGGCCCGCCGATACCAGCGGCACATGAGCCTTCTGTTGATCCAGTTGACCGCGCTGAAACCCGTCCATGGGGAAGGGGATTGGAACCGGCTCGCCATCTTGGTGGCCGAGATCCTGATCAAGGCGCTTCGCCGCGTGGATATCATTTGCCGCTATGACCGCAACAAATTCGCGGTCATCCTTCCGGATACGGCCAATCAAACCCTGGGCATCGTGGTCAAGCGGATCTTCAAGCTTTTCCGGGAATCGGTCGGGTCGGATCCGGCGGCATGCTTGAATCTTTGCACGGCAGCCTACCCGAAGCACGCGGAAAACGACGGCGTTCTCCTCCAGAAGGGCGAGGAGATGCTCGCCCAGGCCGTTGCGGCTGGCCCCAATAAGGCCGTTCTCTCGGACTGATCCCCATCCAGTTACCTCCGGAGTCGTGATCGATTATGCTTCCACGGGATGTGTTGCTGGCTTTGCATCTGACCGGTGTTGTGGGCCCCCGACGACTGGCGGCCGCCCGTGCGGCCTTCAGGGACCTGGAATCCATCTTCGGTTCGACCGCCGAACGCCTGGCGTCCCTTCCGGATTGGAACCCCGGTTGCGCCGCGAAGGTCCTCGCCCTGGAGGATCCGGCCCGGGACGTGGAGAACGAGATGGAGAGGGCGCGGCAAGCGGGTGTCCGTGTGCTGGTCGACGGCGATCCCGATTTTCCGTCCGTTTTTAAGGATCTCTATGACCCACCCTTCGTCCTCTGGATGCGCGGCACCTATCTTCAAGCCGACGAGAAGGCCTTGGCCGTGGTGGGGTGCCGGAAACCCAGCGTCTACGGCCTCCAGGTGTCGAACCGCTTGTCCGAGGCATTGGCCCGCGGCGGCTATACGATCGTCTCCGGGCTGGCCCGGGGCATCGACAGCGCGGCTCATCGGGGTGCCTTGTCTGTGAAGGGAGGGAGGACCCTGGCTTTCATGGGAAGCGGTTTCCTCCAGATCTATCCGCCCGAGAACGTCGAATTGGCGGATCGCATCGCAGGAAGCGGCGCTGTCTTCAGCGAATACCCGCTGGACTCAAAGCCGCTGGCCCTTCACTTCCCGCAACGCAACCGCCTCATCAGCGGCGCGGCGAAGGGCGTCCTTGTGGTGGAAGCCGAGGAGGACAGTGGCTCGCTCATCACGGTGGATCACGCGCTCGAACAGGGACGAACGGTCTTCGCGGTGCCCGGACCAATCCATCAGGAGCAATCCAAGGGAACCCACGCCCTCATCCGGGAGGGAGCCAAACTGGTCATGGACGCCAACGATGTCTTCCGCGAATTGGGGGATCCGGCCGCTTCGGCCGTGGTCCGCGCGCGGAAATCCCCTGCTTCCTTCCGCGTTGCCGACCTGACCGAGGAGGAATCCCTCCTCATGGACAACCTGTCCTTCGAACCGATGCATCTCGACGCGTTGGCCCGGGAAACGGGGATGCCGGCTAGAAGGCTGAGCGAGCTTCTGCTCGTGCTCGAGATGAAGGGGTGCGTGTCTCAGGCACCGGGGCATTGCTACTTCCGGCTCTGAGTTCGAATTGACCCGCAGGCGTCCAGGTCTATCGGCAGGTCCGTGGAACGACCGTCCTTGACAAATCGCCGAAGCCTGTCCTATCCTTGCCGACGTCGTTTGTCCAGCCAACCCCAATGGAAAGCACGCCATCGTGACCAAAGCCAAGTCGTCCAAGACGGGAAAACTCAAGAAGCTCGTCATCGTCGAGTCGCCCTCCAAGGCCAAGACCATCAACAAGTACCTCGGTCATGATTTCCATGTGCTGGCATCCAAGGGTCATCTCATCGACCTGCCCAAATCGAAACTCGGCGTGAACCTCGAGAACAATTTCGAGCCGCAATACATCCCCATCCGCGGCAAGGCGCCGGTCATCAACGAGATCAAGAAGGCCGCCCGCAAATCCAGCGCCGTTTTCATCGCGACCGACCCCGACCGCGAGGGTGAGGCCATCGGCTGGCACATCCGGAACTTCCTTTCGCGCGTCAAGGAGGGCGCCCCCCCTCCGCCCCCCCTCCATCGGCTCCGGTTGAACGAGATCACGAAAAGTGCCATCCAGGAAGCCATCCAGTCCCCCAGCGACGTCGACCTCAACATGGTCAATGCCCAGCAGGGACGCCGCGTCCTCGACCGGCTGGTGGGGTACGGCATCAGCCCTCTCCTGTGGAAGTACATCCGGAAGGGCTTGTCCGCCGGACGCGTCCAATCGGTCGCCTTGCGACTGGTCTACGAGAGGGAGAAAGAGATTGCGGCGTTCAAACCCGAGGAGTATTGGACGCTCGAGGCCGAGTTCGAGACGGGCAAGGGTCAGGCTTTCCTCACCCGCTTGGCGAAGGTGAAAGGCGAGAAACCGGTACTTCCGGACGAG